>NZ_JBEXYF010000012.1:94004-208502 GCF_040630775.1 Nocardia sp. NPDC005745
GCCGACAACAGACACAGCGTGAGCGGTCAGGGCCGGAGGCGGCAGCGCAGCGTAACCACGCAGGCCCCCGCTCACGCCGACAACAGACACAGCGTGAGCGGTCAGGGCCGGAGGCGGCAGCGCAGCGTAACCACGCAGACCCCCGCTCACGCCGACAACAGACACAGCGTGAAAGGACACGTATGAGCTGGCAGATGGCGGGCCCGGCCTGGTTGTTCTGCCCGGCCGATCGCCCGGAACGCTTCGCGAAGGCGGCGGATGTGGCGGATGTGGTGATTCTCGACCTCGAGGACGGCGTCGCCGCGCACGACAAGGCGGCGGCGCGTAAGGCGCTGGTGGATACCCCCCTGGATCCGGCGACCACGGTGGTGCGGATCAACGCGGCGGGCACCGGGGACCACGCGCTCGATCTCGCGGCCCTCGCGGGCACCGCTTACCGGCGGCTGATGCTGCCGAAATGCGAGTCGGCCGAACAGGTCGCGGCGCTGCCCGAGCACGAGGTGATCGCGCTGATCGAGTCGCCGCTCGGCGCGCTCACAGTCGGCCATGTGATGACGGCGCACAACGCGATCGGCGTCATGTGGGGCGCGGAGGATCTGGTGGCCGGGCTCGGCGGCGCCGGGAGCAGGCACGCCGACGGCAGTTACCGCGACGTGGCCCGCCACGTGCGCTCCAGCACGCTGCTGGCCGCCAAGGCCTATGGCAAGTTCGCGCTGGATTCGGTGTATCTGAACATCCGGGATCTGGACGGGCTGCGCGCGGAGGCGGAGGACGCGGTCGCGATCGGGTTCGACGCCAAGGTCGCCATCCACCCGAGTCAGGTGGCGGTGCTGCGCGCCGCCTACGCGCCCTCGGAGGAAGAGATCACCTGGGCCCGGCGGGTGCTGGAGGAAGCGCCGAAGCACCGCGGGGTCTTCGCCCTGGAGGGCAGGATGGTCGATGGCCCCGTGTTCCGGCACGCCGAGCAGATCGTGCGGCGCGCCGACCGCGCCTGAGCACCGAGTTTCCACAGTCAGGAGGACCGCGATGCAACCGCAATGGGTGCCGACCGAAGAAGACATCGCCGCGGCGAAAGTCACCGACTTCGCGCGATTCGTCGCCGAGCGCACCGGCGTGCGCACGGCCGACTATCACGCGCTGTGGCAGTGGTCGGTGCGGGATCTCGCCGGGTTCTGGCACGCGCTGTGGGACTATTTCCAACTCGGCGACGTCGCGGGCGAGGTATTGGCGAACGCCGAGATGCCTGGGGCGCAATGGTTTCCCGGCACCAGGCTGAACTACGTGGACCAGGTGATCCGGCAGCTGCGCACCGACCGGCCCGCGATCAAGGCGGTCAGCGAGGACGCGCCGATCCGGGAGGTGTCCTGGGCCGAATTGATCGACCACACCGCCGCTTTCGCGCAAACGCTGCGTTCGCTGGGTGTGCGGCCCGGTGACCGGGTGGCGGGATATCTGCCGAACATCCCGGAGGCGGTGATCGCGTTCCTGGCCACCGCGAGCATCGGCGCGGTCTGGAGCGCCTGCGGGCAGGACTATTCCCCGAAAGCCGCGCTGGACCGGCTCGGGCAGCTCGAACCCACCGTGCTGGTCACCGCCGACGGCTACCGTTTCGGCGGCAAGGCGCACGACAAGCGCGAGGACGTCGTCGCCTTGCGCGCGGGCCTGGACAGCTTGAAGGGCACGGTCGTGGTCCCCCGGCTCGGGCTCGAGGTACCGGACGCGACCTCGTGGGACGACGCGATCACCAGCACCGAGTCGCTGCCGCCGGTGATCACCACCGAATCGGTGGATTTCGACCATCCGCTGTGGATCGTGTTCTCCTCCGGCACCACCGGCCTGCCCAAGGGCATCGTGCACGGCCACGGCGGCGTGCTGCTCGAACATCTCAAAGCCGTTGCCCTGCAATCCGACATCGGCCCCGATGACACCTTCTTCTGGTACACCAGCCCGAGCTGGATGATGTGGAACTTCCAGATCGCGGGCCTGCTGACCGGGGCCACCATCGTCACCTACGACGGCAGCCCGACCGCTCCCACCCCCGACGCGCTGTGGCGCATCGCCGCCGAGGTCGGAGCCACCGTGCTCGGCGCCAGCCCCGGCTATGTGCTGGCGTGCATCAAAGCGGGCTCCGTACCGCGCACCGATCACGACCTGTCGGCGCTGCGCGCCGTCGGCATCACGGGTTCCTCGCTGCCCACCTCCTCGGCGCTGTGGCTGGGCGAGAACGTCGGCGAGCACGTTCAGGTCTCCTCGATCAGCGGCGGCACCGACGTGGTGTCGGCGTTCATCGGCGGCGTGCGCACTATGCCCGTGTGGCCGGGCGAGTTGTCGGCGCCCTATCTCGGCGTCGCGCTGGACGCCTACGACCCGGCGGGGCAGCCGGTGCGCGGCGAGGTGGGCGAACTGGTCGTCACCGCGCCGATGCCGTCCATGCCGGTCGCCTTCTGGCGCGACGAGGACGGAAAGCGCTACCACGACGCGTATTTCGACACGTTCCCCGGCGTGTGGCGGCACGGCGACTGGATCACCATCACCGACCACCACAGCGTGATCGTGCACGGGCGGTCGGACTCCACGCTCAACCGGCACGGCATCCGGATGGGCAGCGCCGACATCTACCAGTCCGTCGAACGGCTCCCGGAGATCGCCGAGGCACTGGTGATCGGCGCCGAGCAATCCGACGGCGGCTACTGGATGCCGTTGTTCGTCACGCTGGCCCCCGGCGCCGAACTCACCGACGAGCTGAAAGCCCGCATCAACAGCACCATCCGCACCGAGGTCTCCCCCCGCCACGTCCCCGACGAGATCATCCTCGCCCCCGGCATCCCGCACACCCGCACCGGCAAGAAACTCGAGGTGCCGATCAAGAAACTGTTCCAAGGCGCCGACCCGGCCCGCGTCGTCGAACGCAGCGCGGTGGACAACCCGGACCTGCTCGACTGGTACGGCACCATCCGGCCCGGCGGAAAGGGCTGAGATCGCGAGTTCGGCTGGGCGCAGTGGGTTCGCGGGTCACGACAACCTAGTCGAGGCTGCCCTGGGGCACGACCCAGACCTGGGGCTGCCTCGTCACCGCCGCGATGTGTTCGAAATCCGCGTCGTAGTGGACCAGTACGGCCCCGTGGAACTCGGCAACGGCGGCAGTGAGCAGATCCACGATCCCCGCGGCTCGGTGGTGACCTTTGCGTGCCATCAATTGCTGGACTTCCCGGGCACGGTCGGCGATCGTCTCGTTGATCGGCAGGTTGACGTAGAGAGCGCGACGGCGCTGGCCGATGTTCTGCACGTCGGCGAGGTTGCGGCCGGAGTAACCCGCTTCCAGATCCACCGTGACGCAGGTCGCAGCCGCACGGTCGGCGATCAGCCCGGCGATCACCGCACGCACCGGCTCATGCCCGAGTCTGGCGCTCGCGGAGGTGTCCACGAGGTGGAGTCGCAGAGGAGTGGTTTCGCTCAACGACGAGCCTCGCCCATTACTTCGGCATCACCGATATCTTGACCGACGCCGAACCCGTACGGATCGGTCAAGACCTGTTCGATTCGGCGTCTCCGCTCGGCGACGAATTCCAGAGCCGCGTTCACCGTGTCCTTCTTGGTGGTGGTCCCCAACTCCTTGGCAGCGAGGGCTAGGGCTTCGTCGTTCAGATCGATCATGGTCTTCATATATACAAGGATATATACCTATAAACCGATGGAGCAACATTCTCGACGACAGGCACGCCGCATCCATCAGCCCTGCCTATACTCGCGCTCACCCTCCCAGGCATACCGCATCGGCAAGAAGCCGGAAGTGCAGAGCAGCCGACCGAACGGCGTCGTCGAACGCAGCGCGGTGGACCACCCGGACCTGCTCGACCGGTACGGCACCATCCGGCCCGGGCGCGGCTGAGGGTCCCCGAGTTCGACTGGGGCGCGGTGATTCCTATCTGCGGTAGGCGCGGCCGCCGATCGACGCGGTGAAGACCGCCGGCCGTGCGGCGCGGGCGGCGGCCAGGTTGCGCTTCTCCTGCGGGGTGAGCCGATAGCGCGCCGTGATCCGCTGCGCCAGGGCACCACGGCGCCCAGCACCGGTGTGGGGTCAACCGGGCGCAAAGCCAAGGCCATGACGAACTCCTTACCAGAAAGACGCACCGGTACAGCCGAATTCGGCCGACTACGTGCGGAGGATTGCGAACGGTGCCGGCGGTGACGGGGGGGTCCCTTCGTCGGCGATCGATGCCGGATCCGACGTGATAGACAAGTGCGTCTCGCCGGAGACAGGGTGTCTGGCTGATACCGATGAACCGGGAAACCGGGTTCGAACCACTGTCGACCGCTCCTGAACGAGTAGACTTGATTGCTCCTGGTGAAGCGGCAGATCAAAACCACGAACTTTGGGGATCTGATGCGGGAACAGGTGGAATTCACGATCGTCGAGGTCGGTGCGGACCCTGAGCGGCTGAGCTGGGACAGTAACCTGCTCC
Organism: Nocardia sp. NPDC005745; assembly: GCF_040630775.1. Classification (NCBI taxonomy): domain Bacteria; kingdom Bacillati; phylum Actinomycetota; class Actinomycetes; order Mycobacteriales; family Nocardiaceae; genus Nocardia; species Nocardia sp. NPDC005745. Next base: position 98,468 of record NZ_JBEXYF010000012.1, read on the forward strand.
TCGCCGAATTGCGCGAACTCGACTTCGACGACATCGGCCGTCCCACCGAAGGCCCGGCTCCGGCGCGAACGCGGGCGGGTGATGTGACGGCGGTCGCTTCGATCGTCGCGATCGTGTCATCGCCTGCCGTCATGCAGGCCGCGACCGAGGTCGTCAAAAGTTGGGTGACTCGACGCGAACATGGCGTCGTGCGGATGAAGAGCGGGGACGACGAGATCGAGATCTCTGTCGCTTCGACCGAGGAGAAGCGCAGGCTCCTAGCCGAATTCTTGGCCCGTTTCCGAGCTTCGAACCATGGCAAAACGTAGTCTGATCATCGCGAACCAGCATTACCGCGACCCCGCCTTCGCCGAATTGCCCGGCGCGGCTCATGACGCCATCGAGCTCGAGTCGGTGCTAGCTGATCCGGATATCGCCGGATTCGAGGTCGAGGTGCTGCGGGATGCTACTTCAGCGGAGTGCCGCAGAGCGATCGAAAGATTTTCTCGCAAAGCGCGCGGTGACGATTTGCTACTCCTGCACATGTCCTGTCACGGCGAGAAGGACATACACAATTTCTTATACCTGATCGGTACCGACTCCGAGAAAGAATATCTCGCCGCGACGGGCATCGACATTGTCTTCATCAGGGATCAGCTCGAGGACAGTCGTTCGACCAAGACGGTGCTGTTGCTCGACTGCTGCTATAGCGGAGCATATTCCAATAGCCGGCGAAGAAGGTCCGGATCGGACTCGGTGGACATCGCCGAACCCTTTACCGGGAGTGGCAGCGTGGTCATCACCGCCTCGACGTCGCTGCAGTTCAGTCACGAATTCGAAGCCAGCAGTCGCGCCACCAACGAACCATCGGTGTTCACCAGTGCCATCGTGCACGGACTACGCACCGGCGAAGCGGATATCGATGGCGACGGCTGGATAAGCGTCATTGATCTCTACACCTACGTACACGATACGGTGAAACGCAGCACCCCGAACCAGACACCGACTTGCAACGTGTTCCGCGCGCAGGGCGCGTTGTTCATCGCCAAAAGCAGTGCAGTCCGGACCGACGCACCACCGGTTGATCCACCATCGCCCCCAACCCACCTACAGGAGAATGCAATCTCGCCCGAACCGCAACCCGAGCTGTGGTGGCAGCGATGGTGGAGCCCCTTGATCGAAGTCGCTTCGCTCGTTATGGGCGCGGCGGCGATCTACCTGTTCTGGCCGGACCCGGATCCCGAACCTGTCCAGCGAACACTCGAGATCGCCAAGCCCGGTGACACGGCCGAATTGACCTTCCCGGGCCGAACCGGTCAAAAGGTATTCGTCGACGTCACCTCGTCGACATTTCCGTCGCAGTGTGGGCTACCCGTTTTGCGCGATCCGACAGGAAAACAGATCGCCAGCGGCTGCATGAACAGCAACGGTACCGGCTACATAGACGGCACGGCGCTGCTAGCGGACGGGCGATACACCGTGTTACTGGCCCCATCGAACGATGCCACCGGCAAAGCCACCGTACGTGTGATCGACTCGGTCGACCAGGACTCGGCGATCGCCCTTGACGGGCCACCGATCAGCGCCGCCATCGAACACCCAGGTGCGGTGAGCAAACTTCGGTTCACCGCCGCCGCAGGTCAGAGGGTGTTCGTCAAGGTCACTTCCTCGACATTGCCGTCGCAATGCGGGGTCCTCGAATTGTGGGATCCATCCGGCAAGGAAATAGCAGATGGGTGCGTGGACAACAATGGGACCGGGTACATAGACACCGCGCGGCTCACATCGTCTGGGGAGTACACGATCGTGGTGGATCCAGCCGACAAGGCGACGGGTGAGTCTCAGGTGCGGCTTTTCAACATCGTCGACCAGGACACCACAATCACCCCGGACGGTCCGCCTGTCACCTCCACCATCGGACAACCCGGAGCCGTCAGCAAGCTCCGGTTCACCGGCACTGCCGGTCAGAAGGTGTCCGTAGTAGTCGACACCTCGACATTGCCAGCACAATGTGGAGTCCTCGAGTTGCGGGATCGAGCAGGCAAAGAGATGGACAGCGAGTGCATCCATCGGGACGGCACCGGCCTTATCGAAAATTCGACCTTGCCGGCCGCGGGACAATACATGATCGTGGTGGATCCAGCCGACTACGCGACCGGTGAGTCTCAGGTGCGGCTTTTCAACATCGTCGACCAGGACACCACAATCACCCCGGACGGTCCGCCTGTCACCTCCACCATCGGACAACCCGGAGCCGTCAGCAAGCTCCGGTTCACCGGCACCGCCGGTCAGAAGGTGTCCGTAGTAGTCGACACCTCGACATTGCCAGCACAGTGCGGAGCTATCAAATTACGGGATCGAGCAGGCAAAGAGATCGACAGCGAGTGCATCGCCAACGACGGCACGGGGCGCATCACTACGACATTGCCCACCGCGGATGAATACACCTTCGTGGTGGACCCGACCGGGACCGCGACCGGCAACTCCCAGGTGCGGCTCTATACCGGCTGAGTCCACGGACCTCGCGGACCGGAGTGGTGACGGCGCGGTGACACATGGATGACGGCCGGTGTGGACGATAGGGCTCGCGACGAAGACTTGCTTCACGAGGCCTTGCGCAGAGACTGCACCGAATCCCGAGGGAAAAAGCCATGACCGCTACGTCCGCAGAAATGGAGGCCTATGCTCCGGCCTCCCCGTTCGCCGAGACTTTTCAGCTGATGTCCGATGGTGAGAGTTCAGGTTTCGGGTCGGAGACGTTGCCTCCGGTAACCGAGATGGAATCGCCGTTTCGATCGGAGTACGAGCAGGCAGGCGGCCCGAGTGGGCCGAGTCCAGAGCGTGAAGCGTACGAGACGATGGTCTCGAGCCTCTACGAGATGGAATTCGGCGAAGCGCTGTACGAGTTGGCGGCAGAGGCAGCCGCAACGCTCGGCGAGCAGTCCGAAGAGGTTCGAATCCGAGACGGCGAGCAATTCCTCGAACACTATATGACTCCGCTCGTCAGCGAAGCCGAGGCCATGCTGGATCGCTATGCGGAGCAGTACATGCAACACGACATCACCACCAGCTCCGAGGACGAGCTCGACCGGCTGTTCGAGTCCATCCAGCCCAGTTTCGAGCATTTGTCTCCAGCGTTCGAGAACTTCCTCGGTAAACTGTGGAAGAAGGCCAAGTCGGTTGCCCGCGGCGCGGTGCGACTGGCCAAGAAGGGAATCGCGGCGGTCGGCAAGATCATCCCGCTCGGCTGGATCTTCGGCAAACTCAAAAAACTCGTCCGGCCGCTGCTCAAGCGGGTGCTCAAACTCGCGCTCGGCCGGCTTCCGGTCGCTTTGCGGCCCGCGGCCCGCAAGCTTGCCGGTCGACTATTCCGTGAGCAGGAACAGTGGGTCGACGAGGCCGAGTCGTTCAGCGGTTTCGAGGAAGCCGAAACCGAAGCCGCCGCCGAGGCGCACGCGCACCCGGATCCCGACACTATCCAACGCGAATTCGACGCGACGGTAGCCAGTCTGTTCTTCACCGAAGAGGAGAGCGAACAGGAATCCATCCAGACCGAAGCGGCCGAGCAGGCCGAGCAAGAAGCCGAAGACCGGCTCGCCGAACTCGATTCCGCCCGCGAACAGTTCATCCGCGACGTTACCCAGGCTCCTCCCGGCGGAGACCTCACCGAAGCGATGGAGAACTTCGTCCCGGCGATCCTGGGCGCACTCAAGCTCGGCATCAACATCATCGGCCGGGGCAAAGTTGTCGGCTTTCTCGCCAAATACGTGGCCAGGCTCGTACGCCCCTACGTGGGAGCGGACGTCGCGAAGCCCTTGTCGAAGGCCATCGTGTCCACGGGGATGAGCCTGGTAGGGCTGGAGGTTCCGGCGGAACAGAGCAGGCTGGCCGGCGAGGCGGTGGCCAGCGCGGTCGAAGGGACCATACGCCGAGTGGCGGAGCAAGGTCAGGAGGTCTTCGAAGATCAACGCCTGCTCGAGGCAGCCGTGCAGGAAGCATTCACCGAAGCCGCCGCGGAATCGTTCCCCCCGGACCTGATCCGCGAGGAGTACCAGGAGGTGACGGCGCGAGCGGCTTCCCGCGGCACCTGGGTGCTGCGCCCGGCCACCGGCCGACGACGGTACAAACGGTACACCCGGGTGCTCGATGTCACGGTGAGCCGACCGACTGCCAGGTTGGTCACCGGATTCGGAGCGGTGCCCCTCGCGGCGATTCTGCAAGCGCGCCTAGGGGTCACGGCACCAGTGACTTGCAAGGCATACCTGTACGAAGCGATTGTCGGAACCAAACTGTCCACGATCGCCCGGCTCGAACGAGACGTACCCGGGCTCGGACCGACCACGTCCCTGGGGTGGAAGCTATTCTTGCCCTTGACCCGGCAGACGGCCGCCACTTTGTTCGGTGAACCTCTACTGGGCCGGGATGTGGCGAACCACTTCCTGCTCTCCCCTCACCGGATCGCGGTGGGTCAGCGCTTTGTGATTCTCGTTCCGCAAAGTTCGAGTCGGCGCGTCGCACCGCAAGACAGCGCCACGACACGGCGGCCGTTCGGGCATACCAGCCAGGTCAACCTGACGCTGAACATCCCCGCATCGCAAGCGCAGATCTACATCTATCTCAATGAGACCGACACTCAGGCGGTGGCAGCGTCGATGCGACGCGGTGAATCGGTGACGCCGGCGATCGTGCTGCTCAAAAAAACCTACGTCGCCGCACTGCGAAGCATGCTGTCGGGCGATTCCCGTCGACATGTCAAGGTGGTCCACGAGACGGCTGCGGGCGAAGAGTTCGCCGGCAAGGCGCTTTCCGCGGTCGGCGTGCAATTGCTCGCGAAGATCGGTGCGAAGATCATCGACTGGATCGGTATGGCCCTGTCGGAATATTTCACCCGGCAGCGCCAAGACTTCCTCACAGCGGCGGACAAACCGATCAACGGGGTGACCATCATCGTTACCGCACGGCACAATTCGATGATGCAGGTGCTCGACAAGGCCCTGCGCGGCGACGCGGTCGGTTCCGCGATCGCCCTGACCAAGGCGCTGCTGCAGCGAGCCGAGTTCGGCGTGCGCACCGTCGCGGGGTTCCGGTCATGATCGACGAGACCGCGGCGCTGCGCTTCGAGCTGTCCGGTGAAGCAGCGCACTGGCAGACCGCGACGGTGGGCTTGGCCGATCTGGACAACTTCGCCGCCCCGGACGCTTGGCGCGCGTTGGAAACCTATCTGGGGCTGGCGGTGCGGCGGCACTTGACCGAACTGGTCACCAGCGCCCGGCTCGAGCTCGACGCGATGCAAGCCGATATCCGCGCCGCGCTCACCCTTGCCGACCTGCGCCGCTGCCAGGAGCGAGTGCACCGATTCCGCCGCAGATATCTGCAGGCCGAGACGGTTCTCACCTTCTACGGGAACGCCGTCAGGTCCCGTACCACCGCCAGGCTGGGCGAGCTGCTCCGAGCCTGCGACTACCTGGCCGTCGAGAGCATGCGAGCCCCACTGCGACCTATGCGGACGACCCCGCCACCCGCCTTGGTCTACCTCGACAGCGGTCTGGGTGCTTCCATCCTGCGGGCGGGGTGGCGGGCGTGGGATGGGAGTTCCCCCTCCCCCGCCGCCGCGATAAAGCTCACCCGGTTCAACCTGCTGCGGCCCACCTCGATGCTGCATGAGGCCGGACATCAGGTAGCGCATCTGACCGGCTGGAACGATGAACTGGCCACTGTGTTGCGCCGAGAGATCCCGGATCCCTTGGTGGCGGACGTCTGGGCGGGGTGGGCGACAGAGCTGGGACCGGATCTGCTGGCCTTCGCCCACTCCGGTTACGGTGCCGTCGCCGCCCTGCACGATGTGGTCAACGATGCGCGCCAGGTGTTCGCATTCCCGATGGGCGACCCGCATCCGGTCGCCTACTTGCGGGTGCTGGCCGGAGTACAAATGTGCCAACGGTTCTACGGCATCGGTCCTTGGGACACTCTCCGGCAAGCCTGGCAGACCGTGTATCCCATCGCCTCGGCGCCTACCGAGTTGCAACCGCTGCTCACCCGCAGCGTCGAACAACTCCCCCGAATCATCGAGCTCGGATTGCGTACCCCGATGCGGGCGTTCGGTGGCGCGGCCCTGGCCCAGATAGTCGACCCGGCCCGGGTGAGCCCAACCGCTCTCACCGAGATGCAGCGGGCAGGCGGCGGTGCGCTCACCACCTCCAGCCACTACCTGCAAGCCGAGGGGCTCCGGCTGCTGGCGCACGCGGCATTCAGCGTCGCGGTCCACCCGGAGACCGCAGCACAGACCGCACACGATTTCGAGACATGGATGCGCCGCCTCGGCACGCTTGCCTCCGTGTCCGCCGCCGCTTGAAAGGGAGACCGATGGTTGGCACCAAATCTTCCAAAGACGAGAAGTTCGAACAGTTCCCGCTGGCCGACCTACTTCAAAAGTTGCTGAACAACCTCGACGACAAGCACAACCAGCAATTCCAGGAGTACAAGAAGTTCACGGAAGAAATCACCACCCGGCTCAGCAAGACTATTTCGGACGGGAACCAGCGCGGGCTGCGTGAGGAAGAACTGCAACGTTCTCGCTCATATGCCTTGCTGCGCAGTCAATTTGCCGGACCAGCCGATGACAATTTCGTCAGCCCCGCACAGATCGTGAGCATCACCCCCGAGTCGGTCAAGCAGGGCGACAACGTGAGGATCCACATGCGTAATGCGGCAGCGCTCGACAGGGTGGGATTCGTCGATACCGCCGGCGGTGAGGCGGGCACGTTCCCTACTCCCCAGCCGGACGAATCCCCGGGCACCGGGGACAAATGCTACGCCGACCCGGTTTCCCGGTCGGACAACTCCCCCGGCGCGGCTGACCAGTACTACTCCGTCCGGGTCCCGGACACAGCGAAGACGGGTCCGGTCACGGTCAGAACCATCATGGATGAAACCCTCACCACAGATTGGGATTTGCGAATCTCCGACGAAATCCCCGCATCCATCCCCGACATAATGCTCATCGCGTACACAAGAGGTCCGTCATGATCCGCCAATTGGCCAATTGGTTCGCCGATAAACTGAGGATCGAGAACCCCAGCGAGATCGACATCCCCCGGCTGGCCACCGAGGAAGTCTTCAAGCTGCATCCGGAGCAACTCCAGCGCTTCCTCGAGGAGAGCTGGGCCTACGGTAAAGCTGGCAGACCGGTTTTCGATCTTCCGCCTGCCCTCCTGTACGGGATGGTTCCCGGTCTCGAGTCCGGGGTGCGTGATCTGCTGCCCGGCATTTCCGACACGTTCTTCGGACCGTGGCGAATCGACCGAACGAGTGAGACAGATCCTGGCACCGGCGGCCGATGGGACCACCTCATCTACGCCTACCTGATCGAGAACACCCGGCTGATCGACATCTTCCGGCGGGTCGTCACCGAGTATCTGCAGGGCGAACGCCTCGAAGTGCCCTCACCGCTGACACATTTGTGGCTCCGCAGCACCGAGGCCTTGTTTTTCCGGGATCTGCCCTCAGGCAGCATCGCCGCGATCACCAGCCGTGTCCGTCCGGATCCGGAGGCCACCCGCCGCAACGCGTACTACCGCATGTTCGGGGCCGATCTGAATCATGGTGCGGACGGCGCCTCCAGCTATCCATACCACCGACCGACCGCGGCGAACACCGGGTTCATCGAGGTCTTCGAGGACTTCCTGCGCGAGGTGTGGCTGGCGTCGGAGAACTACAACAACACCAGTGGCATCAATACCAAGGACGACGCGGCGATCGCGACCTCCGCCCGGGATATGCAGGACATGCTGATCACCCGGCGGCGATTCGGGAACCTCGCGCGAGAGGAGTTCGTCATCGTCTCGCTGCTGTCTTGGTTCCATCTCACACTGGAGACCGACAACTGCGTGGTCACCGACCTGAAAGCCAATGCGGGCAGCCCTGAGGAACGGCTGCGCAAGATCGGAGAGCGAGTGGGCCTGACGCCCCATGCCAAGTCCGAGAGTTTTTTCCAGCTGGCACCGCGAATGTCGGCGCTGCTCAGCAAGATCGAACTGGGCGACTACAACACTTCCAGCGCCGTCAGTGTGCTCTATGCCGATCCCCAAACCGGGCCGCCGAACCAGGTTCGCAGAGACATGCTCGACATCATCAATCAATGGTCGACCGCCACCGGACGGGACATGAAAGCCCGCCGGACCACGGTCACGCCCCGAACCAACGTCCCGGCTGCTCGACCGAAGGCCTCTCCGCAGCGGGCACGCGTCGAGGCCGGCAACGGTTCCCGCACCGGCTGACGCCGGAGTCGAGATGGACATGCCCGAAGCCACGGTGTCCACCGCCATCCGGTTGCATCTGCTCGGCAGTTTTCACGTCGAACGCTCGAACGAACCGCTGACACTGAGCCCCGCCGGCCAGCGATTGCTCGCCGTACTCACACTTCGCGGCACGACGAACCGCGCGACCATCGCCGCCCTGCTCTGGCCGGAGGCCACCGAGCAACACGCTCTCGGCAGCCTGCGCAGCACTCTGTGGCGGATGCAGCGAATCGACACCGATCTCGTGCACAACCGTCGTGAGAACCTGGCGATCGGACGAATGGATGTCGATCTCATCCATTTCGTGTCATGGGCGCGCAGGCTCACCGACCGCACCGGTACACCCGACGATGCCGATCTCGACCTCTTCCACCTGTCCGACGGCGAGCTTCTACCCGGCTGGTACGAGGATTGGGTTCTTTTCGAACGGGAACGGCTTCGTCAGCTGCGACTACATGCCATCGAAGCCATGGCCTGCCACCTGTGCCGCCGTCGCCGGTTCGCCGCCGCCATCGAGACTGCGCTCGAAGCCATCCGAGTCGAACCACTCCGTGAAAGCGCCTACCGCACCTTGATCTGGATACATCTCTGTGAAGACAACGTTGCCGAGGCACTGCGAGTGTTCACCGCGTTTCGCAGAACACTCCACGATGAACTCGGTATCGAACCGTCCCCCCGCTTGCAGGCACTCATCTTCTCGCGTCTGCGCCGCCCTCGCGCCGTCCCCGCCCAGCTTCAGGCCACGGGTAGCTGACGAGTCGGTGACGCGTCGAAAGCTACTGGAAGCAGCCCGAGAGCGGAGAACAATGGACACGAGCCCTCGTCCGAATACGGTGATCGTCGTGCGCGCATGGATGGAGTCCGGGCAGCCGGCCGGCTTTCGTGCGCGACTTCTCGGCGCCGATCCCGATGATCCCTCTTCGAGTCTGCTCGTGGCCGATCCCACGCATGTCTTGGAGGCCGTCCGCCGCTGGCTCGACCACATCGTGCAGGGCGGCTCGAAGTCTTCTTGATCCGGCCCTCGGACGGGCACCAGCGGACATGGACCGGCGTCCGGGTTTCTCCTAGCGTGGAAGCGACAGCCAGTCGATACCCGCGTGGAGGTGGCATCGTGGCCGCACAGGACGTCCGAGAGTGGACCGAGCACGAGGGGTTCCCGCCCGGGCCGCCGCTGCCGCCGCTCGTGCAGAGCGTGTTGTTCCAGCGGGACCGGGCCCGCTTCCTCACCGCGATGGCGCGCCGCTACGGCGACGTCTTCGCCCTGCGGGTTCCGCCGTTCGCCGACCGCCTGGTGGTGTACTCCCGCCCCGAACACATCAAGGAGATCTTCGCGGGCGACCCGCGCGATCTGCACGCGGGCGAGGGCAATCAGATCCTGGGCGCGATCATGGGTCCGCATTCGCTGCTGCTGACCGACGAGGCCGAGCACGCGCGGGCCCGCAGGTTGCTCATGCCCGCCTTCAACGGTTCCGCACTGCGCGGCTACCGGGCACTGATCACCGAGATCGCGGCGGCGGAAGCGGGGAGCTGGGCGTCCGGGTCCACCGTGCGCATGCTGGACCGGATGAACGCGCTCACCCTCGAGGTGATCACGCGGGTGGTCTTCGGCGTCACCGACGAGCGGACCAAAGCCGAACTGAGCCCGCGACTGAACCGGATCGTCCACCTGAACCCGCTGATCTTCCTGGGATTCAAAAACGACCGAATGCGCCGGATCGGGCCGTGGAGGAAGTTCGCCGAGAACCTGACGGCGGTGGACGACCTGCTCTACGCCGAGATCGCCGACCGGCGGCGCGCGACCGATCTGGCCGAGCGCACCGACGTGCTGTCGCGCCTGCTCCAGGTCGGCGCGGGCGACGACGACGCGCCGCTAACCGATGCCGAGCTGCGCGACCAACTCATCACCCTGCTGCTGGCCGGGCACGAGACCACCGCCTCGGCGCTGTCCTGGGCGCTCTACGAACTCGCCGCCGACCCCGAAATCCAGCGGTCGGCGGCGGAGGCCGCGCGCACGGGCGACGATAAGTACCTCGACGCGGTGCTCAAGGAGGCCATGCGGTTGCACACCATTATCTCCGGCACCAATCGAAAACTGACCAGGGACATGACGATCGGAGGACGGTGGCTCCCCGCGGGCACCGTGGTCGCCACCTCCATCGTCCTCGCACACCGGCGTACCGATGCCTACCCCGACGTCGCCGTATTCCGTCCGGCCCGCTTCCTCGACGGCGCGGTGGCGCCGAACACCTGGCTGCCGTTCGGCGGGGGCGTGCGGCGATGCATCGGCGCGGGATTCTCCTTACTGGAAGGCGTCACCGTGCTGCGCGAAATCCTCCTCCGCCACGTTCTTTCGCTGCCGGCGGACGGCAAGCCGGAGCGCGGCAAGGTTCGCAACATCACCACCGTGCCGGGTGGCCGAGCGCGGGTCGTGATCAGCCCGCGCGGCTGACAAATATGTGAACAATGATTCTTTGCATGATCTGCTGTTGTACTGGCTCTATCGTGTTGTAAGTTTATCTTTGTTCGACAACCTGTCCGGCCTGGCGCGCATGGTGCCCCGGCGCTCGGCCGATTCCGGTTGTCGACTTCCGGACGCACCGGCGCGCACATCCCGCCTTATCGCATGCCGGCGCGCACCGGAGAACAGGTACAGCTCCCGGGGGCCGCTCATCCCCGGGAGCCGTATCCCGTGACGCGGCGACCCCGGCCATACGACCAGGTCGTTACGATGTTCCTCATGAGTGTCGACAATCGCCGTACGGCGCGGAAGGCGAGCAGCGGCGACTCGGCACCTCGGGAGATCCGGCGCAGACCGAAGAATCGTCGTGCCCAGATCGCCGCGGCGTCGGCGGCCGCGTTCGGCGCGCTCGGCTACCACGGCGTGAGCATGGACGACATCGCCTCCGGGCTCGGCATCAGCTCCGCGGCGCTGTACCGCCACTATCCGAGCAAGTACGCGCTGTTCCGGGAGGAACTGCTGCGCGTCGGCCGGGCGATGACCGAATCGGTCGAACTGCCCGAGGAGGCGGCGGACCGGCCCGCCGAACAGCGGCTCCAGCACGTACTCGACGCGCTGATCGCGGTCACCATCGACAATCGCCCCACCGTCACGCTGGTGCGCTGGGAGGTCAGGTACCTCGAGCCGGACGACCAGACCACGCTCAACGACCAGCAGGCCACGGTGCTCGGCGCGCTGGGTAGCCAACTCGCCGCGCTGCGCCCCGAACTCGCCGAGCAGGACGTGCGTGTGCTGCGCGCCGCCCTGCTCAGCACGATCACCAGCATCGCCGACCACCACGCCGCCCTCCCGGTGAAACCTCTTGCCCGCCTTTTGCATTCGGCCTGTTGGTCGGTCGCGCACGCGAAGCTGCCCGCGACGCGGCCGGTCGAGCCGGTCGCGGTGGTGGAGATCCCGGACTCCTTCAAACACGAACTGCTGCTGCGCAAGGCGGTCGAGCTGTTCCACGAGCGCGGCTACCCCAACGTCAGTGTCGAGGACATCGCCACGGCCGCAGGGCTTTCGGCCGCCTCGGCGGTGTACCGGTTCTACCGCGGCAAGAGCGACATCCTGGCCGCCGCGTTCCGGCGGGCCGCCGAACGTGTTTCCGGCGCCGTCGGCCCTGCCGTGGCGGCGGCCACCGGCGCCGAGGACGCGCTCACGGCGCTGATCACGCAGTACGTGGCCGGATCGTTCGCCGAACGTGCGCTCACCTTCGTGTATTACACGGAGTTCCAGCACGTTCCGGTCGAAGAGCGCACGGTGCTGCGCAATATCCAGCGGCTCAGCGTCGAGGAGTGGGCCCGGTTGCTGCGCGAGGTGCGCCCGGAACTCGCTCCGGCGGAGGCACGCATTCTGGTGCACGCCGCCTTCGCGGTGGTGGTCGATCTGGGCCGCGCCTTCGGCGACGAGCCGCTGGCCGCTCAGGATCGGGTGCGGCTGCTGATGCAGTCGGTGCTGTTCGGGCGGCCCGCGCGCTAGCCCTATATGTTATCGAGAATTCTCGATCGACTGGCTCAATAGTGCGACATTAAGGCCGGTTCACAGCTTCTTTGTGATCTATCATTCACTTGTTCCCCAGGCAGGGCAGCATCGGTGTACCAAACGTTGGCTTGGGCTACCATCGCGGCATGGGTGCCCAGGACCGCCACGCTGCGGACAAGGCGGCCGACGGGACACCGGCACGGGTGATCCGGCGCCGCCCACGCGACCGCCGCGCGCAGATCGCGGCCGCGTCGGCCGAGGCGTTCGGTGCGCTGGGCTACCACGGCGTCAGCATGGACGACATCGCCTCCCGCCTCGACATCAGCTCCGCGGCGCTGTATCGCCACTATCCGAGCAAGTACGCCCTGTTCCGCGAGGAAGTGCTGCGGCTGGGCACGGTCAGTCAGGAAGCGGCCCGGCTGCCGGATGCCACCGGCCTGCCCCCAGCGCAACGGCTCGAACGCGTGCTCGACGCCCTGATCGACGCGGCGATCGCCAACCGGCGCAGCGCCGCGTTGTTGCGTTGGCAGCGGCGCTACCTGGAGGACGCCGACGCCGCCACCCTGGCCGATCAGCTCGCGGGGGTGAACGCGGCGCTCACCTCGCTGCTCGCGGAGACCAGGCCCGCGCTGCCCAAGGCCGACCGCTCCGTGCTCGCCGCCGCGGAGCTGAGTGTGCTCAGCAGCATCGGCGACCACCACGTGTCGATTCCGGTGCGGGCGCTGACCGCGCGGCTGACCGCGGCCTGCCGCGCACTCGCCGCGTGCGAGCTGCCGCCTGCCGGTAACGCCGAAGCCGAGAGCTTCGCCGCGACCGAGATCCCGCTGACCTTCAAACACGAGTTGCTGCTGATGCGCGCGGTCGAGCTGTTCCACCAGCGCGGATACCCGAATGTCAGCGTGGAGGACATCGCGACCGCCGCCGGGCTGCCCGCCTCATCGGCGGTGTACCGGTTCTACCGAGGCAAGGGCGACATCCTCACGGCGGCGTTCCGCCGGGCGGCGGATCGAGTGTCGGCCGCCATCGGACCCGCCGTCGCCGCCGCCGAGACGCCGGAGCAAGCGCTCGACACCTTGATCGAGTTGTACGTGGCGGGCTCGTTCGCCGAGCGCGAGCTCACCTTCGTCTACTACGCCGAGATCAGCAACGTGCCGCCGGAGGAGCGCACCGTGCTGCGCAACATCCAGCGCCTCAATGTCGAGGAGTGGGCCAAACTGCTGGTCGGCGTGCGGCCCGAGCTATCGGCCGCCGAGGCGCGCCTGCTGGTGCACGCCGCGTTCGCACTGGTCGTCGACCTGGGTGAGCGTTTCGGCTCCACCGACCCGGCGTGCTCGCCGCGCCGCGTGATCCGCCTGATGCAGGCGATCCTCTTCGACCGGCCCGCGGTCCCCACGGCATAGCCCGCCGATTCGCGGATGCAATATGCCGTGTCGCCGGTGAGCTCCCCAGTCATACCCCCGCCGTGGGCTCGAGACATCGCCGCAGCGCGCGAGGCAGAGCAGCCCCTTTCGCACGGGGAAGTGCGGAGGCAGTGCCAGCCGGTCGGTCCTGGTCTCCCCGTTTCCGGGAACGAGTACGGTGGGGCCCGTGCCATCCACCGTGGCGATGCCGACGCGCCGGACGTGAGGCGCAGGGATCGATGTCGGGTCGGCCGGGGACCCGGTGGGTGTTTACGCCACCGGCGAACACCGCGGTGGGAATCGACCTCGCGACAGCGCTGTTGCGGCAGGAGAGCGCGCGCCAGGACCGGCGCGACGCTCGTAGAGCATTCGCGCAGTTTCCGACTTCGGAAGGAACATCCACATGAGCACAGATCTCGACGCGCAAACCGCGGCGGCGTCCGGAACCTTCGCCATCGGCGGCGATCTTCCGGTGCATCGGCTCGGGTACGGCGCGATGCAGTTGACCGGCCCCGGGGTGTGGGGCGACCCCGAGGACCCGGACGAGGCGGTGCGCGTTCTGCGCCGCGCGGTCGAGCTCGGCGTCAACTTCATCGACACCGCCGACTCCTACGGCCCGTTCGTCAGCGAGAAGCTGATCCGTAAGGCCCTGCGGCCTTACCCGGAGGACTTGGTGATCGCCACCAAAGCCGGTCTCACGCGTCAGGGGCCCAACGAATGGCGTCCGGTCGCCCGGCCCGAATACCTGCGCCAGCAAGCCGAACTCAGCCTGCGCCACTTGGGCGTCGACCGCATCGACCTGTACCAGCTGCACCGCATCGACCCCCAGGTGCCGCTGGCCGACCAGCTCGGTGAACTCGTGGCGCTCCAGCAGGAGGGCAAGATCCGGCACATCGGCCTCTCCCAGGTCACCGTCGAACAGCTGCGTCAGGCACGCGAACTCGCCACTATCGTCTCGGTGCAGAACCTGTACAACTTGGCCAACCGCGCCGACGAGGACGTGCTGAACTACGCCGAGCAGGAGAACATCGGCTTCATCCCGTGGTTCCCGATCGCCACGGGCCAACTCGCCGCCCCCGGCGGACCGCTCGCGGCCATCTCCGCCGACCACGGCGCGTCCCCCGCCCAACTCGCACTGGCCTGGTTGCTGCGCCGCTCCCCCGTGATGCTGCCGATCCCCGGCACCTCCAGCGTCGCGCACGTCGAGGAGAACATCGCCGCAGCGCGAATCACGCTGACGGACGAAGAATTCGAAGCCCTCTCGGCAGCCACCGAATAGACGGGAAGAGCCCGCCCGGCCGGCCGATTCGCCGCAGCCGTGTGCCACTCACGACCGGCGGCGGCAAGGTGGGCGTGGGTCGATGTTCCCCTCCGACATCGACTCTGGATTGAAAGTACGGGGGGACGGTGGTACCGGTCGGGACTCCCTCGCCGAGTCCCGACCGGTGGGTGAACTGCGCTGCCTGGCGGATCGCGCTGTGCGGCAACGAGTTCGGTGCGCCGACGGTCGGTCAGCGCGAGTATCCGTCGGCCCGGCTGTCGGGGATGACGCGGCCGGAGGCGACCAGGGTGCGGAAGGCCGCCTGCTTGCGGGGGCAGGCGTCGGCGCGGCAAGGGCGGTGGCCCTGCATCACCCGGTGCGCCTGTTCGATGGTGAACGGATGCTCGGGCGGGCGGTGCGCGTCCTCGGCGCCGCCGTGCGGCAGACACGATCCGACACCGATGATGGCCGCCACCAGCAGCGTGCACGCGCCGAGCATGCTCAGCAGCGGTTCCACGGCGGGTTACTGGCCGGCGTCCTGCCGGAAACAGAACGCCGACGCGCTTAGGTACTGACGGCAGTTCGCGCCGTGACCGGCGTGCACGGCGCAGAGAAACCGTGCGCGGTCGTAGGTCAGGCCGAGCGCTTCCTGCGTGCAGTCGCGGCTTTGCACCAGCCACAATTCTCTGACGTCCGAGTGCAACACGTCCATCTTTCACCTCCACTTGGGCAGTGCACCCGGCACCGAGAAGGCGCCGCCGGATCGCGCTCGACACGGATGGATCGGGCCGTGTCGGGACCGTGCGCCGGGTTCCGGACAGCGGGCGCCCTCGACAGGGTTTGGGCGGACCCCCGATGCCGGGTGCGGTTCAACAGTGCGCGTTGCGATTCGGTAGATAACAGACCCGAATGCGGTAATTGCGAGTACTTTCCGTTTGTATCGGCCTGGAGCGAGGAAGTGAGACCTATGGTGGAGGTCGACTGGACGGGCGAAGCTGTACATGCGCTTCGCACGGCGATGAAGCGAAGCCGTTACGAATTCGCGCGTCTGGTGGGCGTCACACCGCGCACCGTGGTCCTGTGGGAGAACGGCCGGACAACCCGGATGCACGCCGCTAGCCAGCGTCTCCTCGACAGAGTCCTGTCGCAGGTCGATTCCGTCGTCGCCGAACGATTCGAGCGTGCGATCGTCACGGGCCGGGCGACCGCCCCCGACTACGAAAGCGCCGATTCGGCGCCCGAAAGGCACACCAAGCTCGGTAGGGAAATCGGGCTCGACAAGGAAGTCGAGGAAGACGACGTGAGAAGGCGAGAACTGCTGGCCTGCATCGGCGCGGGCCTGGCAGGCCAGGCGGCGGACCTGGTGGCGAGCGAACCGGAACGGATGCTGGCAACCCTCGACGCGGGGTCGATCAGTGAACGGCGACTGGTGTTCCTGGAGCAGTCGGCCGAGGTCCTCGGCACGCGGGTGGTGCAGGTGCCGCCGCACGAACTGCTGCAGGCCGGGCTCGAGCAATTCCGGATGGTCCGAAGCTGTCTCGGCGAACGGCAGCCCACCCATCATCAGGTCCGGCTGGTGCGCACGGCGGGCAGACTGGCGAACGTGGTCGGCGAGATCCTGTTCAACGAGGGGCATTTCGGCCAGGCCCGGATGTGGTATGCCACCGCGATCCATGCCGCGCAGGACATCGGCGACCGCTATTCGGAGGACATCGCCCTGGCCGGGCTCGCGTATTTGCCCACCTATAGCGATAAGCCGAAGGAAGTTTTGCAGTTACTCGACGGCCGATTGCAAGAAAATCCGTCCTACGGCGCGGCCGCCGCGTGGTTGTGGGGAATGGCGGCGCGCGCGCACGCTAGTCTCGGGCACGCCGACGAATTCGCGCGCTGTATCACGCGATCGGCATCGGCTTTGGAAGACGTCGGCCCGGAAGACCTTTCGGTCGGTATTTTTTCTTTCCGCCCGGAGAAACTCGCCTTTTATCAGGCGATCGGATATTCCCGCCTCGGCCGCGCCGACGAGACCGCCGTGGCGGCCGCCCGCGCGATGGCGCTGTACGACCCGTCGGAGACCATGGAGCCCGCCCTGGTCCGCTTCGAGCACGCCACGGCGCTGCTGGCCTCCGGCGAGATCGAGGAAGCCTGCGCGGTGGCGACCAGCGCCATCACGAACGCGCACACCTACGTCGGGCTCACCGTCACCCAGCGCGCCAAGCAGTTCGACTCGGCGCTCGGCGGCCTGCGCACCAGAGCCGTCGGCGAATGGCGCCAGCACGCGCATGCGGTGATCGACTCGGCGCGGGTCAAGGCCTGAGGCGGAGCGCGCCGGTCGGCAGGGGGGATGGGGACCGGCGCGCCCCGCGCATTCAGGTGGTCAGTTCGCCTCGCTGGACATGGCCTCGATGAGCGACTTGGGGCGCATGTCCACCCAGTGCGTCTCCACGTACTCCAGGCAGGACTTGCGATTGGCGGCGCCGTAGGCGATGGTCCAGCCACCGGGGACGGCGGCGAAGACCGGCCACAGGGAGTGTTCGCCCTCCTTGTTGATCAGGACGTAGAACTTGGCGTCGTCGTTCTCGAACGGATTGGTCATTTCGGATTTTCCTTCTTCCTGGTCGGGTCAGGGGATCTAAGGGCGCTCGGTGTCCACCAATGCCGCGGTGAGGACGTGGCCGATCCGCGCCAGCGCGGACTCCGAGGTCATCCGCCAGTGCGAGGCGTGCACCGCGTGGTTGTGCACGGTGCCGTCCACGGCGTCGGCCCAGCTCGCGGCGCCCGCGGCGCCGGTGGGATCGTCCAGCGCGGCGGTGAAGTACAGCAGGTTGCCCTTGTACGGGCGGGGGCGGTAGCGCCGGATCAACTCCAGTGACCCGGCCCCCGCGCTCAGCACTCGGTCGAGGCGGTCGGCGCCGAACGAGGCGAACGGCTCGGGCAGTCGCGCGAGCCTGCGCGCGAGGCGGGGCAGGTCCAGTTCGGCGTCCCCGTCATCGGCCGCTTCGCCGAGCAACCCGCCGAGCAGATCGGCGACCGGCAGGGCGGTGACCTCCTCCGCCTCGACCCGCAGCGAGCTGTCCATCATGGCCAGGACCGCCACCCGCTGGCCCTGCTCCTGCAACTGCGTCGCCACCGCGTGCGCCAGCACGCCGCCGAGCGACCAGCCGAGCAGGTGGTACGGCCCGTCGGGCTGCACGGCGCGGATCTCCCGCACGTACCGGCGCGCCCAGTCGTCGATGGACTCCGGAAGGGCCTCGCCCGGGTTCAGCATCGGCGACTGGATGCCGTACACGTCCCGTTCCGGGTCCAGGTGCGCCGCGAGACCCGCGAAGGACCACGCCACACCACCGGCGGGATGGATGCAGAACAGCGGCTCCCGAGCGCCGCCGGTGCGCAGCGCGAGCACGACGTCGAACGCGGCGGCCGCCTCGACCCGGCCGCGACCGCAGCGGTGCTGCTCCAGCTGGGCGATCAGGCGGGCCGGCGTCGGCGCGGCGAACAGCCAGAGCACCGGGATCTGCTCACCCAGTGCCGCGCTCAGGCGGGCGGCCAAGCGGGTGGCCAGCAGCGAGTTACCGCCGCGTTCGAAGAAGTTGTCGTCCAGGCCGACCCGCTCGGCGGCGAGCACCTCGGCGAAGTCTGCGCACACGGCACGTTCCAGATCGGTGCCGGGTGCGCGGAATTCCCGCGCGTGCGGCTCCGGACGCGGCAAGGCCGCGCGATCGACCTTGCCGTTCGCGGTGAGCGGCAAGGTTTCCAGTTGCCGCAGCTGCGTTGGCACCATGTAGCTCGGCAGGACATCGGCCAACGCGGCGCGCAACGCGCCCGGGTCGAGCCGCTCGGCGGCGGTGAAATAGCCGGCCAGCGCGGCGTTCGCGCCGTCGGTGTCGTAGGCGAGGACGATCGCCGCGCCGATCTCGGGCCGCGAGCGAAGGGCGTGCTCGATCTCGGCGAGTTCGATGCGGTAGCCGCGGATCTTCACCTGGTGATCACGCCGCTCGACGTACTCGAGGTTGCCGTCGGCGGCCCAGCGCACCATGTCGCCGGTGCGGTAAAGGCGGGCGCCCGCGGGCCCGAACGGGTCGGCCACGAACCGTTCCGCGGTGAGTTCGGCTCGGCCGTGGTAACCGCGGGCCAGCTGCGCGCCGCCGAGGTACAGCTCACCGGTCACCCCGGCGGGCACCGGGTGCAGCCGGTCGTCGAGCACGTAGACCCGGTTACCGGATTGAGGCATGCCGATGGGCACCAGCGCCTGCCGGATATCGGTTTCCACCCGGAACCGGGTGACCGACACCGCGGCTTCGGTGGGTCCGTAGAGGTTGTCGATCCCGGCCGCGGTGAGCGCCTCGACCCGCCGCACCGTCGCGGCGGGCAACGCCTCGCCGATGACGAGCAACCGGCGCAGCGAACGCGGCAGCCTGCGCTCGCCGGAGGCTTCGGCCAGTAGCGACAGCAGCGAGGGCACCAGTGTCAGCGTCGTCACCGAAGCGCGGCGAACCAGGTCGAGCAGGCCGGCCGGGTCGCGCTGCGCGTCCTGCGGTGCGAGCACCAGCCGGGCTCCGGTTCGCAACGCCCACCAGTACTCCCACACCGACAGGTCGAAGGCGGCCGAGGTCAGTACCAGCGCCGCGTCGTCCGAGCCGAGCGCGTATTCCGACTGCATCCAGTCCAGCTGATGCGCGACCGCCCCGTGCGGCACCGCCACGCCCTTCGGCACACCGGTGGAACCGGAGGTGAAGATGACGTACGCGGTGTTCGCGGGAGAGAGCGCGGCGATCCGTTCGTCGTCTCGCACCGGATGGTCGGCCACGGTGTCGGTGACGGTCGAGATATCCAGCACCACACCGTGTTCCGATGCGGTCACGGGCAGCATCGGCTCGCGCGCCGAGGTGAGCACCAGGTGCGGTCCCGCGGCGGCGAGCACGCTCGCGGTGCGTTCCAGCGGATGCGCCGGGTCCAGCGGCACGTACGCGCCACCGGCCGTCACCACCGCGTACATCGCGACGAGCAGGTCGACGCTGCGCGGAATCGCCAGCGCGACAAGCTTCTCCGGGCCGATCCCGCGTGCGATGAGCACCCGGGCCAGCCGGTTGACCCGCGCGGCGAACTCCGCGTAGGTGAGGGTGGTGGCGTCGTCGACGATGGCGACCGCCTGTGGCGTCCTGGCCGCTTGCGCCTCGAACGCGACGATCAGCGTCGTCGGGGCGAAGGCCTGGTCGGCACGGTTCCAGGTCACCAGCACGCGCTCGGTCTCGGCCGGGTCCAGCAGCGCGAGATCACCGACGGGCAGCCGCGGGTCCGCGCACACCGCGTTCAGCAGCCGTTGCAGGCGGGTGGCGAAACCGGCCACCGTGGACTCGTCGAACAGGGCGGTGGCGTAGGTGAGCGAGGCCGCCATGCCCGCCGGGGTTCCGCCGGGGCCGTAGCGGTCGGTGACGACCAGATGCAGGTCGAATTGGGCGACCTCGGAGTCGAAATCGGCGGCGGTGGCGGTCAATCCGTCCAGCGAGAAATCGGCTTCCGCCTGGTTGTGGAAGGAGAAGCCGACCTGGAACAGCGGATGACGGGCGGTGGACCGCTCCGGGTTGAGCACCTCGACCAGACGCTCGAACGGGACGTCGGCGTGCGCGAAGGCCGCGACATCGGTGGCGCGGACGCGAGCGAGCAGGCCCGCGAAACCCTCGCCCGCGTCGACCTGGGCCCGCAGGACCAGTGTGTTGACGAACATGCCGACCACGTCGTCGAGTTCCGCCGCTCCGCGCCCGGCCACCGGCGTGCCCACCGCGATGTCCGCGGTGCCCGACAGGCGGGCGAGCAGCACCGCGAACGCCGCGTGCAGCACCATGAACAGCGTCGCGCCGGATTCACGGCCGAGTTCGGTCAGCCGGGCGTGCACGTCCGGGGCGATCGCGAAATCGACGTGCTTGCCGCGCGTCGCGACGACGGCGGGGCGCGGGCGATCGGTGGGCAGGCTCAGCTGCGCGGGCAGATCGGCCAGCGTCTCGGTCCAGAACCGGATCTGACGCGCCAGCAGCGAAGCGGGATCGTCCTCCGCGCCGAGCAGTTCGCGCTGCCACACGCTGAAATCGGTGTATTGCACCGGGAGCGGCGACCAGTCCGGCGCGGCGCCGCGTCTGCGTGCCGCGTAGGCGAGCATGACGTCGCGGGCCAACGGCGCCAGCGACGAGCCGTCGGCGGCGATGTGGTGCACCACGACGACGAGCACGTGCTCGGTGACCGGATCCGCCGCGGCGCCGTCGACCGGAGCGAACAGCCGGGCGCGGACGGGGACGGTGTCGGTGACGTCGAACCCGCCGCCGACGAAGTCGGCCACCGCCGCGGCGAGATCGTCGGCCGCGACGGCGATGGGCGCCAGCACCGGTGTGCTGTCGGCGACCCGCAAGACGACCTGCACCGGCCCGGACGCGTGCAGCGGGTAGACCGTGCGCAGCACGTCGTGGCGGGCGACGACGTCGCCGATCGCGGCGTTCAGCGCCGCCACGTCCAGCTCACCGGTCAGGCGCACCGCGAGCGGGATGTTGTAGGCGGTGGACTGCCGATCGAGGCGGTTGAGGAACCACATGCGCTGCTGCGCGAGCGAGAGGGGCACGGGGCCGGTCAGCGCGCGCCGGGTGAGCGCGGGGCGGGGGGCCGCACCGGAGGCGATCTCCAGCGCGCGGGCCAGCGCGGCGACCGTCGGGTGCTCGAACACCGCGCGGACGCCGACGGCGACCGCCAGCCGGTCCCCGAGCCGCGCGGCCAGCTGGGTCGCGGAAAGCGAGTTGCCGCCGCGGGCGAAGAAGTCGTCGTCCGCGCCGACGCGCTCGAGTCCGAGGACCTCCGCGACCGTTCGCGCCACCGCTCGCTCGACCTCGGTGCCGGGCGCGCGGAACGGCGCGGCGCGCAGTTCGGGCCGCGGCAGCGCGGTGCGGTCCAGCTTGCCGACCGGAGTAAGAGGCAGTTCGTCGAGCACCAGCACGCTGCTCGGCACCATGTACCCGGCGAGCGAGCGAGCTGCGTGCGCCAGCAGGTCGGCGACGTCGATCGTGTGGCCGAGGGCGGCGACGACGTAGGCGACCAGCGACACCGCGCCCGAGGCATCGGTGTGGCCCACGGTGACGGCCGTGCGCACCGTCTCGTGTGCCGCGAGCACGGCGTCGATCTCGCCGAGTTCGATGCGCAGGCCGCGCACCTTCACCTGCTGATCCGAACGCCCGACATAGCGCAGTGCGCCCGATCCGGTCCAGCGCACCAGGTCACCGGTCCGGTACAGCCGCCCGCCCGCGGGGCCGTAGGGGTCGGCGACGAACCGGGACGACGAAAGACCCGGCCGCGCATGATATCCCCGGGCCAGGCCGGGACCGCGCAGGTACAGCTCGCCGGTGACGCCGACCGGTACGGGCCGCAGCCTGCCGTCCAGCACCAGCGCGGACATGCCGTGGATCGGCGTGCCCAGATCGAGGGGATCACCGGGCCGCAACGCCGCGCTGATCGTCGCGATGACGGTGGTCTCGGTCGGGCCGTAGGTGTTGTGGAACGACCGGCCGGGCGCCCAGTGCCGCACCGTGTCCGGGCCGTAGGCTTCGCCTCCGACGGTGAGTTCCCGCAGGCAGCTCAGCTCGGCCGGGTCGAGCGTCGGCAGGACCGCCGGGGTGAGGAACGCGTGCGTCACCCGCCGGTCGCGGATGAGCGCGGTGAGTTCCGCGCCGCCGTAGACGCCAGGGGGCGCGATCACCAGCGCCGCCCCGGCGGACAGGGCCAGGAGCAGTTCGAGCATGGACGCGTCGAAGCTGGGCGAGGCCACGTGCAGGACGCGCGCGTCGGCGGTGACCGCGTACCGGTCCCGCTGCGCGAGGGCGACTCCGGCGAGACCGCCGTGCGTGGCGACCACGCCCTTGGGCGTGCCGGTGGAGCCGGAGGTGTAGATCATCCAGGCCGGGTTCTCCACCCGCACGGGGCGGATCAGCTCGGCGGCATCGATCGGTGCTCCGCTGTTGCGGCGCATCCGCGCCGCCGTGGACGGCGCGTCCAGCACCAGCCAATCGACGGCACCGGGCAGTGCCGCGCGGCAGGTGGCGATCGTCAGGCCCAGCGCCGCACCGGAATCGGTGAGCATGTGCGCGATCCGGTCGGCCGGATAGGTGGGGTCGACCGGAACGAACACCGCGCCCGTCTTGGCCACCGCCCACACCGCGAGCACGGAGCTGATCGAGCGCGGCACCGCCACGGCCACCACGTCCTCGGCGCCGATTCCGTGTCCGATGAGCATGCGCGCCAGCCGCGACGACTGCTCGTCCAGCGTCCGGTAGGTCAGCTGCCGGTCGCTCGCGACCAGCGCGACCGCGTCCGGGTCGAACGCGACCGCGACGGCCATCAGTTCGGCCAGCATGTGCGGCGGCACCGGCGCGTCGCCCCGGCGGCCGAGCAGGTCGGCGCGCTCGGCGGGCGCCAGCAGGTCGACCGTGCCGATCGGCGCGTCCGGTCGCGCCGTGAGCGCGCCGAGCAGCCTGCCGAAGCGGCGCAGCACGGCGCGGGCGGTGGCGCCGTCGAACAGGTCGGTGGCGTAGTCCAGTTCGACCGCGAGATGACCGTCGGCGTCGGGCTCGGCGGACACGGTGAACTGCCAGTCGAATCGGGCCACCGGCTCGTCGAACTCGACGGCGGTCAGCTCCAGGCCCGGCACGGTGAAGGGGCCGGTTCCGGCGTTCAGGTAGCTCAGCGCCACGGTGAACAGCGGATGCCTTGCCTGGGAGCGCTCGACGCCGAGTTCGTCGACCACCCGATCGAACGGCACGCCCGCGTGCTCGAAGGCGGCGACATCGACGGCTTTGGTCCGGGCGAGCAGATCGGTGAAGGAGCGGTCCTGGTCGAGGCGGGTGCGCAGCACCACGGTGTTGACGAACATGCCGACCAGGTCGTCCAGGGCCGCCGCGCCGCGGCCTGCCACCGGAGTGCCGATCGGGATGTCGTCGGAGCCCGACAGGCGAGCCAGCAGGACGGTGAGGGCGGCGTGGACCACCATGAACGGCGTCGCGTCGTGTCGCGCGGCCAGTTCGGCGACGCGCGCGGCGACACCGCCGCCGATTCTGGCCCGCACGTTCGCGCCGCGACCGGTCGCGACGGCCGGACGTGGACGGTCGGCGGGCAATTCGAGTTCGTCGGGCAGGTCGCGCAACGTCTCGGACCAATACGGAAGCTGCCGCGCAGCGGCTTTTTCCAGCTCGGCGTCCTGCCAGAGGGCGTAATCGGCGTACTGGGCGGCGAGAGCGGGCCAGACCGGGCGCGTGCCGAGGACCCGGGAGAGATAAGCCGTCAGCAGGTCGCGCAGCAGTGGGCTCATCGAGTAGCCGTCGGCCGCGATGTGGTGCACCACCGCGACCAGTACGTGACTGGTGGCGTGCTCGCGCAGCAGTGTGGCACGCACCGGGACCTCGGCGGTGACATCGAAACCGGCGGAGCGGATTTCGGCGATCCGGTCGTCTACGGCGCGGCCGTCCGGCGCTTCGACCGTCAATCGCACGGCGGCGCTGTCCGGCGGCAGGATCACCTGGTGACCCGCGCCGGTCGCGTCGGCCGGGTACAGCGTGCGCAAGCTCTCGTGCCGCGCCACGACGTCGGCGAACGCGGCCGCGAGGGCGTCGACGTTCAGTTCGCCCTCGATGCGCAGCGCGACCGGGATGTTGTGGGCGGGCGAAGCCGGGTCGAGCCGGTTGAGGAACCACATGCCGCGCTGGACGGGCGCGAGCGGAATGCGTTGCGGCCGTGGCCCAGCCACCAGCGGCACCACCCGCTCGGTCGCGGCCGCGTGCGCGGTGAGCAGTTCGGCCAGCGCGCCCACGGTCGGCGCCTCGAACAGCAGCCGCACCGGGACGCGGCGACCGAGCCGGTCGCCGATCCTGGCCAGTACCCGGGTGGCGCTGAGCGAGTTGCCGCCCAAGGCGAAGAAGTGGTCGTCGAGGCCGATCGGGCCGGAGCCCAGCACCGATTCGACGGCGTCGGCCACCACGCGTTCGGCGGGCGTCACCGGGGCGCGGTAGGCGACGCGGTCGAACACCGGTTCCGGCAGTGCCTTGTGGTCCAGCTTGCCGGAGGCGTTGAGCGGGAAGGCGTCCAGCGTGACCAGCGCCGAGGGGAGCATGTACGACGGCAGCGCGGCCGCGGCGGCGCGCAGCACCTCGGCATCCGACAGCGCCGCGCGCGGCTCGGCGGTGAGGTAGCCGACCAGGTGGTCGTCGCCGGTGACGGTGGTGACCACCCGGGCCGCCGCCTGCGCCACTCCCGGCGCGGCCGCGAGGGCGGCCTCGATCTCGCCGAGTTCGACGCGCTGGCCGCGGAACTTCACCTGGAAGTCGGTGCGGCCCAGATACACCAGTTCGGCGGTGTCGCCGCCGGCGTCCCAGCGCACCAGGTCACCGGTGCGGTACATCCGCTGCCCCGGTGCGCCGAACGGGTTGGCCACGAAGCGGTCCGCGGTGAGATCCGGCCTGCCGTGGTAGCCGCGCGCGAGCTGGACGCCCGCGAGATACAGCTCGCCCGCGACACCGGGCAGCGTCGGGCGCAGCCGCGAATCCAGCACGTAGACCCGGCTGTTCCATTCCGGGTTGCCGATCGGCAGGACGGTGCGGTCGCTCTCGCCCGTCACGTCGCGGTGGGTGATGCTCACCGCCGCTTCGGTCGGGCCATACAGGTTGTGCACCCGTGCGGCGCTCACCGTGCCGAACGCCCGCACGGTTTCGGCGGGCAGCGCCTCGCCGATGACGAACACCGTGTGCAGCGACTCGAGTGCGGCGCTGTGGCCGGCGGCCGCGAGGTGCCCGGCGAAGACGCTGAGCATCGACGGCACGAAATCGGTGATGGTGACTCGTCGCTCGGCGATCACCTGGGTGAGATAGCCCGGGTCGCGGTGGCCGTCCGGTGCGGCCAGCACCAGTGTGGCGCCGACGCGCAGGGGCAGGAAATAGCCCCACAGCGACACGTCGAACGTGGTCGCGGTCTTTTGCAGGTACACGTCGTCGGCGGTGAGGCCGTATCGCGATTGCATCCAGGTCATCTGGTTGACGATCGCCGCGTGTGACACGCTGACGCCCTTGGGTTTTCCGGTGGAGCCGCTGGTGAAGATCACATAGGCCGGGCTGCCGGGGTGGATCGGCGCGGAACGTTCGTCCGCCGCGATGGGGTCGTCGGAGTAGCCGTCCAGCGCGATGGCGTCGACCAGGACGGTGGCGACGGACTCGCCCGCGTCGATCCGATCGGCCGTCGTGGTGAGCACGGCCACGGGCCGCGCGGTCTCGAGAATGTGGGCGATGCGTCGCGCGGGGTGGTCGGGGTCGATCGGCACGTACGCGCCGCCCGCTTTGAGCACGGCGTACATCGCGATCACCAGCTCCGGTGAGCGCCGGATCGCCAGCGCAACCAGCGATTCCGGGCCGACGCCCGCCGCGATCAGGTGGCGGGCTAGCCGGTTGGCGCGCCGGTCCAGGTCGCCGTAGGTCACGGCGGCCGGGGGCGTCGCGCTGTCGGGCACGAACACCAGCGCCGGATCATCGGGCGTCGCGGCCGCCTGCGCCTCGAATTCGTCGAGCAGCAGTTCGTCGGCCAGGGCGGTGTGCGCGGAGTCGTTCCACTCGGTGACCACGCGGTGCAGTTCGCCCGTGCCGAACAGATCGATATCGCCGACCACCTGTTCCGGGTCGGCGGTGACCACGGCGAGCAGGCGGGCGAAGCGCTCGCCGAAGGTCTCGACGGTGGCGGCGTCGAACAGATCGGTGGCGTAGGTGAAGCGCAGCGAGTCGCCGGTGACGGTGAGCTGGAGGTCGAACGGCGTTGTCTCGTAGTCGAATTCATACTCTGTCACGGCGACGCCTGCCATGTCCAGGGTGACCGGCGCGAGATTCTGGAAGAACAGCGCGACCTGGAACAGCGGGTGCCTGGCCTGCGAGCGCGGCGGGTCGAGCACCTCGACCAGGCGCTCGAACGGCACGTCGGCGTGAGCGAAGGCGTCCAGGTCCTGCTCGCGCACCCGGCGCAGCACGGCGGCGAAGGTGTCCGAGCCGGGGACCCGCGCGCGCAACACCAAAGTGTTGACGAACATGCCGACCAGATCGTCCAGCGCCGCGTCACCGCGGCCCGCGACGGGCGCGCCGATCGCGATATCGTCCGTGCCGGAGAGTTTGGCCAGCAGGGTGGCCAGCGCGGCGTGCACGACCATGAACGGTGTGGCCTCGTAGCGCGCGGCCACGGCGGCGATGCCGTCGCCCACCTCGCCGGGCAGCGTCGTGGTCGTGCTCGCCGCGGCGTGCGAGGCGATCGGGGGGCGCGGGCGGTCGGCGGGCAGGTCGAGCTGAGCGGGCAGCCCGCGCAGCGTCTCGCGCCAGTACGCCAATTGCCGCGCGGCCACCGAGTGCGGGTCGTCCTCGGCGCCGAGCACCTCGCGCTGCCAGAGCGCGTAGTCGGCGTATTGCAGGTCGAGTTCGGTCCAGACCGGGGCGGTGCGCGTCGCGCGGGCCGCGTAGGCGGCGGCCAGATCGCGGGCCAGCGGCCCCATCGAGAAGCCGTCGGCCGCGATGTGGTGCACCACCAGGGCCAGCAGGTGATCGCGATCGGACCGGGTGACCAAGCCGATGCGCAGCGGCACCTCGGCGGTGAGGTCGAAGGGGGCGGCGACGAACTCCCGCAGCGCGCCCGCCGCATCCAGCACCTTGATCGCCGGGACGTGGGTGGCGTCGAGAATGCGCTGGTAGCCGATGCCGTCGTGGTCGGGGTACACGGTGCGCAGGGTTTCGTGCCTGCCGACCAGGTCGCCGACGGCGGCGGCGAGGGTGTCCGGGTCCAGATAGCCCGTGAGGCGGACCACCACCGCGATGTTGTGCACGGTCTCGGCGGGATCGAAGCGGTTGAGGAACCACATGCGCTGCTGCGCGGGCGAGAGCGGTACGCGTTCCGGACGCGGCCGCGGCGCGAGCGCGGGCTCGGCGCCCGTGCCCGCGAGCCGTTCGGCCCGTGCGGCCAGCGCGGTCACGGTCGGCGCCTCGAACAGCAGGCGCACCGGGATCTCGGCGTCCAGTTCGGCGCCCAGCCGGGCGGCGACCTGGGTGGCGATCAGCGAGTTGCCGCCGAGAGCGAAGAAGTCGTCGTCCGCGCCGACGCGCTCGACGCCGAGCAGCGTCGCGACGATCCGCGCGACGGTCGCCTCGACCCGGGTGGCCGGAGCCCGGTAGCCCGCGGTCGCGAACTCCGGCGCGGGCAGTGCGGCCCGGTCCAGCTTGCCCGAGGCGTTGACCGGGAACCGCTCGAGGACGACGAACGCCGTCGGCACCGCATACGCGGGCAGTTCGGCGCTCAGCGCGGCACGCACTCGCTCGGTGTCGAGTTCGTGGCGGCCCGACGCGACCAGGTAGGCGACCAGCTGATCGCCCAACCGCTCGTCCGAACGGACCAGCACCACCGCCTGCGCGACCGCGTCCAGCGCCAGCAGCGCCGATTCGACCTCGCCCGGCTCGATGCGCAGACCGCGCAGCTTGACCTGGAAGTCCGTCCGACCCAGATACTCCAGTTCACCGTCCGGCCGCCAGGCCACGAGGTCGCCCGTGCGGTACATCCGCGCTCCGGCAGGCCCGAACGGACCGGCCACGAACCGATCGGCGGTCAGTTCGGGGCGCGCCACGTAGCCCTGCGCCAACTGCGCGCCTGCCAGGTACAGCTCGCCCGGCACGCCGACGGGCACCGGCCGCAGCCGCGCGTCCAGCACCAGCAAGCGGGTGTTGGCCACCGGCCTGCCGATCGGCACGGACACCAGGTCCTCATCGGTCACCTCGTGATAGGTGACGTCGACAGCGGCCTCGGTTGGGCCGTACAGGTTGTGCACCCGCGCTCCGATCAGCTCTCGCGCCCGTTGCGCGGTAACCGCGGGCAATGCCTCGCCCGATGCGAAGACGCTGCGCAGCGTAATGCACTCACCTGTGCGTGGCTCCGCCAGGAAAACCCCCAGCACGGAGGGTACGAAGTGCACCGTCGTGACGCGCTGCTCGACGATCACGCGAGCCAGATAGGCCGGGTCGCGATGACCATCTGGACGAGTGACCACCAGCCGGGCGCCGAAAGCCAAGGGCCAGAAAAATTCCCAGACGGAAACATCGAAGGTGGCGGGGGTCTTTTGCAGCACCACGTCGTCGGCGGCCAGCGGATAGGCCGACTGCATCCATGTGAGGCGATTCACGATCGCCGCGTGGGTGACCGCGACGCCCTTCGGGCGTCCGGTCGATCCCGAGGTGAAGATCACATAAGCGGTGTGACCCGGCGCGGGTGACCCGAGCCGGTCCAGGGCGGTCAGCGGAGCGGTGGAGTAGCCGGTCAGGTCGAGCCGGTCGACCCGGACCTGTCGTGCCGCGCCCGCGTCCAGATCGAGGCCGGAGGTCAGCACGCACACCGGCCGTGCGGTCGACAGCACGTATTCCAGCCGCTCGGCCGGATGGTCGGGGTCGAGCGGGACGTACGCGCCGCCCGCGAGGGTGACCGCGTAGATGCCGAGCACCAGGTCCAGCGACCGGCGCATGCCGAGCGCGACCGGCGTGCCGGAGCCGACGCCCTGCCCGGCCAGCCAGCGCGCCAGCTGTCGCGCCCGCCCGGCGAACTCGGAGTACGTGAGCGTCGCGTAGCTACTCATGTGGGGGTGGTGGTCGGGCGACGAGTGGGCCATGGCGTGCCCCTCGACCGTGACCGCGGGCGCCTCCGGGGTCCTGGCCACCTGCGCCTCGAACAGCGAGACCAGCGTGGCCGCCGGGTCGACGGCGGCGGCGGTGTCGTTCCATCGGTCGAGCACCAGCGCCCGCTCGGCGTCGTCGAGGAGTTCGAGGTCGCCGACCCGCACGGAAGGGTCGGCCACCGCGGCCCGCAGCACCCGCGCGAAGCGAGCCCCGAACGTCTCGACGGTGGCCCGGTCGAACAGGTCCGTGGCGTAGCGCAGCACGCCGCGCAGCGCGTAACCGGTCTCCGCACGGTGCTCGGTCAATTCCACGGCCAGGTCGAACTGGGCGACGCGATTGTCCAGCGGATAGGCCGACACGGTGAGACCGGGCAGGCGCAGCACGGTGTCATCGTGCTGCTCGAAGGTGAGCAGCGTCTGCACGATCGGCGAATGCGCTTGCGAGCGGACCGGTTTCAGCTCCTCGACCAGACGCTCGAAAGGAAGGTCGGCGTGGGCGAAGGCCCGCACATCGGCCTCGCGCACGCGAGCGAGCAGTTCGGCGAAGGACGCGTCCGCCGCGATCGGGGTGCGCAGCACGAGGGTGTTGACGAACATGCCGACCAGGTCGTCCAGCGCTTGTTCGCCACGTCCCGCGACCGGGGTGCCGATGGCGACGTCGTCCACCCCGGTGAGGCGCGCGAGCAGCGCGGCGTAGGCGGCGTGCAGCACCATGAACATCGAGACCCCGCGCCGCCGAGCGAGTTCGGCGATCGAGCCGGTGAGGTCGGCGGGGATCGCGAACTCGACGGTGGCGCCGCGCCCGGAGGCCACAGCCGGGCGGGGACGGTCGGCGGGCAGCTCCAGCACCGGCGGGAGTCCGTCGAGTTCGGCCCGCCAGTAGGCGATCTGGGTCGACAGCGCCGAGTCCGGATCGTCGGCGGAGCCCAGCGCGGCGCGCTGCCAGAGGGTGAAGTCGGCGTATTGCACGGGCAGCGGACGCCACGACGGCGGCTCCCCGGCGGCGCGCGCGGTGTAGGCCGTCATGAGGTCGCGGGCCAGCGGCGCGGTGGAGACGCCGTCGGCGGCGATGTGGTGGACCACGACGGCGAGCAGGTGATCATCCGGCG
The DNA here is from genome assembly GCF_040630775.1 of Nocardia sp. NPDC005745. Classification (NCBI taxonomy): domain Bacteria; kingdom Bacillati; phylum Actinomycetota; class Actinomycetes; order Mycobacteriales; family Nocardiaceae; genus Nocardia; species Nocardia sp. NPDC005745. The sequence continues at coordinate 129,191 of NZ_JBEXYF010000012.1, forward strand.
CGACGCGAAACAGACTCGCCCGCACCGGGACACGTGTGCGCAGGTCGAAACTCTCGGCGGTCACCGCGAGTACCGCGCCACGCAGGTCCGGTTCGGTCACCTCGATCGGGTGCAGCGGCAGCTCGGGCACATCCGCGCCGCTGAGCACCACTTGGGTCGGGCCGTCGGCATCCGCGGGGAAGACGGTGCGCAGCGATTCGTGCCGATCGATCACGTCACGCACGGCAGCCCGCAACGCCGCCTCGTCCAGCGCGCCGGCGAGCCGGATGGTGATCGGGATGTGGTAGACCGCCGAATCCGGATCGAGCCGGTGCAGCAGCCACATGCGGGTCTGTGCCAGCGACAACGGGATCCGAGCGGGACGCTCGGCCGGGGCGAGCGCGGGCCTTGCGGTGTCCGGGCGCTGCGACCGGGCGACCCGCGACGCCAGCCCCGCCACGCTCGGCGTCTCGAACACCTCGCGCACGCTCAGCGCGCACCCGAAGGCGGCGTTGACCCTGGCGACCAGCCGCATGGCCAGCAGCGAATTGCCGCCGCGGGCGAAGAAGTCGTCGTCCGCGCCGATCCGCGCCGCACCGGTCAGGTCGGCGACCAGCGTGGCGAGCACCGCCTCGGTCCCCTCCCGCGGCGCACGGAACTCCCCTGCGGCGGCGGTGAGTTCGACGGCGGGCAGCGCCGACCGGTCGAGCTTGCCCACGGTGGTCAACGGCATCTCGTCGAGCACGACGACGTGGGTGGGCACCATGTACGCGGGCAGCTGGGCGCGCGCCTCGTCGAGCACCGCCTCCGGCCCCACGTCCGCCCCGGTGACGTAACCGACCAGGCATTCCTGTCCCGCGCCGTCGCGGGCCACGCGCACCGCCGCGTTCGTCACGCCGGTCGCGGCGGCGAGAACCGCCTCGATCTCCCCCAGCTCGATCCGCTGACCACGCAACTTGACCTGGAAGTCGTTGCGGCCCAAATACACCAGATCGCCGTCGCGATTCCAGCGCACCAGGTCACCGGTCCGGTACATCATGCGGCCGGGCACCCCGAACGGGTCGGCGACGAATCGTTCGGCGGTCAGCCCAGGGCGGGCGTGATACCCGCGCGCCAGTTGGTCGCCCGCGAGATACAGCTCTCCGGTGACGCCGATCGGCACCGGGCGCAACCGGGCGTCCAGCACGTAGGCCCTGGTGTTCCAGCACGGGCGGCCGATGGCCACGTCCCGACCGGCTCCCGCGTCGGCGTCGGTGAACTCGTGGTAGATCGCCGAGATCGCCGCCTCGGTGGGGCCGTAGGCGTTGTGCACCGCGCCGTCGAAGCTGCCGCGCAGCGCGGCGAGCAGGTCCGGGGTGAGCGCTTCGCCGCCGCAGTGCAGGTGCCGGAACGACCGCAGCGCGTCGCCCATGCCCTCGCCGAGCAGCGCGGCAAGCACCGAGGGCACGTACTCGGCGATGGTGATGCGGTGTTCGCGCAACAGGTCCGCGAAGTAGGTCAGGTCCAGGTGCCCGCCGGGGCGGGCGATCACCAGCGGCGCGCCGACGGCGATCGGCAGGAAGCATTCCCACACCGACACGTCGAAGGTCAGCGGCGCGCGTTGCAGGATGCGGTCGGACGCGGTGACCCGGTAGCGGAATTCCAGCCACCGCAGCTGGTTCATGATCGCGCGGTGCGTGACGGCCACGCCCTTCGGCCGCCCGGTGGAGCCGGAGGTGAACAGCACGTAGGCGGTGTTGTCCGGTCGCAGCGCGGCGACGCGCTCGGCATCGGTGACCGGGCCGTCGGTGACGCCGTCGAGATCGAGATCGGCGAGATCGAGGACGGCCACACCGTCCGGTGCGGGCAGCGTCGCGCCGCCCGCGGTCAGCACCAGCCGGGGCGCGGCGGTTCCGACGATCTGCGCCAGGCGTTCGGCCGGGTGCGCCGGATCGATCGGCAGGTACGCCGCGCCCGCGCGCACGATCGCGTACATCGCCACGAGCATGTCGATCGAGCGTGCGGCGGCCAGGCCGACGATGTCCTCCGGGCCCACACCCGCCTCGATCAGCCTGCGGGCCAGCCGGTTCACCCGGGAGGCGAACTCGGCGTAGGTCACCGCCGCGTCCTCGAAGCGCACGCCGACGCGCTCGGGCGTGGCGGCGACGCGGGCGGTGAGCAGGTCGTCCAGCGTCTCGGCGGGCAGCGCGTGCGCGGTGGCGTTGCGGTCCGACAGCAGCATGCCGCGCTCGACCGGCGACATCAGCTCGACCGCGCCGACCGGGATGCGGGCGTCACGCACCATCGCGCACAGCACGCGTTCGAAAGCGGCGAGGAATCCGGTGACGGTCGGTTCGTCGAACAGGTCGAGCGCGTAGTGCAGGTGCACGTCGATGCCGTCCGGCGCGCCGTCGGCGGTGTAGCGGTCGGTGAACGTCCAGTCCAGGTCGAGCTGGATCGGCGCAGCGCCCACCTCGAGCGCGGCGATGGCCAGCCGGTGCAGCCGGAACTCCGGCGCGGCCTGGTTCTGCAAGGTCAGCGCGACCTGGTACAGCGGGGCGTGCGCCTGCGAGCGAACCGGGTTCAGCACCTCGACCAACTGCTCGAACGGCACCGCCGCGTGGTCGAAGGCGGCCAGGTCGGCCGCGCGCACGGACGCCAGCAGTTCGCCCAGGGTCGCGTCCGGGCGGACCTCGGTGCGCAGCACCAGCGTGTTGACGAACATGCCGACCAGCTCGTCCAGCGCCTCCTCACCGCGCCCCGCGACCGGCGCGCCGATCACCACATCCGCGCCCGCGCCGTAGCGGCTCAGCAGCACGGCCAGCGCGGTGTGCAGCACCATGAACGGCGTCACCCGGTGCGCGGCGGCCAGGTCGTGGATCCGCTCGTGCAGGGCGGCGTCCAGCCGACCGGTCAGCGCGCCGCCCCGGTTGGTGGCCACCGCGGGACGCGACCGGTCGGACGGGAGCGTCAGCACCTCGGGCAGCCCGGCCAGCCGATCGGTCCAGTAGGCCAACTGGCGCGACAGCATCGAGGCCGGGTCGTCGGCCGAGCCGAGCGCGGCGCGCTGCCAGATCGCGAAGTCGGCGTACTGCACCGGCAGGGAACTCGGCGCGGGCGCCATGCCCGCGCACCGTGCGACGTAAGCGTTGGCCAGGTCCCTGGTCAGTGGCGCGAAAGACCAACCGTCCGCGGCGATGTGATGCACGACGAACAGCAGGATGTGGACCTGCTGCGCGCCCGGCCGGTCGTCCTCGACGCGCAGCAGGCGGACGCGCAGCGGCACCTCGGCGGTGACGTCGAACCCGGTGCGCGCGGCCGCGGCGACGAGTTCGGGCACCTGCTGTGCGGGAACCGGCCGTGTGACCAGTTCGACCAGTTTCGTCCCGGCGGGAAGCACCAATTGGGTCGCGCCGTCGTCGTGTTCGGGATAGATCGTGCGCAGCGTCTCGTGCCGGGCGATCACGTCGGCGATCGCCGCTTCCAGCGCGGGCACGTTCAGCGCCCCGGTGAGGCGCAGCGCGAACGGGATGTTGTACGCGCCGCTGGTGGTGTCGAACCGATTCAGGAACCACATGCGCTGCTGGGCGATCGACAACGGGATCGGCCCGCCGCGCTCCTGCGGCGTGAGCGGCGGCAGCGCGACAGCGGCGGTCTCGACGGGGCGGTCGATGGTGATCCGCCGCGCCAGCGCCCGCACCGTGGGCGCGTCGAAGATCGTCCGCACCGCCACCTCGGCGCCGGTGGCCTTGCCCAGTCGCGCGGCCAGCTGGGTGGCGCTGAGGGAGTTGCCGCCGAGGGCGAAGAAGTCGTCCTCGGCGCCCACCTCGGTCACCCCGAGCAGGGCTTCGAAGGTTTCGGCGACAAGCGTTTCCGCCGCGCCGGCCGGGGGCAGGAAGGTCGCGGGCGCGAGCACGGGCGCCGGTAGCGCGGATCGGTCCAGCTTCCCGGAGGCGTTCACCGGCAGCCGGTCCAGCACCACGAACGCCTGCGGCACCATATAGCCGGGAAGCCGCTGAGCCACCGCGTCGCGCAAAGTCGCGATCTCGACCGGTGCGTCCGCCACGAGGTAGGCGACCAGCTGCTCACCCGTGCCGCGATCGTCGCGTACCAGAACGGCGGCCTGGGTCACGGCGGGCGTCGCGAGCAGCGCCGACTCGATCTCGCCGAGTTCGATGCGCAGGCCGCGGAGCTTGACCTGGGAATCGGTGCGGCCGAGGAACTCCAGCTCGCCCGCGCGGGTCCACCGCACCAGATCGCCGGTGCGGTACATCCGTTCGCCGGGCGGACCGAACGGGTCGGCGACGAACCGGTCACCGGTGCGGCCGGGACGGCCCAGATAGCCGCGCGCCAGTTGGACACCCGCGAGATACAGTTCGCCGGGCACACCCTCCGGCACCGGCCGCAGCCGCGCGTCGAGAACATACGTCCGGGTGTTCCAGATCGGCTTGCCCATCGGCACGGACTCGAAGTCGGTGTCGCACACCGCGTGAAAGGTCACCTCCACCGCCGCCTCGGTGGGCCCGTAGCCGTTGTGCACCCGCGCACCGGTGAGTTCGCGCATCCGGTGGGCGACGCCGACCGGCAGCGCCTCACCGGAGCAGAACACCTCGCGCAGCGAAGGCGCGTCGAACTCGCCCGCGACGAAGACGGCCAGCATGGACGGCACGAAGTGCGCCGCGGTGACGCCCTCGGCACGGATGAGGCGCGCCAGGTACGCCGGGTCGCGATGCCCGTCCGGTCGCGCCAGCACCATGCGCGCGCCGACCTGCAACGGCCAGAAGAGCTCCGGCACCGACACGTCGAAGGTGGCGGGCGTCTTCTGCAACAGGACATCGCCCGGCCCGAGCGCGACATACGCCGACTGCATCCAGCGCAGCCGGTTGACGATGCCGCGATGGCTCATGGCCACGCCCTTCGGCGTGCCCGTTGAACCGGAGGTGAACAGCACGTAGGCGGTGTTGTCCGGGCGCAGCGCAGCGCGCCGGTCGGCGTCGGTGAGCGGGGTGTCCGGGTAGCCCGACAGGTCCAGCCGATCGATCCGCGTCTCGGGCAGGCCGCAATTCAGGTCCGCGTCCGCGGTGAGCACGCACACCGGCGCGGCCGTTTCGAGGATGCGCGCGGTGCGCTCGGCCGGATGGTCGGGGTCGATCGGCAGGTAGCCGCCGCCCGCCGTGACCACCGCGTACATGCCGACCACCAGATCGACGGAACGGCGCATGCCCAGCGCCACCAGTGTTTCCGGGCCGACGCCCCGGTTGACGAGCCACCGCGCCAAGCGGTTGACCCGCCCGGCGAACTCGGCATAGGTCAGTGTCGCCGTGCGACTTGTCGGGGGGTGGTCGGGCGACAGGTGGGCCGGTGTCGCGGAGCCACTCGTGGAGGGGTGCTCGGGCGACGAGTGGGGCGGGGTCGTGGAGTGGTGGCGGGGCGGCGGCGTCATCTCGAAGGTGATCGCCGCGGCGCCCGGTGTGCGTTCGACCTGCGCGGCGAACAGCGAAACGAGCGTGTCGGATTCGGGCAGCGGATGCGCGGTGGCGTTCCATTCCCGCAGCACCCGCGCGCGTTCGGCGTCCGACAGCAGTTCGATGTCACCGATGCGCGCCCCTGGATCGGCCGTGGCGGCGGCGAGCATGCGCCGGAACCGGTCGGCATAGGACTCGGCCGTCACTGCGTCGAACAGGTCGGTGGCGTAGCGCAGGGTGGCGGACAGGCCCGCCGATTCCGACCGCTCCGCCACCACCAGGTGCAGATCGAACTTCGCACCGTTGTCGGGAATCTCGACCGGGCGCACCGACAGCCACGGCACCTCCATGGCCTGTCCGTCGAAGGCGGGCGTCGCCGCCTCGAAGCTGAACATCACCTGGAACAGCGGGTGCGCACCGGCGGAGCGATCCACGGCCATGGCGTCCACCAGCCGCTCGAACGGCAGATCGGCGTTGGCGAACGCGGCCAGATCGGCGTCGCGGACCTCGGAGAGCAGCCCGGCGAAGGACGCGTCGGCGGCGACCCGCGTGCGCAGTGCGAGGGTATTGACGAACATGCCGACGAGGGCGTCCAGAGCTCGCTCGCCGCGCCCGCCGACGGGCGAGCCGATCACGATGTCGGCGCTGCCGCTCATCCTGGCCAAGGTGGCGGCCAAGGCCGCGTGCAGTGTCATGAACAGTGTCGCGCCGCTGCGCCGGGCGAGCGCGCGCAGGCCCGCGGCCACCTCGGGCTCGATCACGAAATCGACGGCCGCTCCCTCGTGCGACGCGACCGCGGGGCGTGGCCGATCGGCCGGGAGCGGCAGTTGCGCCGGGGCGCCGTCCAGCACGTCGCGCCAGAAGCGCAGCTGCTGGTAGGCGACGTCGCCGGGGACGTCCTCGGCGCCGAGGAGTTCCCGATGCCAGAGGCTGTAGTCGGCGTACTGCACGGTCAGCTCGTCCCAGTCCGGCCGCAGGCCGGTCAGGCACGCGAGGTAGGCCCGGACCAGATCGGTGACCAGCGGCGCCATCGACAGGGCGTCGGCGGCGATGTGATGCACGACGAACACCAGCACGTATTCGTCGCCGGTGACGCCGCGCGCCTCGTCCACCCGGTCGACGGCCAGCAGCGCGACCCGGCACGGCAGTTCGGCGGTGACGTCGAACCCGGCGCGGACGATGCCGATCACGGCGTCGCGCACCGCGGAGCGGTCGATCGGCACCGGATGCAGGCTCAAGCCGATGTCGGCCGCGTCGAGGACGGATTGATAGGGGCCGCGGTCGGTTTCGGGGTAGGTGGTGCGCAGCGTCTCGTGCCTGGTGAGCACGGCGAGCACGGCGCGTTCCAGCGCGGTCACGTCCAGGCGACCGGTCAGCCGCAGCACGATCGGCAGGTTGTAGACGCTGTCGACGCCGTCCTGACTCTCGACGCGGTTGAGGAACCACAGTCGCTGCTGCGCGGGCGAGAGCGGCACCCGTTCGGGCCGCTCCCGGCGGACCAGCGCGAGCCGCTGGGCTCCCTCCGCACCGAGCCGTCCGATGGCGGCGGCGAAGCCCTCCACCGTGGGCGCGTCGAACAGCGCGCGCACCGGCACGCGCACGCCCGCGGCCTCGCCCGTGCGGGCGGTGACCTGGGTGGCGTCCAGTGAGCTGCCGCCGAGGGCGAAGAAATCGTCGTCCAGCCCGACTCGCTCGGCTCCCAGCACCTCCGCGAACACCGCGGCGACCAGCCGTTGCGGGGCGTCCACGGGCGGGCGGAAGCGCTCGGCGGCGAGCACCGGGGCCGGCAGTGCCGCGCGATCGAGCTTGCCGCTGGTGTTCACGGGGAATTCGTCCAGTTCGACCAGTGCGGTCGGCACCATGTAAGCGGGAAGCCGCTGAGCGGCAGCGGCTTTCACCGCGTCGAGGTCGGCTGTCGCGCCGGGCGCCGCGATCACGTAACCCGCCAGGAAGTCACCCGCCGGTCCGGTGACCAGCCGCGCCGCGGCCTGCCCGACCTCGGGTACCGCCAGCAACGCGGTCTCGATCTCGGCCAGTTCGATGCGCCTGCCGCGGAATTTCACCTGGAAATCGGTGCGACCCAGATAGATCAGTTCGCCGTCGCCGCTCCAGCGCACCAGGTCACCGGTGCGGTACATGCGGGCGCCCGGCGCGCCGAACGGGTTCGCGACGAAACGATCGGCGGTGAGGTCGACGCGGCCGTGGTAGCCGCGCGCCAGTTGCGCACCCGCCAGGTACAGCTCGCCCGGCACGCCGATCGGCGCGGGCCGCAACCGTCCGTCCAGCACGTAGACCTGCGCGTTCCACTCCGGCTCGCCGATCGGCACGTACGGTGTGTCCGCGGCGGTGACCTCGTGGTTGGTGATGGACACCGCCGCCTCGGTGGGGCCGTAGAGGTTGTGCAGGCCCGCGTCGCACACCTGCCGGAACGCCGCGACGGTGTGCGGAGGCAGTGCCTCGCCGATGACGAACACCTCGCGAAGCGAGTCCAGTTCACCCGGCTGCGCGTGCGCGGCGAACACCGCGAGCATCGACGGCACGAAATCGGTGAGCGTGACCTGGTGGCGGGCAATGGTTTCGGCGAGGTAGCGCGGATCGCGGTGCCCGTCCGCCGTCGCGAGCAACAAAGTGGCGCCCGCCCGCAGCGGCAGGAAGTACCCCCACAGCGAGACGTCGAAGGTGCTCGCGGTCTTCTGCAAGTAGACATCGCCGACGCGCGGACGGTACTCCGCGTGCATCCAGGCCAGCTGGTTGGCGATGGCCCGATGGCTGACGGCCACGCCTTTCGGCTTGCCGGTGGACCCGGAGGTGAAGATCACGTAGGCCGGGTGCTGTGGGTGCAGCACGCCATGGCGTTCACGGTCGCCGATCTTGCCGGAGGGGTAGGCGGAGAGATCGAGTTCGTCCAGGTGATACACCGGCGCGGAAGCGGTCTCCGCATCGAATCCGGCCGCCCGGCTGGTCAGGATCGCGTGCGGGCGCGCGGTGTCGAGGATGTGACCGACGCGTTCGGCCGGATGCGCCGGATCCACCGGGACGTACGCACCGCCCGCCCGCGCCACCGCGTACATGGCCACGACCAGCTCGATCGAGCGCGGCAGGGCCAGCACGACCAGCGCCTCCGGGCCGACGCCGATCCCGATGAGCATCCTGGCCAGCCGGTCGGCCCGGTCCGACAGCTCGGTGTAGCTCAACCGCTCGGTACCGGCGACCAGCGCGACGGCGTCCGGCGTGCGGCGTACCTGCGCGTCGAAGCCCTCGTGCAGGAAACGGTCCGGCACTTTGTGCCCGCTGGCGTTCCAGCTCGCGGTGACGTAGTCCAGTTCGCCCGCGTCGAGCAGCGGGAGATCGCCGACCGGGGCGTCCGGGGCGTCCACCGCCGCACGCAGCAGCCGGACGAACTTCGCCGCGAACTCCCGTACGGTCGTCGCGTCGAACAAGTCGGTGGCATAAGTGAATTCGGCGCGATATCCGTCGGCGGCGTCGGAGACCGTGAGCTGCAAATCGAACTTCGCGAAACCGGGATCGAAGTCGACCGGCTCGACGTCCAGACCGGGCATGGCCGGCGCGATCGGCCCGATGTTCTGCATGAACAACGCGACCTGGAACAGCGGGTGGCGCGCGGCCGACCGCGCCGGATTCAGCGCTTCCACCAATTGCTCGAACGGGATGTCGGCGTGTGCGAAGGCGCGCAGGTCGCGGTCGGCGGCATACGCGAGGAACTCGGCGAAGCTGCGCGCGCCGTCCACTTCGGTGCGCAGCACGAGCGTGTTGACGAACATGCCGACCAGATCGTCCAGCGCGGCCTCGCCCCGGCCCGCGACCGGCGTGCCGATCGCGATGTCGGCGGTGCCCGACAGCCGGGCCAGCAGGGCCGCCAGCGCGGCGTGCAGCACCATGAACGGCGTGGTGCGAACGCGCGCCGCGACCGCCTCGACCTCGGCGCGCAGGGCGGCGTCGAGGGCGAACTCGTAGGTCGCGCCCTGATAGGAGGCCGCGGGCGGGCGCGGCCGATCCGCGGGCAGCTCCAATTGCGCGGGGAGACCGGCCAATTCGGCGCGCCAGAAGGCGAGCTGGCGCGCGGCCACGGAGTCCGCGTCGGTCTCCGCGCCGAGCACCCGCTGCTGCCAGAGCGCGTAATCGGCGTACTGCACCGACAGCGGAGCCCACTCCGGCGCCCGGCCCTCGCGCCGCGCGGCATAGGCGGTGGTCAGGTCGCGCATCAGCGGACCGAGCGAGAAACCGTCCGCCGCGATGTGGTGGACGACGAGCACCAGCGTGTGGTCCTCGGGCCCGCAGCGCAGCAGGCGCACTCGTACCGGGATCTCCTCGGCGACGTCGAAGCCCTGCCCCGCCGCCCGCCGGATCACCGCGACCAGCCGGTCCTCCGGCACGTCGGCGGGCGTCAGGTCGAACACCGCGTGCACCCGCCGCACCGATTGCGCGGGCCCGTCGGCGGTCTGCGGATACACGGTGCGCAGCACTTCGTGCCTGGCCACCAGATCGGTGATCGCCGCCGACAGCGCGGAGACCTCCAGTGGGCCGCGCAGGCGCAACGCGACCGGGATGTTGTCCACGGCGGCGGCGCCCAGGTCGCGGGCCTGCTCGATGTCGGCGTCGAACCGGTTGAGGAACCACATGCGCCGCTGCGCGGGCGAGAGCGGAACGTGCTCCGGGCGCGGTCCCGCCACCAGCGGCGGGCGCGCCGGGCCGGGACGCGACACCGCGGCCACCGCGGCCACGGTCGGGCGGTCGAAGAAGTCACGCACGTCGATGGTCGCGCCGAGGGCCGCGGCGATCCGGGCGATGGCGCGGGTGGCGAGCAGCGAATTGCCGCCGAGCGCGAAGAAATCGTCGTCGGCGCCCATCCGTGGCAGGCCGAGCAGCTCGGCGAAGACCGCGGCCACCGCCACCTGCGCCTCGGTCTCCGGTGCCCGATAGGCCGGTGCGCCGGAACCGAATTCCGGCTCCGGCAACGCCCGGCGGTCCAGCTTCCCGTTGGCGTTCAGCGGCATCGCGTCCAGCGGGACGAGCAGGGTGGGCACCATGTACTCGGGCAGCTCGCGCCGGACGTGCTCGAGCACATCGGTGGCGTCGATGGGGTCACCGACGACATAACCGACCAGATGATCACCGCTGGCCTGCCGGTGCAGCGTCACCGCCGCCTGGGCCACCGCCGGATGACGCGACAGCGCCGCCTCGACCTCGCCGAGTTCGATCCGCAGGCCGCGCAGCTTCACCTGGAAGTCGCTTCGGCCCAGGTATTCCAGTTCGTCCGGGCCGCCCTCCGCGCCGGACGCCCAGCGCACCAGGTCGCCGGTGCGGTACATCCGCTCCCCCGCCGGGCCCTCCGGGTTGGCGACGAATCGCTCGGCGGTCAGGCCGGGGCGGGCCACATAGCCGCGGGCCAGTTGCACGCCCGCCAGGTACAGCTCGCCGACGACACCGCGGGCCACCGGGCGCAAGCTGTCGTCGAGCACCAGTAACTCCGTGTCGTCGGCCGCGACGCCGATCGGCACCCCGGCCACGTCCGCGCCGGTCACCTCGTGCGCGGTCACGTCGACGGCGGCTTCGGTGGGCCCGTACAGGTTGTGCAGGGTCGCGCCGCAGATGTCGCGGAACGCCGCGGCGGTGGCGGCCGGGAGCGCCTCGCCCGAGGCGAAGACCAGCCGCAGCGAGTCCACCGTGGCCGCGCGCCGCTCGGCGACGAAGACCGCGAGCATGGACGGCACGAAATGCGCCACCGTGACGGCGCGCTCGCCGATCACGCGCGCCAAGTAGGCCGGGTCGCGATGGCCGTCCGGCTCCGCCACGACCAGCCGGGCGCCGACCTGCAACGGCCAGAAGAACTCCCACACCGACACGTCGAAGGTGAACGGCGTCTTCTGCAACACCACGTCGTCGGCGCGCAGCCGGTACATCCGCTGCCGCCAGCGCAGATTCGCCACGATCGAGCGATGTGACACGGCGACGCCCTTCGGCCTGCCGGTCGAGCCGGAGGTGAAGATCACGTAGGCGGTGTCGTCGGCCGACCGGGTGACCGCGGGGGCCTCCGGTGCGGGCGGGCCCGCGAACTCATCGATCCGCAGCGCCTCGACCGGACGCCCGAAGTCGGGTTCGTCGTGGGTAGTGGTCAGCACGAGCACCGGATCGGCGACCGCGAGCACGTAGGCGATGCGGTCGGCCGGATGATCCGGGTCGATCGGCACGTACGCACCGCCCGCCTTCAGGATCGCGTACATGCCCACCATGAGGTCGATCGAGCGCCGGACCGCCAAGCCCACCAGCGTGTCCGGCCGGACGCCGCGTCCGGTCAAGTGCTGGGCCAGCGCGTTGACCCGGCCGTCGAATTCGGCGTAGGTCAGGGTGACGCCCGCGTAGTCGAGCGCGATCGCGTCCGGGGTGCGGCGTGCCTGCTCCTCGAACAGGCTCACCAGCGTCTCGACCGGTGCGGCGGCGGTGGTCGTGGCATCGGGCACGGCGGCGAGCGCGTCCTCGAGCAGTGCGTCCAGCACCGCGCCGAGCGCGCCGTCACCGGACTCCAGCAGGGCTGGCAGCAGGCCGGAGACCACGACGGGGACCAGTGAGTCCGCGCTCATGATCTCCGACAGCGCCGCGAGTTCCGCGGCCAGCGCCGCGTAGGTGACGGTGACCTCGCCGTGGCGCAGCGCCACCCGGTGCGGCTCCCGTCCGGCGACGGTCGCGATGAGGCCGGGCAGGTCGTCGATGCCGTAGGCGCGGCGGACGGCGTCTGCGTGGGTCATCAGCGGTTTCCTTCCGAATCGAGAGCCCGCGCCGAGTCGGCGAGCAGCGCCTCGGCGGTGGCGGCCAGGGTGCGCAGCAAGGCCGACAGACCACTGCCACCGAGTTCGGCGAGCAGGCCGGGCACCAGCCCGGCGAGCGAGACATGGATGAGGGCTTCGGGTTTGGCCGCCGCGCCCATGGCCCTGGCGACGGTCGCGAGCTTCGCGTCGAGTTCGCCGAAGCGGACCCACCGATCGCCGTGCTCGAACGCTGGCGCGCCGGGCGCGGCCCGCGCTGCCCGAGCGATCAGAGCGGGCAGATCCGTCGCGGTCGGCCTCGGCCGCCGTTCGCGCGCGGACCGGATGTCTATCGCGCGAACGGTCACCGCCGGATCCGCGGCCACCGTCTCCAGCACGCGCAGCAACCGGTCGCCGAACGCCCGCGCGGTCGGCTCGTCGAAGATGTCCGTCGCGTATCCGACGCGCAGCTCCAGACCGGCGCCGGACCGCTCCAGCACGGTGACCTGTAGATCGAATTTCGCCTCCGTCGATGCGAGATCGACCGCCTCGACCGCGAGTCCGGGCAGCTCCACGGCGGCCTGCGGCATGTTCTGGAAGGTGAGCAGCACTTGGCACAGCGGCGCGTGCGAGCCGGAACGGGTGACGCCCAGCGCATCGACCACCTGATCGAACGGGACGTCCGCGTGCGAGAGCGCCGCCAGATCGCGCCGGGTGGCCTGCCGCAGCAGTTCGCCGAAGCTCGTGCGCGGGTCGACCTCGGTGCGCAGCGCCACGGTGTTGACGAACATGCCGACCAGCTCGTCCAGTTCGCGGACGCCGCGCCCGGCGACCGGGACGCCCACCGTGACGTCCCCCGCGCCGGACAGCTTCGCCAGCAGCACCGCGAGCGCGCTGTGCACCAGGGTGAACAGCGTGCCGCCGTGTTCGCGGGCCAGTCGTTCCAGCCGGGCGGTGCGCTCGGCGTCGATCTCGCGGACGACGGTAGCGCCCCGCATGTCCCGGCGCGCCGGGCGCGGGCGGTCGGTGGGCAGGGACAGCGATTCCGGCGCCGCGGCCAATTCGGTTCGCCAGAAGGCGAGTTGGCGGGCCAAAAGGCTGTCCGGATCCGCGGGATCGCCGAGCAACTCGTGCTGCCAGGCGCTGTAGTCGCGGTATCGGATGGCCGGTGGGGCCCACTCCGGCGCGTGACCGGCGGATCTGGCCAGGTAGGCGCGCACCAGGTCGGCGGTCAACGGCGCGATCGAATACCCGTCCGCGCCGATGTGGTGCAGCACGACGACCAGAAGGTGTTCGTCGGCGGCAGTGGCGAACAGGGCGGCGCGCACGGGCGGCGCGGCGGCGAGATCGAATCCGAGGGAGACGAATTCCGCGATGCGCGTATTCAGTTCCGCTTGCGTCACCGGGATCGGCGTCAGGTCGACCGGCGACGCGGCCACGACCTCTTGGACCGGTCCCGCTTCGGAATCGGGGTACCTGGTGCGCAGCGTCTCGTGCCGGTCGAGCACATCGCCGACGGCCGCCGACAGCGCCGCAACGTCCAGCTCGCCGCGCAACCGCAGCGCCGCGGGGATGTGATAGGCCGAGGAGTCCGGCGTGAGCCGGTCGAGCACCCACATACGTTGCTGCGCGGGCGCGAGCGGCACCGGCCCGGTATCCGCGCGGCGGACCAGCGCGGGCCGGGCCGCGCCGCGCTCGCTGTGCGCGAGACGCTCGGCGAGCGCGGCGGGCGTCGGCGCGTCGAACACCGCGGCCACCGGGACGTGGCCGCCCAGCGCCGCGCCGAGCCGGGCCGCGAGCCGGGTGGCCATCAGGGAGTTGCCGCCCCTGGCGAAGAAGTCGTCGTCCACGCTCACCGTCTGCACGCCGATGACCTCGGCGAACGCATCCGCGACCAGCCGCTCCAGCGCACCGGCCGGTGCGCGGGAAGCCGCCTCGGCGAACACCGGTTCGGGCAGCGCGGTGCGATCGATCTTGCCGTTGGCGGTGAGCGGCAGCGCCGCCAGCACGACGACGGCGGCGGGCACCATGTACCCCGGCAGCTGCGCGGCCACGCCCGTACGCAGCGAAACGCCCGAGTCGGCATACGACTCCGGATCCGCTTCGGGCACAACGGCATACGCGATCAGCCGCGTACCGGCGCGTTCGTCGGCCCGCGCCACCGCGACCGCCGCGCTCACCCCGGGCTGTCGCCGCAGAGCGGCCTCCACCTCGCCGAGTTCGATGCGGAAGCCGCCGATCTGCACCTGGAAGTCGGCGCGCTCCAGGTATTCCAGCGTGCCGTCGGGACGCCTGCGCACGATGTCGCCGGTGCGGTACATCCGCTCGCCCGCCGCGGCGCCGAGTTCCACCGCGAACGGATCGGCCACGAAGCGGTCCGCGGTCAGCGCCGGACGCCGCTGGTAGCCCCGCGCCAGCTGCGCGCCGGCGAGATACAACTCCCCCGGCACGCCGATCGGCGCGGGCCGCAATCGCGCGTCCAGCACGTAGACCCGGCTGTTCCAGACGGGCGACCCGATCGGGACGGTGTGCTCCGGCGGTGTGCGCACCGGGAACGCGGTGATCGACACCGCCGCCTCGGTGGGACCGTAGAGGTTGTCCAGCGCGGTCCCGGCGGGGTGGCGGCGCAGGAAGTCCGCGGCCGTGGCGGGCGGCAGCGCCTCGCCGATGGCGAGCACGCGGCGCAGGGTTTCCGGCAGCGCGGCTCCCGGCTCCACCGCCAGCAGCATGCCGATCAAGGCGGGAACGGCGTACAGCACGGTCACGCCGTGGCGGCGCAGCAGCGCGCGCAGCTGGTCCGGATCGCGTTCCGCGCCGGGTGCGGTGATGATCAGGCGTCCTCCGGTCACCAGCGGAGACCAGAACTCCCACACGGACAGGTCGAAGGTCGCGGGCGTCTTCAGCAGCACGCGATCGTTCGCCCCGAGACCGAATTCCCCGGTCATCCAGGCCAGTTGATTCACGATCGCGGCGTGCGGGATCGTCACCCCCTTGGGCAGGCCCGTCGAGCCGGAGGTGAAGATGACATAGGCCGGATGCTCCGGACGCAGTGCCCGCACCCGCTCCGCGTCCGTGATCGGGGTCGCGGCGAATTCGGCGAGGTCGAGTCGGTCGACTTCCATTGCCGTGCGGTTCGTTCCGGCCGGTAAGCCGTCGCGCGAGGTGGTCAAGAGCACGGCGGGCGCGGCGGTGGACATGATGTGGGCGATTCGCTCGGCGGGATGGTCCGGATCGATGGGCACGTACGCGCCCCCGGCGCACACCACGGCGTACATGGCGACGACCAGTTCCGGCGAACGGCGCATCGCCAGCACGACCGTCGACTCCGGGCCGACACCGTGCGCGATGAGCTTGCGCGCCAATCGATTCACCTGTTCGCCGAACTCGGCGTAGCGCAGCTCGGCTCCGGTCGTCGCGTCCACCAGCGCGACCGCCCCGGGGGTGCGCGCGATCTGCGCGGCGATCAGATCCGCCGGCGTGGCACGCGGGACCGGCTGCCGGGTCCGGTTCCATTCGGCCAGCACCAGCGACCGGTCGGTCCCGAGCAGATCGATGTCGCCGACGGGTAGGTCCGGGCGGACCGCGACCGTTTCCAGCACCCTGCGCAGCTGTGCGGCGAACCGGAAAGCGGTGGGCCGCTCGAACAGATCGGTCGCGTAACGCAGGGCCAGCTCGATGCCGTCGGGCGCGCCGTCGGCGTCGTAGGCGTCCACGGCGAACAGGTGCAGGTCGAATTGCGCCACGCCGTTGTCGAAGTCGAGTTCGTCGACCTCGAGGCCGGGCAGCCGCAGCTGTCCACGCTCGTGGTTCTGGAACGAGTAGCCGACCTGGAACAGCGGGTGCCTGGCGGTCGAGCGCACCGGGTTGAGCACTTCCACCAGGCGCTCGAACGGCACGGTGGCGTGCTCGAGCGCCGCGAGGTCGGCGGCCCGCGCCCGCGCCAGGAGTCCGGCGAACGGCTCGCCGCCGTCGACGCCGACGCGCAGCACGAGGGTGTTGACGAACATCCCGATGACGTCGTCGAGTTCGGCCGCGCCGCGCCCGGCCACCGGCGTACCGATGGCGATGTCACCGGCGCCGGACCAGCGCGCGAGCAGCACCGCGAACGCGGTGTGCACCACCATGAACAGCGTCGCGCCGTGCCGCCTGCCGAGCGCGACGAGATCCGCGTGCAGCCGCGCGCCGATCGTCAGCGGCACCTTGTCCCCGCGCAGGGTCTGTTTCGCCGGACGGGGGCGGTCGGTGGGCAGCGCCAGCTGGTCGGGCAGCCCGGCGAGGGTCTCGCTCCAGAACGCGATCTCGCGGGCCGCCATTGAATCGGGGTCGTCCTCGGCGCCGAGCAGGGCGCGTTGCCACAGGGCGTAATCGGCGTACTGCACGGCGAGCGGCGTCCACTCCGGCGCCGTGCCGTCGCGGCGCGCGATATAGGCGAGCATCAGGTCCCGCACGAACGGCGCGATGGACGAGCCGTCGGCGGCGATGTGGTGCAGCACTCCGGCCAGCACGAATTCACCGTGCCCGTCCGCGGGACGCGCACCCGCCCTGACCACCCGCAGCAGCCGCAGCCGCAGCGGGACCTCGGCGGTGACGTCGAAGGTCGTCTCGGCCAGCTCCCGAATGCGCCGCGGCACCTCGTCTTCCGCGATGTCGATCGGCCGCAGCTCCGGGGTGGCGTCGGCGGCGTCGGCGATGAACTGCACCGGTTCGCCGTCGACCTGCGGATAACGGGTGCGCAGCGCCTCGTGCCGGGCGACCACGTCACCGAGCGCGGCCTGCAACGCGGCCACGTCCAGCCGCCCGGCCAGCCGCAGGGCCACCGGAATGTTGTAGGCGGTGGAGGACGGGTCGAACCGGTTCAGGAACCACATCCGCTGCTGCGCGGGCGACAACGGCATCCGCTCCGGACGCGGCGCCGCCCGCAGCGCGGGCCGGGTGCCGCCCATGGCCACCGTGCTCGCCACGGCGGCCAGGTCCGCGACCCGGGGAGCTTCGAACAGCGCCCGGACCCCGACCGTCCGGCCCAGCGCCGCGCCGATTCGGCTGACCGCCTTGGCGGCCAGCAGGGAGCTGCCGCCGAGCGCGAAGAAGTCGTCGTCGGCGCCCACGGGGCGTGCCGAGCCGAGCACTTCGGCGAACACCTCCGCCACGACGCGTTCGCTCGGTGTGGACGGCGGCCGGTAGACGGTCGACTCGAACCGCGGCGCGGGCAGGGCCGCGCGGTCGAGCTTCCCGTTGACGGTCAACGGGATTCGTCGCACCGGCACGATCGCGGCGGGCACCATGTGCTCGGGCAGGCGGTAGGCCACGGCTTGCCGCAGCGCGGCGGCATCGATGGAGTCGTCCGAGTCGTCCACGGCCACCACGTACGCCACGATGCGCGGTTCGTCCACCAGGTCGGTGCGCACCACCACGGCCACCTCCCGCACCGCGTCGCACGCGTCGAGCAGCGCGGCCTCGATCTCGCCCAGCTCGATACGGAAGCCGCGCAGATTCACCTGCTGGTCGGCGCGCCCGAGGTACTCCAGCTCACCTTCGGAGGTCCAGCGGGCCAGATCGCCGGAGCGGTAGGTGAGCGAGCCGTCGCCCGCGTACGGGTCCGCGACGAAGCGGGCGGCGGTCAGGGCGGGACGGTGCAGGTAGCCGCGCGCCAACTGGCCGCCGGACACGTAGATCTCCCCCGGCACACCCACCGGCACGGGCCGCAACCGGTCGTCGAGCAGGCGAACGGTCAGTCCGGGCAGCGCCGTACCGATCACGCTCGACGACCCGGTGTGCCGGTCGATCTCGCGATAGGACACGTGCACCGTGGTCTCGGTGATGCCGTACATGTTCACCAGGCGGGGCGCGTCCGGATAGCGGGCGAACCAACCGGCCAGCCGCTGCGGCTCCAGCGCTTCACCGCCGAAGATCACGGTGCGCAGGGCGAATTCGGCTTCCGGTCCGGCCGCGTCGGCGGCGACGAGCTGGTAGAACGCCGACGGCGTCTGGTTGAGCACGGTGACCCGCTCGGCGATCAGCAGATCGCGGAACTGCTGCGGCGAGCGTGAGGTGTAGTAGTCGACCACCACCACCGTGGCGCCGGTCGACAGCGAGCCCCACAGTTCCCACACGGAGAAGTCGAAGGCGTAGGAGTGGAACAAGGTCCACACGTCCGCCGGCCCGAAACCGAAGCGCCGCCGCGTGTTGTCCAGCAGCCGCAACACGTTGCGATGCGGCACCACAACACCTTTGGGCCTGCCGGTGGAGCCGGAAGTGTAGATGACGTAGGCCGCGTGTGCGCGATGCAGCGGGGCGCGCCGGTCCGCGTCGGTGACCGGCGCGCCGCTGAACTCCGTGAGGTTCGGCGCGTCGACGTCGATCACCGGTCCGCCGAACCAGCCGCGCGGCAACTCGGTGGCGGCTCCGGCGATCGCGCAGATCGGGCGGGCGTCGTCGAGGACGTATTCGATCCGGTCGTCCGGGTAGGCCGGGTCGATCGGCAGGTACCCGCCGCCCGCCTTGAGCACGGCGAGGAGGGCGACCACCAGTTCCGCCGAGCGGGGCAGCGCGACGGCCACCAGCGTTTCCGGCCCGACACCCGCGGCCGCCAGCCGCCGCGCCAACCGATTGGACCACTCGTCGAGTTCGGCGTAGGACAGCGACCGCGCACCGTCACGCACCGCGACGGCGTCCGGGTCCAGCGCGGCGGCCCGCGCGAAACGCTCGGCCAGGTTGCCTGCCACATCGGCGACGTCGTCCCCGCCGACCGGCCATTCGTACAGCGCGCGGTGCTGTTCCTCGGCGCTGAGCAACTGGATGTCACCGACGACCACCGTGGGATCGGCGGCGATGGCGGCGAGCACCTGGGTGAACCGCCTGCCGAGCACGGCGATCGCCGATGCGTCGAAAAGGTCCGTGGCGTAGCGGATCTCGACCTGCATGCCGTCGGCGCGGCCGTCCCGGTCGTTGGACTCCAGCACGGTGAACTGGAGGTCGAATTCGGCGACCGGCGCGTCGAACTCCTGCGCGCTCACCCGCAGGCCCGGCAGCTCGAACTCGGGCAGGGTGAAGTTCTGGAAGCTCAGCGCCACCTGGAACAGCGGATGACGGTTGCGCGAGCGGGTGGGCGCGAGCGCTTCGACGAGACGTTCGAACGGCACGTCGGCGTGCGAGAGCGCGTCGATGTCCTGGTCGCGCACCTTGTCCAGCACGGTCTCGAAGCGGGCTCTGGAGTCGACGGCGGTCCGCAGCACCAGCGTGTTGACGAACATGCCGACGAGCCGGTCCAGCGCCGCGTCGCCGCGTCCGGCGACCGGGGTGCCGATCGCGATGTCCGAGCCGCCGGACAGGCGGGCCAGCAGCACCGCCAGCGCCGCGTGCACCGTGCTGAACAGCGTGGTCTCCCGCTTGCGCGCCAGCTCGCCCAGTTCGCTGTGCAGATCGGAGTCGATGCGCAGGCGGTGTGTCGCGCCGCGGTGCGACGAGACCGGCGGGCGCGGACGGTCGGTGGGCAACTCGAGCTGTTCCGGCAGGCCGTCCAAGGCGCTGCGCCAGTAGTCGAGCTGCCGCTCGGCGTCGGCGGAATCGGCCTGCCAGAGCGTGTAGTCGGCGTACTGCACCGGCAGGGCGTCCCATGTGGGCGCGGCGGCGGCGCGGCGCGCCAGATAGGCGGTCATCAGATCCTCGGCCAGCGGTCCGAGGGAGAATCCGTCCGCGGCGATGTGGTGCAGCACCAGGGCGAGCACATACTCCTGCGCCGCGTCGTCGATCACGAACACCACTGCGCGCAGGGGTGTCTCGGTCACCAGATCGAACGGCGCGGCGGCCAGCTGCCGAAGCCTCTCCGGCAGTGCCGTTTCGGTCACCCGCACTACCGGGACGTCAGGCGCGGTGGAGGGCAGGACCCGTTGCTCGGGCCCATCGGGGCCGTCCGGGTAGACGGTGCGCAAGGTCTCGTGCCGGGCCACCAGATCGGCCAAGGCCGTGGTCATCGCCGCGGGGTCGAGATCACCCGAGAGCCGCAGCGCGACCGGGATGTTGTCGATCGCGCCTGCTTGCCCGTCGGCGTGGAAGCGGTTGACGAACCAGATGCGCTGCTGGGCCGGGGACAGCGGAATCCGGTCCGGCCGCGGGAGCGGGCGCAGCGGTGCCCGACCGCCATCGCCGCGGTGCGATTCGGCCCGCGCGGCCAACGCGGCGACCGTCGGCGCGTCGAACAGCGCCCGCACCGGCAGTCGGGTGTCGAGCGCAGCGCCGAGCCGGGCCACCAGCCGGGCGGCGGTGAGCGAGTTGCCGCCGAGGGCGAAGAAATCGTCGTCCAGCCCTATCCGGTCGACGCCGAGCAGCTCACCGACCGTGGCGGCGACGAGTTTCTGTACCGGTGTCGCGGGCGCACGGAATCGCGCGGACTCGACCGCTGGCGCGGGCAGCGCGCGGCGGTCCAGCTTGCCGGAGGCGTTGACCGGGAACTCGGTCAACACGACGTATGCCGAGGGCATCATGTACGCCGGTAACCGCCGGGTGAGCGTCGCTTCGACCGCGCCGAGGTCGACTCGCGCGCCGGGCGCTTCGATCAGGTAGGCGACGAGGCGCTCACCGGTTCCGGCGTCATCGCGCACGACCACGACCGCTTGGGCGACCTCCTCCAGGCCGGTCAGCGCCTGCTCGATCTCACCCAGCTCGATACGCAGACCACGCAACTTCACCTGGAAATCCGTACGGCCCAAATACTCCAATTCACCGTGCTCGGTCCACGCCACCAAGTCACCCGTGCGATACATCCGCCCACCAGGCTCCCCATACGGGTTGGCCACGAACCGGTCACTCGTCAGATCCGGACGCGCCACATAACCCCGCGCGAGCTGCACACCCGCGAGATACAACTCACCCGCCACACCCACCGGCACCGGACGCAGGCGCGCATCCAACACGAACACCTGCGTGTTGAACACCGGAGCACCGATCGGCACCGACTCGGTATCAGCATCCACGACCTCATGGAAAGTGACGTCGACCGCCGCCTCGGTCGGACCGTACAGATTGTGCAACGCCGCACCGGTCAACTCACGCAAACGATGCGCAGGCTTCGGCGGCAACGCCTCACCCGAAGCGAACACCAACCGCAACGAATCACACCGTGCGGCAGCAGCATCCGCCACGAACACCGCCAACATCGACGGCACGAAGTGGGTGACGGTCACCTTCTCGGCGCTGATGACCTCCGCCAGGTAGGCCGGATCACGATGCCCATCCGGCTTCGCCACCACCAAACGCGCACCGACCTGCAACGGCCAGAAGAACTCCCACACCGACACATCGAACGTCGCCGGCGTCTTCTGCAACACCACATCAGCGCCGATCAGCCGGTAGGCCGTCTGCATCCACACCAGGCGGTTGACGATCGCGGCGTGCGAGACAGCGACGCCCTTCGGACGACCCGTCGAACCCGACGTGAAAATCACATACGCCGTATTCGACGTGGTGACCGTCCCGAGCAGGTCCGCATCGGTCAACGGTTCCCCGGCGTAGTCCTCGGTGTCGAACAAGTCGACATCCAGCACAGCCCACAGCCCACCGCCGGTGGCCGGATCGGGCAGCTCGAGCCCGTCCTCGGAGCGGGTCAGCACGCAGACCGGACGCACCGTCCGCAAGACGTCGGCGACCCGCTCGGCCGGATGCTCCGGATCGATCGGGACATAGGCTCCTCCCGCCGCGAGCACCGCGTACAGCGCCACCACGAGATCGGCCGACCGACGCATGCCCACCGCTACGGGCTTCTCCGGACGCACGCCGACCGACACCAGCAGCCTGGCCATCCGGTGCACCCGGCGCGCGAACTCGGCGTAGCTGAGCGATTCGCCCTCGAACCTCAGCGCGATCGCCTCTGGCGTCCGGGCCGCCTGCGCCTCGAACAGCGACACCAGCGTCGCGGCCCGGTCCACCGGGTGCCCGGTGGCGTTCCACGCGTCCAGGACGAGGGCGCGTTCGCCGGGATTCAGCACATCGATCGTGCCGAGGCACACCCGCGGATCGGCGACCACCGCGTCGAGCACGCGGTGCAAGCGCGACGCGAACGCCTCGACGGTGGCGGGGTCGAACAGATCGGTCGCGTATTC
Organism: Nocardia sp. NPDC005745; assembly: GCF_040630775.1. Lineage (NCBI taxonomy): Bacteria > Bacillati > Actinomycetota > Actinomycetes > Mycobacteriales > Nocardiaceae > Nocardia > Nocardia sp. NPDC005745. The sequence goes on from NZ_JBEXYF010000012.1 coordinate 151,469, forward strand.
GAATACCGCGGCGAGCCCGGAACCGTCCGCCGCTTCCGCCACGGACAGGTGCAGATCGAATTTGGCCGTGCCCGTGTCGATATCGAGTCCGGTCGCGGTGAGGCCGGGCAGCTCGAGTTCGGTCCGCGCGGTGTTCTGCAAGTCGAGCATCACCTGGAACAGCGGATGCCTGGCCGCCGACCGCTCCGGCGCGAGCACCTCGACCAAGCGCTCGAACGGCGCGTCGGCGTGGGCGAAGGCGGCCAGGTCGCGATCGCGCACCGCCGCGACCAAGTCGGTGAACGTCAGATCGGCCCGGACGTCGGCGCGCAGCACGACCGTGTTGACGAACATGCCGACCAGGTCGTCGAGCGCGCGGTCGCCGCGACCGGCCACCGGGGTGCCGATCACGATGTCCCGCTGCCCGGACAGTGTGGCCAGCAGCGTGGCGAACGCGGCGTGCAGCACCATGAACAGCGAGGCGTTCGCCCCGTCCGCGATCTCGCGCAACCGGCGCAGGGTCGCGGCATCGATGGTGAAGGCGTGGCGCGCGCCGCGACCCGACGCGGCGGCCGGGCGCGGTCGATCGGTCGGCAGCGCCGACACGTCCGGCAGACCGGCCAGTTCCCCCCGCCAGAACCGGATCTGTTCGGCCAGTACCGAATCCGGGTCGTCCTCGGAGCCGAGGCTCGCCCGCTGCCACAGCGCGTAGTCGGCGTAATGGACGGGCAGTGGCGTCCAGTCGGGTGCGACGCCCGCGCGGCGCGCATGGTAGGCGCGCATGAGATCACGGGTGAGCGGCGCGAGCGACCAGCCGTCGGAGCCGATGTGGTGCAGCGCGACGACGAGCACGTGTTCGTTGTGGCCGAGGCGCAGCAGTACCAGGCGCACCGGCGGCTCGCGATCCACCCGGAAGGGCGTGACCACCACTTCGCGAACCCGCCGCATCAGTGCCTGCGCGCCGATCGTTTCCACGACCAGCTCGACCCGCGCCTCGCCGACCGGCAGCACCAGTTGATACGGGACACCCTCCGCCGCGGGGAAAATGGTGCGCAGCGACTCGTGCCTGGCGAGCACGTCGGCGACCGCTTCGGCCAGCGCCGTCTGCTCGAGCTCGCCGCGCAGCCGGATGGCGGCGACCAGATTGTCGGCCACCGACGCCGCGTCGAACTGGTTCAGGAACCACATGCGCTGCTGCGCGTAGGACAGTGGGACCAGCGTGGGGCGCGGCCCGGCGACCAGCTGCCCCCGGTTACGCGCCCGGCGGCCGCCGGACAGGTGCGCGGCCAGCGCCGCGACGGTCGGATACTCGAACAGCGCCCGCACCGGAACCTCGGTGTCCAGCGCGTCCGCGAGGCGGGCCGCGATCTGCGTTGCGACCAGCGAATTCCCGCCCAGTGCGAAGAAGTCGTCGTCCGCGCCGACCGGATCGACGCTCAGCACCTGCCCGAACACCGCGGCGACGGTCCGCTCCTGCGGCGTGCCGGGCGCGCGGAAGGTCTCGGTGACCGGCGTGGGATCCGGCAGCGCCCGGCGATCGAGCTTGCCGGAGGCGGTCAGTGGCATGGCCTCCAGCGGGACGTACGCGGTGGGCACCATGTACGAGGGCAGCACCCGGCGCAGCCGTTGCGTCAACTCCGCGGCGAGCCGTTCGGGCGCGACGGCGCCGACCACGTAGGCGGCCAGCGTCTCGCCGGACGGCTGCGCGACGACCCGCACCGCCGCGGCGCGCACGTCGTCCATGGCGAGCAGGGCGGCCTCGATCTCGCCGAGTTCGATCCGCTGGCCGCGCAGCTTCACCTGGAAGTCGTCGCGGCCCAGATACTCCAGCGCGCCGTCGCGGCGGCGACGCACCAGATCGCCGGTCCGGTACATCCGGCTGCCCGCCGGCCCGTACGGGTCGGCGACGAAACGCTCCGCGCTCAGATCGGCGCGGCCGTGATAGCCGCGCGCCAGCTGCGCGCCGGACAGGTACAGCTCGCCGACCACTGCGTCCGGAACCGGTCGCAGCCGCGCGTCGAGGACCATGGCCCGGCTGCCCGGCACCGGACGCCCGATCGGCGCGGGACCGCTCGCGGCCGGGTCGACGGGGGCGTGCGTGGCGTGCACGGTGAATTCGGTGGGCCCGTAGAGGTTGTGCAGCCGCGCGGGGCTCACCGCCGCGAACGCGGCGGCGGCCTCACCGGTCATCGCCTCGCCCGCGACCAGCACGGTGCGCAGGGACGCGATCGCCTCCGGCGCCGCGGCGGCGGCGAACACCGTGAGCATGGACGGAACGAACGAGGTCATCGTGACCCGGTGCGCGGCGATGGTCGCGGCGAGGTACCGGGGGTCGCGGTGCCCGTCGTGGGCGGCGACGACCATCCGCGCGCCACAGGTGAGCGGGGCGAAGAGCTCCCACACCGAGACGTCGAAGGTGGCCGGGGTCTTGAACAGCACCACGTCGTCGGCATCGATCCGGTATTCACCCGTGATCCACCTGATCTGGTCGACCGCCGAGTCATGTTGCACCGCGACGCCTTTGGGACGGCCGGTGGACCCCGAGGTGAAGATGACGTACGCGACGCCGGACGCGTGCAGGGGGGCCAGGCGGTGCGCGTCGGTGACCGGGGCGTCGGAGTAGTCCGCGAGATCCGGGGAGTCGGCGGTGATGATCGGTGTCGCCGGGCGCTCCGCGAGCGCGCACCGATCGGCGAGTTCCGCTCCCAGGTCGTCACCGGAACGGGCAAGCACGCAAACCGGGCGAGCCTCCGCGATCACCTGCGCGATCCGGGCCGCGGGCTGGTCGGGGTCCACCGGCACATACCCGCCGCCCGCGGTCAGCACCGCGTACGCGGCCACCACGAGGTCGGCCGAACGCCGCATGCCCAGTACGACCGTCCGCTCCGGGCCGACGCCCGCGACGATCAGCCTGCGCGCCAATCGGTTGACCGCGCCCGCGAACTCCGCGTAGGTCAGCCGCCGTTCATCGTCCAGTACCGCGACCGCGTCCGGGGTGCGCCGCACCTGCGCCTCGAAGGCGGTGAGCAAGGTCGCCGCCGGATCTCGGGCGCCCGCCTCGGCCTGCCCCGCCGCGAGCGCGCGCGCTTGCTCCGCGTGGTCGAGAAGGGGCAGATCACCTACCGCGATCCCGGGATCCGCGGTGGCCGCCCACAGGAAGCGGATCAGCGTGCGGGCGTAGCCGGCGATGGTGGCTTCATCGAACAGATCGGTGGCGTAACCGAACTCCGCGGGAACCCCCGCCGGTGCCGAACCTTCCCCGAGTCCGGCGCCGGCGGAGTTCTCGGTGACCGTGAGCTGGAGATCCAGCTTGGTCACTCCGGTGTCCAGGGTACTGGTGGCGACCGACAGTTCGGGCAGTTCGAAGGCGATTGGCTCGGCATTGTCGAAGGCGAGCAGGACTTGGAACAGCGGGTGACGCGCCTGCGAGCGCGGCGGATCCAGCGCGGCGACCACCTGCTCGAACGGCAGCTCGGCATTCCCGAAGGCGGCGAGGTCCTGTTCCCCGACCCGTGCCAGCAGAGCGGAGAACGGCTCGGCGGCGTCGACCCGGGTGCGCAGTGCCAGGGTGTTGACGAACATGCCGATCAGATCGTCGAGGGCGCGCTCGCCCCGACCGGCGACCGGGGTGCCGATCACGATGTCGCCGCTGCCGGACAGTCGCGACAGCAGCGCGGCCAGCGCGGCGTGCGTCAGCATGAAGGTCGAGATGCCTTGTGCGCGAGCGAGTTCGCTCATCCGAGCGACCAGTTCGCCGGGTAGCTCGAAGCCGAACACCGCGCCCCGGCCGGAGGCGACCGCCGGGCGGGGGCGGTCGGCGGGCAGGTCGAGCTGGTCGGGTGCGCCCGTCAACGTCCCGGTCCAGAACGACAGCTGGGTGGCCGCGAACGGATCGTCCGGGGAGCCGAGCAGTTCGTGCTGCCAGAGGCTGTAGTCGGCGTATTGGACCGGTAGCGGGGCCCAGGCGGGGGCGAGGCCGCCGCGGCGCGCCGCGTACGCGCTCATCACGTCGCGAGCCAGCACGCGCAGCGACAGACCGTCGGCGGCGATGTGGTGCAGGACCAGCGCGAGGGCGTAACCACCGTCGTCCACCGCGAAGATCGCGGCGCGCAGCGGAATCTCGCGTTCCAGGTCGAAGCCCCGCGCGGCGAACGCGCTCAGGCGCCCGTCGAGCTCGGCGGCGCCGATCGCCTCCGGCGCGCCCACCACCTCCGCCACCGACAACACGATCTGCCGTGCGGCCGGGCCGCCGCTGTCGCCGGGCAGCAGCGCGGGGAAGATCGTGCGCAGCACCTCGTGCCGGATGACCACGTCCTCGAGCGCCTGCCGCAGGGCGGTGAGGTCCACCGCGCCGCGCAAGCGCACCACGAACGGCATGTTGTAGCTCGCGCCGGATCGCTCGAACCGGTTGAGGAACCAGATGCGCTGCTGCGCCGGAGAAAGCGGAACCAGCGGCGGCCGTGGCCGTGCCCGCAGCTGCGCGACCAAGGACGCGCCGCCGGATCCACCGGCCCGCTCGACGAGTGCGGCGAGTTCGGCCACCGTGCAGGCGGCGAACACGTCGCGGACTCCGAGCGGGCAGTTCAGGTCGGCGGACAGCCGGGCGGCGACCTGCGTGGCCACCAGACTGTTTCCGCCGAGTGCGAAGAAGTCGTCGTCGCGACCGACCAGCTTGTTACCGAGCACTTCCGCGAACACCCGCGCGACCGCGAGCTCCACGGCGGTGGCGGGCGCGGTGTAGCCGGTCGAAGCCCTGCTCGGAGCGGGTAGCGCGCGGCGATCCAGCTTCCCCGAGGCGTTCACCGGCAGTGTGCCGAGAACCACGTAGGCGGCGGGCACCATATATCCGGGCAGCGCCTCGGCCGCCGCGGCGCGCAGCCGGTCCACGCGCACCGCACCCGGCTCCGCTTCCACGACGTAGGCCACCAGCTGCTCGCCGACGCCCGCGTCGTCGCGCAGTACGACCACCGCGCGGTCCACCGCGTCCACCCGGCCGAGCACGGCCTCGATCTCGCCGAGCTCGATGCGCAGGCCGCGCAGCTTCACCTGGAAGTCGGTGCGTCCGAGGTACTCCAGTTCGCCGTGGGGAGTCCACCGCACCAGGTCACCGGTGCGATACATCCGGCCGCCCGTCCGCGCGGGCCTGCCGCCGAACGGGTCGGCCACGAACCGCGCCGCGGTCAGCTCCGGTCGCCCGACGTAGCCCCGGGCGAGCTGTACCCCCGACAGATACAGCTCACCCGGCGCCCCGACCGGTACCGGCCGCAGCCGCGAATCGAGGACGTAGAGCCTGGTGTTGAACACCGGCGCGCCGATCGGCACCGAGAGGGTATCGGTGTCGGTGACTTCATGGAAGGTGACGTCTACCGCCGCTTCCGTGGGACCATACAGATTGTGCAGGCGCGCGCCGGTCAGGGCGCGCAGCCGCTGGGCGAGCGCGGCGGGCAGCGCCTCCCCGGAGGCGAACACCGTGCGCAGCGACGTACGGTACGCGTCATGCCGGTCCGCGAGGAAGGCCGCTAACATCGACGGCACGAAATGTGCTGTGGTGATACCGAATTCGTCGATCACCCGGCGCAGATAAGCGGGATCGCGGTGCCCGTCCGGCTGGGCGAGCACCAGCGTCGCGCCGATCTGCAGCGGCCAGAAGAATTCCCACACCGACACGTCGAACGTCGCCGGAGTCTTCTGCAGTACAACGTCTTTCGCGGATAGTCGATAGGTCTGCTGCATCCACACCAACCGGTTCACGATCGCCCGGTGGGTGATCGCGACGCCCTTGGGCAGACCGGTCGATCCCGAGGTGAAGATCACATACGCCGGATGCTCGGGTCGCAGGGCAGCGACGCGTTCCCGGTCCCACACCGGCGCGGCGGCGACGGCTTCATCGCCCCGGTCCACCCGCAGCACCGGCAGGCCGGTCGGTACGGGCGGATGAGCGTCCCCCGCGGTCAGCACGCAGGCCGGACGGGCCGTGGCCAGGATGTGCGCGGTGCGCTCCGGCGGGTGATCCGGGTCCAGCGGCAGGTAGGCGCCGCCCGCCGCGAGCACCGCGTACATCGCGATCACCAGTTCCGGCGAGCGCGGCAGGTGCAGCGCAACGACCGTTTCGGGTCCCACACCCAGCGCGATCAGCGCGCGCGCGAGCCGGTGGCTGCGCTCCGCGAGTTCACGGTAGGTCAGGTCCGGCGCACCGGCGGCCCGCAACGCCACCGCGCTCGGCGTGCGGGCCGCCTGCGCCTCGAACATCGACACCAGCGTCGCCATGGGAGCCGAGCCCGCCGAGCGGTCCGGCAGTCGCGCTTCCACGTCGAAACCCGTCTCGTTCCAGATCCGGGTGCTGACCTCGAGTTCCAGCTCGGTCGCGACGTCGACGGCGGCGAGCGCGGTATCCGGCTCGGTGGCGACCAGGCGCTCCAGGTAGCGGAGGAACCGGGCGTGCTGCCGCGCGGTGTCGTCGGCGGTGTAGAGATGCGGGTTGGCCTCGAAGTCGACATGCACCCGGTCCCGGTCGCCGTAGTAGACGTTGAGGCCGAGGTCTTCCACCGGGCCGGTGGACAGCACGTGGTAGCGCCCCACGGTCGCGCCGAGGGTGAGATCGGTGCGGAACAGCATGATGTTGGCCAGCGGCCCGAACAAACCCCGGTGCGCGAGACCGGCGACGTGCTCGGCGTCGCGCTGGATGTCCTCGTGCCGGTAGCGCTGGTGGCGCAGCGCGCCCGCGACCTCGACGCGGGTGGCGCGCAGCAATTCGCCCCAGCTCCCGCCGACGGGCAACCGCAGCGGCACGATGTTCGACAGCATGCCCGCCGAGCGCCGCAGCGCCGCGGTGGTGCGCGCGGTCACCGGCAGGCTCAGCACCGCCTCGTCCCGGTCGGTCAGCCGTCCGAGGTAGGCGGCGAACGCCGCGAGCAACACCACCGCGATCGTCGAATCCTCGCTCGCGGCAAGGGAGCCGATCCGCTCGACCAGCTCGGGGGCGAGCGCTCGCCCGGCGATCCGGTTGGTCGCGCAGCGCGGCGCGCAGCGACCGGCGAGGTTGGTCGCGCCGTCCAGCCCGGCCACCCGCCCCGCCCAGTGCGCGCGATCGGACTCGAAACGGGGGCTTTCCCGGTAGGCGAGTTCGGCCTGGGTCAGCGAGGCGAGCGTCCCGGGCCGCACGGCCTCGGGTTCGGCGCCGAGCACCCGGGCGGTGTACAGCTCGGCCACCCGCATGGTGTTGGTCAGCGCGCCGTAGCCGTCCAGCACGATGTGATGGACCCGCAGGTACCAGAAGTACCGGCGCTCGGCGACGCGCAGCACGGCGCCGGCGAACAGCCGGTCGGCGCGCAGGTCGACCGGCGCGCTCGCGTCCGCGCGCATCCAGTCGTGCGCCGCGGCCACCGGGTCGGCCTGGTCGCGCAGGTCGATCAACGGAATGTCGACCGAGAGCCCGAAGTCGACGTACTGGTGCGGGACGCCGCCGGATTCGCCGAGCCGCACCAGCACCGACTCGTACTCGCGCGCCGCCTCGCCCGAGACCTCCTGCAACAGAGCGGTATCCAGCTCGCCGCGCACGTCCACGTACTGGGCGATGTTGATCGGCACGTCCGGTTCGAGCAGCTGCGCGTACCAGACGCCGAGCTGGGCGGGCGCCAGGGCGAACGGCTCGGGTGCGGCCTGGGACGGCTTCGGCTCGACGGAACGCTGCGGCAACGCGCTGTACCCACCCAACTCCGTATCGTGCACCAGAGCCTCCTACTCGGCGAAAGAACCGCTGTCCGAACGCTTTTGGGCAGCACGAACAAGCCGCTACACCCGGCTGCCCAGTCCGGGCGCATGGCGTGAACACCACGTGCGATTCGATGAGAAGCGCGAGCGATGCGAAGGGCATCGCGCGGAATTCGGCAGATTTACGCGAGACCGGCGACCGGGTGGTCACCGCCGCGGCGAGCGTCGCGTCCGCCGACGTTCTCGCCTAGCGTTCGATCGATCCTCCAACGTCATCGCCGTGGAGCGGACGCCACGGTTATGTCAGCTACGTCACACGGTCGTCATCCGTGCAGTGCGAACATTAGGCGCTTCTGTAATAAAAAGGAACTATTTGCACTAAAAACTTCTGGACAGACGTCCAATGCGGCTACCAGCGGCGGAAGTCCAGGACAGACCTGGGCGCGCGACCGCGTTCGATCACGGCGAAGCGTTCACACACCGATGGCTGTGCAGATTATGAGCCGAAACGTTGCATTCGCGTTGCATCGGCGCCGAGGCGGCGATCCAGCACCCGGATCTTGGCCTCGATCTGCGCATACAGCGGCGAGTCACGATCCACCGTGGCCCGGTAGGCCGCCCATGCCGCAGCGTCGTCACGCCCCTCCGGGCAAGCGGTCCACCGGCGCAGCGCCGCGGCGTCTCCCGATCCCAGCACCGCGGTGCGCAATCGCACCCGCAGTTCGTCGCGAATGTCGATGATTCCCGGCGCGGTCGAACGGGGCAGCACCGGCCCGGCATAGAGCCGTAATGCCGAATCGACATCACCGGAGTCGAGCGCGGCGCGCAGCGCCTCCACATCGGTTGCGACGGGAACGCAGAGACGGTAGGGACGGGAGCCGAAAACGGTCGGGCCGACCACCGCCCGCAACCGGGACACGGCGGCGCGAATGGTGCCGTTGTCCAGATCGGTGTCGTCGAGCAGCAGCGCGAGATGATCGGCGCCGAGCCCCTCCGGATGTTCGGCCAGCAGCAACAGGATCTCGGCATGCCGCTGCGACAAGGGCACCCGATCATCGGCGACGCTCAATTGCGGCTGCCCGAGGCCGAGCACGTCGAGCGCGAGCCGGCCCGCCGGGTGCGGCGGCGCCGGATCGCGGCGGCCGCGACCCGTTCCGCGCTCCCCGGACCGCATCGCGGTGAGCAGCAAGTCCATTTCCGCGGCGGTGGCGGTGGCCTTGACCAGCGCGAGGATCTCCGGTTTGGCCACGCGGACGCCGCCCGCGATCATCAGCACGCCGACCAGCCTGCCGTCCGGATCGTGCACCGGCGCCGCCGCGCCGGTGAGCTGGTGCATCCGGTGCAGGAAATGTTCCGGACCGTGGATCCAGGCGGCGCGCCCGGTGCGCACCACCAGGCCGACCGCATTCGTGCCGATCCGGCGCTCGCTCAGATCGTCGCCTGCGCGCAGGCCGATCTCCGCGGCGGCCGCGACCTGCTCGGCGCCGCCGTGCACCGAGAGCACCCGGCCGAACTGATCGGCGACCACGACGATCAAACCCGTTCTGGCCGTGTCCTGTACGAGCAATTTGTCGATCAACGGCATCAGGGCGGCAATCGGATGGGCCTGGAGATAGCGCTGCAAATCGGCCCCGCGCAAGCCGCGACCGTCGACCGCGTCCATCGGATCGATCCCGCCGCGCACGCTGCGCAGCCAGGACTCCAGCACGGCAGGGCGCAACAAACCGGCGAGCCGGGCAAGTTGATCGCCGCCCGCGCTGAGATATCCGTGCGCCTGCGCGGCGTAGACTTCGAGCGCACCGAGTTGGGCGCCCGGCTCGACGCCCGGCCGTGGGGGTCGCCCACCTGCGATGTTGCTGACCATTTGCCTTTCTTTCCGCCCCAAACTGTACCGGCGCATACAGGGCGGCACCGACCGATGTTCGGGTTTGTCCGCCAGGTCACACCCGAGGCCGACCCGGAAAATTGTGACCTAACCGTCTTTCACTTATGAGAGCAGATGCGCGGCCGCCTTTTCCGCGATCATCATGGTTGTGGCCTGCGGCCCACGGCCCAGTGGCACCGGCACGACGGACAGATCCACTATCGACAACCCGGTTACTCCGTGCACCCGGCACAGCTCGTCCACCACGGCCGCCGCGTCGTTTTCCCGGCCCATTCGGCAGGTGCCGGATAAATGTTGCGAAGTGGCGAGATTCGCCCGTAACCAAGCGTCGAGATCACCGGTCCGCGGAATCGGGTCGACCGGCCGCGCGTTCATCCGGCGCAGCAGCTCGCCCGCGGTCGCCACCGCTTCGCGCAGCCGGGCACGATCCGTCTCCGCGGCGAGGTATCGGTAATCGATGAGCGGCGCGACGCCCGGTTCAGCCGATCGCAAGCGGAGCGTCCCGGAGGACCGCGGGCGCATCAGCGTGACGCCGAGCCTGCGCACCCCGGGGGTGAAGGACACGGCGTACGGGCGGATTTCGACATCGCCGACCTCGAGCACGGTCTCCAGCGGGACGGTCGGCGGTTCGGCCAGGTCGAGCAGGTAGGAGATCCCCACTTCCGGATGGTCGCCGAGCCAGGCGCCGACCGGGGCGGCGTGCACGACCGGGATGCCGAGCGGTCGAAGCTGCCGCGGGTCGCCGATGCCCGAACGCAGCAGCAGCGCGGCCGACTCGATCGCCCCCGCGCAGAGCACGATGCGGTCGGCCCATTCGACTCCGCTCTCGCCGTCGCGGAGCCACTCGACGCCGACCGCCCGCGTCCCGTCGAAACGGATGCGCGTGACCAACGTTTCTCCGCGCACCGTCAAGTTCGGGCGGTCCAGAGCGGGCAGCAGATAGCCGATGGCGGGGCCGATCCGCCTGCCGTGATCGCAATTGCACGGCACGACGCCGACACCCTCGCCGCTGTCGGGGGCATTGAGATCGGGCACCTCGTCGAACCCGGCGGCGAGGCAGGCGTCCGTGAACACCGCACTGACCGGGGCGGGCTCCGCGGTGCGCAGCACCGGAATCGGGCCCTGATCACCGTGCCAAGGCCGATCGCCGAAGTCCAGGTCATGCTCGGTCCGGCAGTAGAATGGCAGCACCGCGTCCAACGACCAGGTCTCCGAGCCGCCGAGCACCCGGCTCCAGTCCTCGAAGTCCGCCGCCGTGGCGCGGACGAAGTAGCCGCCGTTGACCGCGCCCGACCCGCCGATCACCTTGCCGCGCACGATGGTTCCCGGCACGGGCGGGTCCTCGGCGAGAACGACCTCGTAGCGCCACAGCCACCCGACTTCCGGACCGACCGGCAACGCCGCCGCGTCCAGCAACTCGGCGGGCATCGCGTCGAGGCCCGTCCACAGCGGACCGGCCTCGAGCAGCCGCACCGCGTGCGCCGGATCGGCGCTCAACCGCTCCGCGAGGACACACCCGGCGGTACCGCCCCCCACGATGAGTGTGTCGGCCATTCGGACTCCCGTTCAGTAGCCAAGATCCAGGGTCGTCGCGGGTCGTACGAGTCGATCAGCGCGAGGGCGTGGTGGGTTTCAGCGCTTCCACGCTGCGCGCGCGGAACGCGCCGAGCCACAGGCCGGTGCCGTAGGCGATGTCGTCGAGACGCTTGTAGGCCACGTAGCGCACGGGATCGAGGCCGCCCGCGTCCCGGTGGGTGAACCAGTCGGCCAGGCCGTCGGCGATGGCCATGGTGATCGCGATGCGCCGGACGCGCCGCGACAGGACCATCGCCACCAAAGTGATCGGCCAGTAGTGCCTGCACATCGCCGAGGCCATACGCCAGAGCCCGGCGAAGAAGCCGCGCGCCAGATAGATCGCGGCGATCCGGGTGGGGTTGTCCAGTTCGGCGAAGACGCGCCGCAATCGGGCCAGCGCGGTGATCAGGGTGCCGATGCCGCCGAGCAGCCCCCACTTGGTCAGCGTGGCGAACAGGAACGCGGCCAGCAACGTCCAGGACGGCACCGACAGCGGTGACACCGTGCCCGCGTGCCGATCGCCCAGCGGTGCCGCGCCGGTGCCGTAGAACAGCTTCCGGCCGAACCAGGCGCGGAAGCGGACCCGGTGGTCGTGCGCCACGTGCGCCGCGGGCTCGTAGCGCAGCCGCCAGCCCGCCCGCTCCAGCCGCCAGCACAGGTCGACGTCCTCGGCGACGTGCATGGACTCGTCGAAACCGCCCTGTTCCAGCAGCGCCCTGCGCCGCGCCAGCAGCGCCGCGCTCGGCACGTAGGACACCAGTCCGCCCGAGTGCACGGCCGCCTCGCGCCTGCCCAGGTCGAGCGAGGAGCGGGTGTGCTCGTAGCGCGCCAGCGCGTTGGACTCCGGGTCCAGCGCGACGATCCGCGGGGCGACCAGCGCCACCCCCGGGTCGCTGAAGTGGCCGAGCATCACCTCCAGCCATCCGCTGCGCGGCACCACGTCGGAGTCCAGGAACGCGACGAAGTCGGTTGTCGCCGCGCGCAAGCCGGCGTTGCGCGCGGCCGCGGGCCCCTGCTTGCGGTCGTGCCGCAGCACGGTCACCCGGCAGCGGGTACCTCGGTTGCGCGGGATCCGGACCGGCTGGTCGGACCCGTCGTCGACCACGACGACGTTGTGCCCGCGCAACGCGGCGAGCAGGCGGGCCAGACCCTCGGCGTTGTTGTGCAGCGGCACGATGACGGTGACGTCCTCCGGCGACGGCAACAGCCGGGGGCGGGGATTGGCCACTCCGGAGTCGAGCAGCCGTCTGGCAACGACGGCGGACTTCGGGCCGGTCACCTCGAGGTACCCGTCGCCGATCATCTCGGCGGCCTCCGGGGCAAGTCGCAGCAACCTGGCCGGCGAACCGCCGATCAGAACCCGCCCGCCGGAGTATGCGCGTACCCGGGGATCGATCCGCACCCCGAATCCATCGGGCAGGCGATCATGGCGCATTCCTGGCATGCTAGGCGGAGTTTCGCGGCCAGACATCAACAGTCCGGAAAAAACGGCAGATTTCCGGGCGAAACCGGCCCGCCACCGGAAGCGGCCCGCGCGGCACCCGATGCCGAGAGTTCGCCGACAGCCGTTTCCCAGCATCCGGCAACGCGACGGCTATCGCCCGGTCGCGGACCGGACGATAGCCATGACCGCACTGCTGGCACACTTTTGGCAAACCTCATTGCCTCAGGCCAGCGGACTCTCGTCGCAAGCCCGCGACGGGCGGCGTTCCGGCGTGAATCCAGTCGGGCGCGTCGCGCTCAACGTCAACGGGACCGGTGTACTCTTGCGCCCGCCCGCGCGGGGGGCGACCCGGCGGGAATGGTCGACCGACGAACGCGGGATCATCCGCGCGGTGTCGGCCAGCGCCGCCTCACCGTAGCCCTGGACGCACTCCGGATCCGGACCGTCGGCGGGCAACCCGGTGAAGAACTTCGCCGCCATGCAGCCGCCCCGGCAGGCGTCGTAGTGGCTGCACGACGCGCACGCGCCGCCGCCGCTGGGCTCGCGCAGCTCCCCGAACAGGTCCGAGGACCGCCACACGGCGCCGAAACCGCCGTCGGCCACGACGTTTCCGGCACGGAATCGGTCGTGGATGGCGAACGGGCAGGCATAGACGTCACCGACCGGATCGACCAGGCAGACCACCCGGCCCGCGCCGCACATGTTCAAGCCCGGCAGCGTCTGACCGAACGCCGAGAGATGGAAGAACGAGTCGCCGGTGAGCACACCCTCCCCGTTGCGCAGCAGCCAGTCGTAGAGCACCCGCTGCTGATCGGGCGTCGGGTGCAGCTCGTCCCATACGTCCGCACCCCGCCCCGACGGCCGCAGCCTGGTCAGTCGCAGGGTGGCGCCGTACCTTTCGGCGATGGCGCGGAACTCGTCGAGCTGCCCGATGTTGTGCCTGGTCGCCACCACCGACAGTTTCGCGTCCCGGAAACCCGCCGCGGCGAGGTTCTCCAGCGCGCGAATCGCCATGGCGTAGGAGCCGGGCCCGCGCACGGCGTCGTTGACCGCGGCGTCGGCGCCGTCCAGCGACACCTGCACGTCGACGTAGTCGCTGGCCGCCAGCCGGGCCGCGACCTCGGGCGTGATCCGCACCCCGTTGGTGGAGAACTTCACGCCCACGTGGTGCGCGGTCGCGTAGTCGACCAGCTCCCAGAAGTCCGGGCGCACCGTGGGCTCGCCGCCGCCGATGTTCACGTAGAACACCTGCATGCGCTCGAACTCGTCGATCAGCGCCTTGCACTGCTCGGTGCTCAGCTCGCGCGGGTCCCGGCGGCCCGAGGAGGACAGGCAGTGCACGCAGGAGAGGTTGCAGGCGTAGGTGAGCTCCCAGGTCAGGCAGATCGGCGCGGCCAAGCCGGACTCGAAGCGATCGACAAGGCGCACCGCCCCGCCGGACACGACAGCCCCCGCCACCGGAGCAGCGTTCGTGATCGCCGCCGGCATCGGCGCGTCTTCCGGCGCACCGATGATCATGTCCGAATCGGCGAGCTGGGTCAGCGCGTCGACATAGACGCCCGCGCCCGCCTCCGGCACGCCCGCCGCGTGCAAGGCGGTGCGGGCCGACGCGTGCTCCGGCAGCGAGCGGACGATCTCGACGATCCGCGGACTCTTCAGGAAGGACAGCTTGCGCGTGCCGAAGTGGTAGAGCAGCGCGCCGAACGGCTCGGGGCGCAGCGCCACACGCGGGTGCAGCTGCCAGCGGGTATCGAGATCGAGCATCGTGGTCCGCCGCCCGTCAGTAGACGCCGCACATGCCGTCGATGGATACCTCTTCGATGAGGCTCTCCTCGACCAGCGGCGCCTCTTCGGCCGACCGCGCGGCGGCGGTCTCCATCCGTCCGGTGTTGTCGGTGTCGGTGTGTCCGTTGGACCCGTATTCCGGCATGGCTACCTCCGCGAGGACGATCCGTGTGCGAACTGCTCGGTGCAGTTCGTGCTCACACAATAACGTCATCAACTGACAAAACAACAGGTTTCAGTCACCGAATCCGCGAAGCCCGAGATTCCGGCCACCGCTCGACCCGCGCGACCGGCCCGTTCGCCGCCCGCCCAGCGCAACAGGCGGCGACGGGAGCGTTACCCGGCGCTCTAGACTGCGGATGGCAAGCAGCGGAACAGAATGTGACGGGCAGCACAAGCCCGCGGCGGTAGAGGTGGCATGGGAGTCGGACGAATGCAGGCGAACGGGGGCGGCGGCACCACGAGTCGAACGCTGTCGGAGTCCGAGATCGTCGAGGCCGCGCTGCGGGTGGTGCGCGAAGACGGCGTGGAGAAATTGTCGATGCGGCGACTATCCCGCGAACTCGGCGTCTCCCCGATGGCGCCCTACTACTACGTCGCCGACAAACGCGAGCTGCTGGACCTCGTGGCCAGCGCGGCGCTGACCGGACTGCGCACGCCACCGGCCGAATCCGGGTCGTGGCAGCATCGGCTGCGCGACCTGGTCGACCAGATAGACGAAAAGCTGCGCAAACATCCCGGTCTCGGCGACATCCTCATCGAGCAGATGCTCGGCAAACAGCTGGACCTGATCGCCGCGATCATGGACATCCTGGACGACGCGGGCTTCGGCGACCGCAACATCCTGGCCGCCTACGCGACCATCCACACCTACTTGTTCGGCCGCAGCCGGGTGAACCCGCGCGACCGCTCCGCCCCCGCCGACGTCACCCTGCCTCCCGTGGTCGAGCGGGCCACGCGGTACATCGGCG
Organism: Nocardia sp. NPDC005745; assembly: GCF_040630775.1. Classification (NCBI taxonomy): domain Bacteria; kingdom Bacillati; phylum Actinomycetota; class Actinomycetes; order Mycobacteriales; family Nocardiaceae; genus Nocardia; species Nocardia sp. NPDC005745. Next base: position 166,818 of record NZ_JBEXYF010000012.1, read on the forward strand.
ACCTGCGCGGACGCTACTCCTACGACTTCGGCATGGAGGTGCTGATCGCCGGGCTGGAGGCCCAGCTTGTCCGCCAGGCGACGCCCGACGTACGATGAAACTGAAACACGTTCTAGTTTTTGCGTCGCGGGTAGCCCGTGCCAGGTTCGAGAGGACGACATGACGACTGTCGAGGTTCCACACGGCTCGCGCTCGGTCGTGCTGCGGGTGTCCGCGGTCATCACCGAGACGGCCGACACCCGCTCGCTGGTCTTCGACGTTCCCGACGAGCTGGCCGAGAAGTTCCGCTACCAGCCGGGGCAGTTCCTCACCCTGCGCATCCCCAGCGACCGGACCGGCTCGGTGGCGCGGTGCTACTCGCTGGCCAGCTCGCCGCACACCGACGACCGCCCGAAGGTGACCGTCAAGCGGACCGAGGGCGGCTACGGGTCGAACTGGGTGTGCGACAACGTGAAAGAGGGCGACCGGATCGAGGTGCTGCCGCCCTCGGGCGTCTTCACCCCCAAGGACCTGGACGACGATCTGCTGCTGTTCGGCGCGGGCAGCGGCATCACGCCGGTGATGTCCATCCTGAAGTCGGCACTGGCCCGCGGCACCGGCCGAATCGTGCTGGTCTACGCCAACCGCGACCACGAGTCGGTGATCTTCGCCGGTGAGCTGCGCGATCTGGCGGACAAGCACCCACAGCGGCTCACCGTGATCCACTGGCTGGAGTATCTACAGGGCTTGCCGACGGCCGACGCGCTGGCCACCCTGGTCGCCCCCTATCGCGGCTACGACGCGTTCATGTGCGGCCCGAAGCCGTTCATGGACCGGGTACACGACGCGCTCGCGCAACTGGGCGTGCCGCGCGCCCGCACGCACGCAGAGGTGTTCAACTCGCTGGCCGGCGACCCGTTCGCCGACCAGGCGCCGGTCGAGGTCTCCGACGAGGAGGCGGCCGACGCGGCGACGGTCGAGGTCGAATTGGACGGCGAAGTCCACGAGCTGAAATGGCCGCGCAAGCAGACGCTGGTGGACATCATGCTGGCCAAGGGATTGGACGTGCCCTATTCCTGCCAGGAAGGCGAATGCGGTTCGTGCGCGTGCACGGTGCTGGAGGGCAAGGTCGAAATGGACAACGCCGAAATCCTCGACCCGGAGGATATCGAGAACGGCTACATTCTCGGCTGCCAGGCGCATCCGGTGACCGACCACCTGAAGATCCAGTTCTGAACGATCCGCCCTTTCGAACGCAATTTTGCGTTCGCCCGAAATGCCATTAGCCGATCGATTGCGCCGCCTATCGCGCGCGGTATTCGGCGCGCACTTCGGGCGGTAGATGTTCGGTCGCGTAGCTCAACGCGGTACGTCCCATGGCCGGGGCGTGCCGGTCGAGGAATCCGGTCAGCAGGCTCCGGTCGACGCGCTTGCCGACTTCGCGCAGCATCCAGCCCACCGCCTTCTGGATCAGATCGCGCCGGTCGCCGAGCAGCAGCTCGCTCAGCGCGAAGGTGGTCGAGGCGTCACCCGCCTTGATGAAGGCGAAGGTGGACAGCAGCGCCACCCGCCGCTCCCAGAGCGACTCGGACCGCGCCAGCCCGAACAGCAGGTCACGCGGTTTGTCCAGCAGCCACGGGCCGACGATGTTCTCCGCGGACACGTCCACGAGATCCCAGTTGTTCACCCGGCCGCGCCGCACGACCGCCAGATACAGCTCCACCATGGCCGCGCGCGCGGCGTCGTCGAAGGAGCGCGGCCGGGACGCCGCGGCGAAGCGCGCGTTCAGGATGACCAGCGCGACGAACCGGTCCTCGTGCACGTCGCTGTCGAGCAGCTTGTCGATCTCGTCCAATGGAAGCCCCGCGAAGCGTTTCGCGACACCACGGCTCACCGGGACCCGCACACCGAGGAACACGTCACCCTCGCCGTACTCACCGGGCCCGGATTTGAAGAACCGCCGCAAGTGCGTCGCGTCGGCCGGATTCGCCAGTTCCCGCAAAGCCGTCCGCACGTCGGCCGCGGTCACCGAGTCGCTCATCGAACCACGCTCCTGTTCCGAATGCTCTGTGTGCCCAGCGCGGCCCCCGCCGTCGGCGCGGGTCCGGTCGCCAACGCCGCCCCAGTCGTCAACGCGGCGCCAGTCGTCAACGCGGCGAGCGCGATGCCGGACCGCGGTTCATCCCTGCGCGCCCAGCACACGCCCCGACTCGAAGGCGGCCGCGCTGGCGGGCAGCGCACCGGGGCGTCCGCTGTTCAGCACCCGGACCTCGCCGTTGCCGGTGCTCGGGCGGCCCAGCGCCTCGATACGCCGGATGGTCTGCGCCGCAACGGCTTGCGCACTGTCGAACAGACGGACCCCGTTCGGCAGCGCGGCGACGATCGCATCGGTCACCAGGGGGTAGTGCGTGCAACCGAGCACCACGCCTTCCACGTCCGGCGGAGTCCGCGCGGCGGCGCCCGCGATCGCGTCGTGCGCGGCGGCCAGATCACCTCGGTCGATCGCGTCCGCCAACCCGTGGCATGCCACGCCCACCACATCGGCCTCCCCGCCGAATTTCGCGATCAGATCGGCCTGATACCGGCTCGCCGTGGTCGCCGCGGTGGCCCAGACCGCCACCGATCGGCACACGGCCGCCGCGGGCTTGATCGCGGGCACGGTGCCGATCACCGGCACGTCGGGCCCGACGTCGGCACGCACGTGCTCCAGCGCCGTGACGCTGGCGGTGTTGCACGGCAGGACGATCACCTCGGCCCCGGAACGAAGCGAGGTCCGCGCGGCGTTCACCACCCGCTCGACCACCCAGTCCTCCGGTTTCGGCCCCCACGGCGCGCCGTCCGGGTCCAGTTGCAGCAGCAGATCCACATCCGGCCGCAATTTGCGCAACCAAGCGGAGGTGGGCAGCAACCCCAGGCCGGAGTCGATGAGCGCGACGATCACCGCACCACCGTATTACAGCCTCATGACAGCGCCGCATGCCGTTCGTGGCCCGGCGAACATCCTCACAGACAGCGGCGGACCCACCACCGACGCCGCAGTGCCGGATGCTGCCCGGGCACGCCACCACGCAATGGCCCCTCGGCGGACCACAATGCCCCGGCCCACCACCCCGAACCGAAAGCGGAGCGCGTACGACAGTCCCGCACGTGACCGCCGCACGTTACGTTCGCCTCCGGCGCCGCGCCGCCTAGCGGGATACGCATGGTGGGACCTGAAGGCTGCGTCCGCCATCTGCCACCGACCGCCACTCGAGTCGTGCGGGGCCGCACCATCCCCGCCCGGTGGAGTCGAAGGTGGCAGCCGCGTTCGCCGGAAAGCCCGGTCTCACCCGGCAGCCGACGCGAGATCAGCTGGGCGCGAGCAGTTCGGTCACCGGAGCGCCCGCGGCGATCTTTGCGCGCGCCTTCATCACCTGGGCGGTCATACCCGCGCCGACGACGCCGGTGAGGTTGCCGCCCTGGGAGTAGTAGGCGAGGAACTTGCGGCCGTCGTCGGAAGCGATGTGCACCTCGTCGCCCGCGCCGGGGGTGCCGAGGGCCTGGATCTTGACGTCGTACTGGTCGCTCCAGAAATACGGGACGCGGGCGGCCGTGGGCGGTTGCGCCCCCAGCAGCGCGCAGGCGACCAATTTGGCCTGCTCGCCCGCGTTGGTCCAGTGTTCGACGCGTTTGCGGGAGCCGGTGTCGTGCAGCCAGGCCGCCACATCGCCCACCGCCCACACGCCTTCGGCCGAGGTGCGCCCCACTTCGTCGGCCAGCACGCCGCCACCGGCCGACGGCTCCGCCAGCGCGATCGCCGAATCGTTCAGCCACTCGGTCGCCGGCCGCGAGCCGACCCCGATCACGACGAGGTCGGCGGCGATCTCACCACCGTCGGACAACCGGGCGCCGCGCACCCGCCCCGCGTCGTCGCCGAGCAGCGTGTCCACGCCGATGCCGCAGCGCAGATCGACCCCTTCCGCGCGGTGCATCCGCGCCACCAGTTCGCCCACTTCGCTGCCGAGCACCGAGGCCAGCGGCGTCGGCTGCGGTTCGACCAGCACGACATCCACCCCTTGGGCCCGGAAACTCGCCGCGAGTTCGCAGCCGATGAATCCGGCGCCGACGACGAGCGCCGTCCGGGCGCCGCTGAGGTCGGCGCGCAGGGCGACGGCGTCGGAATGACCGCGCAGCACGTGCACGCCGGCGAGTTCGGGCAGGCCGGGAAGGCGGCGCGGGCGCAGGCCGGTGGCGATGATCAGCTGGTCGTAGTCCAGCGTCGTTCCGTCGGCGAGGCGGACGCGCCGCGCGCCGGTGTCGACGCCGACGGCTTCGGTGCCCGCACGCAGATCGATCTGCTTCTCGGCGAAGAACTCGCTCGGCCGCAATGTGGTGTCGTCGGTCTCGCCGCGCACGAACTGCTTGGACAGCGGCGGCCGGTCGTAGGGCAACCGCGGCTCGTCACCGATGAGCACGAGTTCACCGGCGTAGTCCGCGCGGCGCAGTTCCTCCGCGGTGCGCAGGCCGGCGAGGCCTGCTCCGACGATCACGATCGGCGCGGTCATGCGGCCATCCCTTCCTTGGAACCCGGCAGCCGATCCCACGGAACCGGCGGTGCGACGAAGCCCACCCTAACCTCTGCTTGGTGCATTGCCCTGTGACGACCATCACGCATCAATGGTCGGGCAACAGCCGCGCAATCGTATTCGTTCCGATATTGATCGGGCGGTCAATCAGAGCTATACCGAGGAAAGCACACACTCACAGCCTCAGGAGGTACCCATGTTCACCGAGAGCCGCGCGCAAGATTTCCTGGCTGTCGTGCTCGGAGCCTTCGCCGCGCTGTCCCCCCTCTGGGTGGACACCAACGACAACGCCATGTGGTCGCTGATCGTGCTCGGCGTGCTCATCGCTCTCACCGGCCTGGCACAGATGGCCCGCCCCGACATGGCGGCGGCGGACTACGTGATGGGCCTGTGCGGCGCGCTGCTGTTCCTCTCCCCGTGGGTCATGGACTTCACGGAGTACCGCAGCGCATCCTGGACCGCATGGGTAGTCGGCGTGGTGACGGCGGTGGTCGCGATAGCGGCGCTGCCGACGGTGTCGGGACGTCTGCACGACATGGCTCCGCATCACTGACGCAGATGCCAGGAACCCGGCGGGCCGGGCGGCGCCGCAGCGCGAAAGCCGACGGCGACGCGCGGCAACTCATCCTCGACGCCGCGGAGAAACTCTTCGCGGCACAGGGATACGACGCCACCGCGACGGCGGCCATCGCCGCCGCGGCGGGCGTCCCCAAAGGACTCGTCTTCTACTACTTCCCGACCAAGGACTCGATCCTGTCCGCCTTGATGTCCGAACGGGTGCCCGCCCAGCCGATCGACGACATCGGCACGGTGGTGGCCCCGGGAGATCCGGCGACCAGCCTGGTCAACCTGGATGCCGCCCTGAACCTGCGCGACCACCACTCGTCGGTGCTGCGGGTGATCCTGTGGCGGGAAGCCGACACCCACCCCGACGTGCGACGGCAACTGCGCCGCCTGCGCGATCAACTGCTGGAGGTCACCACCAAGGTGCTGCAGGCGAGCGCCCCCGCCCCGGTGCGGCCGGGCACCCTGCGCGCGTGCGCGGCGGCCTGGGTCTCGGCGATGTTCGCGATAGCCAGCACCGACCGGCTGCACGCGCTCGACGGCCTGCCACTGCCCACCGCCGAGGAGGTGCTGAACGTCGCGCAGGTGGTCGCCGCCGGGATGACCCAGATGGGGTGACCCCGGAGTTGTCCACAGCCGGTGTGTTATCCACATTCACCGCCGCGGCGGGTACTCCGGGGTCGCCGGACGATCACGATCGTCGGTATGGAAGCACCGCAACTGATCTCACGTCGGCAAGCACTGGCCTCCGGGCTGTCCGACAAGGCGCTGCACCGGCTGTGCAGAACCGGGCAATGGCAGCGCCTGCGCGCCGGGCACTATCTGAGCTCGCCGGGCTCCGGTCTGGGCGAGACCGGCAGGCATCTGCTGATGACGCTGGCGACCGCGGAGTCCACGTCCGACTCCGCCATCACGAGCCACTGTTCGGCGGCGGTTCTGCACGGCATGGCGATCTGGGGCATTTCGCTCGACCGCGTCCACCTCACCAGGAACCGGATCAACGGCGGTCGGCTGAGCAGACGGGTCGTGGTCCATTCGGCGCAGGTCGAACCCGATGAGATCACCCTGGTCGACGACATACGAGTGACCACCCCGGCGCGGACGGTCCTCGATATCGCTCGCTCGGAAGGGTTCGAACAGTCGGTCGCGGTCGGGGATTCCGCGCTGCGCCAGGGGCTGACGACCACGACGGAATTGCGCGAACACCTTCGCCGCGCCCGGCACCGGCCCGGCTGCCGCCGAGCCTCCCTCGTCCTCGATTTCCTGGACGGCCGCAGCGAGGGCGTCGGCGAATCCCGCGGCCGGATCCTGCTGCACCAGGCCGGTCTCCCCGCTCCCCAGGTGCAGGCCCGGGTCTTCTCCGACGACGAGATCTGCGTCGGCCGCGTGGATTTCCTGTTCCCCGACCTCGGCGTGATCGGCGAGTTCGACGGAACGATCGACCGTCGAGCCACACCCCGCGGCCCGGTGCCCGCCGCACAGATCATCACAGCGGAGCAGGAGCGCGAAGCCAGGCTCCGTGCCCTCGGCTGGGTGGTGGTCCGCTGGCGCTGGGACGACCTTTCGGCTCCCACCCGCCTGGCCGAACGCTTCCGCGCGGCCATCCGCGCAGCCGCCGACAAGCGTCGCACCGGCTACTGGACCCCGACCCCCAAGCCATGAGCAGCCCGCCCACCGAACCGACGGTGCCGACCGAACGTCCGGAAGCCATCGCCCGGCCAGAGCTCGGGCCGCTGCGGGAACCGGCGGCGTACCGCCCCCTCGAAACACGCACCGAACGCGGAAAACGCCCGGAGCATACTGGTCCGGTGAGTCAAAAGCCTTCCGCGCGCGGAGTCGAGACGCGGCCGTTCCCGCTGCTCCCCACGCCCATTCAGGTATCCGACGACGTGCTCGCCGACCTTCGGCAACGGCTGGAACTGACGCGCTGGCCGGTCGACGCGGGCAACGAGGACTGGTCCTACGGTGTGTCGCGAGGCTATCTGCAGGAGCTGGTCGAGTACTGGCGCACCGGTTACGACTGGCGTGCCGCCGAGGCCGCGATCAATGCCTATGCGCACTACTTCGTCGAGGTCGACGGGGTACCGGTGCATTTCATGCGGAAGCCGGGCGTGGGGCCCGACCCGACGCCGCTGATCCTCACCCATGGGTGGCCCTGGACCTTCTGGCATTGGGCGAAGGTGGTCGATCCGCTGGCCGACCCCGCGGCATTCGGCGGCGACCCGGCCGACGCCTTCGATGTGATCGTCCCGTCGTTTCCCGGATTCGGCTTCTCCGCACCGCTGCCACACAACCCGGACATGAACTTCTGGAAGGTCGCCGACCTCTGGCACGTCCTCATGACCGAGACGCTCGGCCATACGAAATACGCCGCGGCGGGCTGCGACGTCGGCGCCCTGGTCACCGGGCAGCTAGGGCACAAGTACGCCGACGAGCTGTACGGCATCCACATCGGCTCCGGCCAGAAACTCACCTTGTTCGACGGCGACCGGGGTTGGGACATCAGTGGCGGCAGACCCATCCCGGAGGGCTTACCCGCAGTTGTGCACGACCGGATCATCGAACTGGAACGACGTTTCGCCGTCCATCTGGCCGCACATGTGCTCGAACCGAGCACCCTCGCCTACGGGTTGTCCGATTCACCCGCCGGGCTGCTCGCTTGGATCCTGCAACGCTGGGTGAGCTGGAGTGACAACGGCGGCGACATCGAGTCCGTCTTCGACAAGGACGACCTGCTCACCCACGCGATGATCTTCTGGGTCACCAATTCGATCGGCACGTCGATCCGCACCTACGCCAACAACAATCGCTATCCGTGGACGCCATCGCACGACCGGCAGCCCCCGATCGAGGCCCCAACCGGCATCACCTTCGTCGGCTACGAGAACCCGCCCGGCGTCACCACCGACCGTCGTGTGCAGGCCTTCGTCGACAGCGACCGGGGCGATTGGTACAACCACGTCAACCTCACCGTTCACGATCGAGGTGGTCACTTCATCCCCTGGGAGATACCGGACCGATGGGTCGAGGATCTGCGCCGTACCTTCCGTGGGCGCACGCCATCCACGTCCGGAATCAGGCGCTGATCGAAGTCGTTCGCAACCCGACGCGGCCTGCATGCGCGCACACGCGGACCGGCCGCACCGCGCCCGGGCGGCAGTTCCGGGTTTCACCGAGATGTGCCTGCCGGCAGCACGGGACCGAAGACGGCGCGGTGAGTATGTGAACTGCCCCAAGGAAAGCCGGCTCACCGGATTCGCCCCGTAAGGTACCGATCATGGTGCCCACCGAGAGGTCCGAGTTGGTGCGATCGGTCGTCGAGTCCTACCTGCTCGACGGAGCGCGCCGGTACAACCGCACCGAGGTCGCCGAGCAGTCGGGGACGACGACGGCGCTCACCAAGCGATTGTGGATCGCGCTCGGTTTTCCGTCGAGCATCGGCGACGAAGCGGTCGACTACGCCGACGCCGACGTCGCGGCGGTGCGCGACTTCGAGCAGCTGAACGTGTTGTCCTCGGCCGACACCAAGCAACAGTCGGCGACCGTGCGCACGCTCGGCCAGGGCATGGCACGCCTGGCGGAATGGCAGGTCGACCTGGTGCTGGCGGAGATCGAGGAGCGAATCGCCCGAGCCGAGCCCGGTACCGACCCCGAGCAGGCGGTGCGCACCGCCACCGAGGGCGCCATCGCCACGCTGGAGCAGTTGAACATCTACGCCTGGCGGCGCCATCTCGCCGCGGCCCTGTCGCGCTCGCTCGACCCGGGGACCAGCGCCGGTGAGACGGTGCGGGAACTGGCCGTCGGTTTCGCCGACATGGTCGGCTACACCAGGCTGACCAGGCATCTGCATCCCGACGAGCTGTCCATGCTGCTCGAGGCGTTCGAATCCACCACCACCGCCGCCATCACCGAGAACGGCGGATGGGTGATCAAGAACGTGGGCGACGAAGTCATGTTCGCCACGGAAACCGCCACCGAGGCCGCCCGCATCGCCCTGGCCATCCAGGAGTCGACCATGATGGTCGGCGGCACCCCGGACCTGCGGGTCGCTGTCGCCTACGGCCCGGTCCTGCAACGCTTCGGGGACCTGTACGGCTCGGTCGTGAACATCGCCTCCAGGCTTACCGGCGTCGCCCGGCCGGGCACCGTCCTGATCGATGACCACGCCGCCGCCGCGCTGGAGGGCGACCCGGCATTCGCCATCAGGCACCTGCGCAGCGTCCGGGTGCGCGGCTTCAACCGGCTGCGCCCGCACCTGCTGCGCCGCAACGGCAAGAACGGCAGGTAGCCGAGACCGCGTGCCGCCCGCCGCGGACGGCCGCCCTAGGCTCGTCCGGTGGACAAGGACTGGTCACAGCTACGCGCCCGTTGTCTCGTCGAAGAGGACGCGGCGATCCTGGCCCTGCACAAACCTGCCGGGATCTCCGTCACCGGCGAGCGCCACGACACCGACCTCGTCGAACTGGCCGCCGAAGCGGGGGAAACGCTGTATCCGGTGCACCGGATCGACAAGGTGACCTCCGGCCTGATCCTGTTCGCGAAGGAACTGCGCGCGCACGGCGAGCTGACCAGGCAGTTCAACAAGCAGACCGCCGAGAAGGCGTACCTGGCCGTCGTGGCCGGCACCGGCCTGCCCGATACCGGCGTATTCGATCTGCCGCTGAGTGTGGGCCGCAAGAACCGGGTGCGGATCGCGGCGCCCCGCGAAAGCATCCGCCACGAGGCGGGCCGCTGGTTCGTCGACGACGCCGACCTGCTGCCCGCCAAGAACTACCCCTCGCTCACCCGGTTCGCGACGGTGCTACGCGGCCCGGCGCACACCGTTCTCGCGCTGCGCCCGGTGACCGGCCGCCGCCACCAGATCCGCGTCCACCTGGCCTGGACCGGACACCCGATAGTCGGCGACCCGTTGTTCGACCGCTCCGGCGCCCCTGCCCGGACCTACCTGCACTCTTGGCATCTCGGCCTCGCCGCCTCGTGGCGCACCCCGCCGGAACTGGCGTTGACCGCCGAGCCGGACCCCGATTTCTGGCGCCCGCTGGACGAACCCGCCGAACCGGCCGCCCTCGGACGCGCTGCCCACGCGCTGCGGACGCTCGGCTAGCGCCACCTTCCCTCCGTACCGGTCGCGGCCTCCTCGCCTGAGCGTCTAGCGCCGAACCGCTTCCTTGTGCCTGCCTCCGTGCCTGGTCTCCGGCTGGTACGGCCGCGACCTGGCCGGCGGCTGCCCCCCAGGGAGGGGTCGTTCGGGCAAACCAACGTTCCCACCGCTCACCCCAGAGCGATGAACGGCGGCTGGCGATTGGTCCACAGTCATCCCCAGGCAACGCCCGGATGCACGCGGCCGGTAAGGGCAGCCGCGCGGAGGTCCACGTCAGTAGGTCAGTTCGGCGCGGGGCCGATGAGCGAAGATCCGCATCAGCAGGTCAATTCGGTCGAGTCGGCGCGCGGCCGCGAGTGGAAATCCGCGTCAGCAGGTCAGTTCGGCCAGTTCGGCGAGCGGCCGAGGAGCAAAAGGATCTGGTCGAGGGTCGGGGTTTCCTCCGGAACGGACAGTGCCGGGGCGAAGGCTGCGCCGGGGGCGGTGCGTTCGGGCCCGTCGGGGACTGCGAGAGCGATGCGCAACGCCGCTTCGGCCACGTCGGGATCGAGGGTGATGGTTTCGCCGATCGAACGCGCTACATCCCAGGCGTGGACGACGCTGTCCACGAGGTGGAAACCGATCGCCAAGTGGGCCGGGATGCCGCGATCGGGCAGGACTTCCGGCAGCAGCAGTGCGCGCTCGAAGACGTCCTCTGCGGCGAAGCCCGCGAGCACGTCGTCGGCCGAGGCGCGATAGTCGGCGACCGGATCGTCGGAGGCGCGAACGGCCCAGACATCGGGATCGCCGCTGCCCCGCGCGGCGGCGGCGAAGCCGTGATTCTGCGCGATCATGTGTTCCAGCAGGTCACGGAGGCGCCAACCGGCGCAGGGTGTTCCGGAATCCAGTTGATCGGGACGCACGCGGGCCACGGCCTGCACGCTCGCTCGAACCGACCGAGCGTGCTGGTCGCGCAATTCTTTCATGGAGTCAGTAAGCATGTGCATATCGTATGCTTAAGCTTACGATTTTCCAAGCAGTATCGTCGGTCCATGCCCAACGCTCGTCCCGATCTGGCCGCGATGATCGTGCCGCTCGTGCGGGCGCTCATCGCCGCGGAAACGCCCATCCTGGAGCGCCACGAACTATCCATGTGGGGCTACTCCGTCCTGCTCGGCCTGGATGCGGAACCGGTCTACACCCAGGCGGCGCTGGCCAAGGCGATCGGCGCGGACAAGACCCGCATCATCGGCGTACTGGACGAGTTGCAGCGCCGAGGCCTGATCACGCGTGAACCGGACCCGTCCGACCGGCGGGTCAACCTGGTGTCGCTGACCGACGAGGGCCGCGCCCTCCGCGACCGCGTTCAGCGCGACATCCAAACCGGCGAGGAGAAACTGCTGGAGCAACTCCCCGCCCAGGACCGCCGAGCGTTCGTGCGCGCCCTGCGCACCCTCTCCGCAGCGGTATCCGAGCAGTCCAAATCCTGACCGCGAACCGCACATATTGTGTCCTGGGACACACATCTACGAGCACCATTCGCATGGTGGCGAGCGTCATGACGACTCGTAATGCGCAGGTCAACTAGCCTGATGACGTGCGGCAGCCGCAGCGCGCGCACTCTCTGACGCAATGCAGCGAACCCCTAGCGAAAGCGAATGCCGATGATCCTGGTGGCTCAGGTCAGCGACACCCATTTCGATCTCGGCGCCCGCAACGCCCAGCGTGTCCAGCGGGTGATGGAGTTCTTCGCCGGGTTGCGCCACAAGCCCGACGCCATCCTCGTGACCGGCGACATCACCGATTCCGGCAAAGCCGAGCAGTACGCGGAGGCCAAACTCGCGTTCGACACCGAGATCCCGGTGTACGCCATCCCCGGCAACCACGACGACCGCGCGGGCTTCCGTATCGCCTTACTCGGCGAGCCCGCCTCCGACGCTCCCATCAACCGCTCGCACCGAATCGGTGATCTCACCCTCGCGCTCTTGGATTCGAGCATTCCCGGGGAGCCCGGCGGACGACTCGCCGAGGAGACCTACCGTTGGCTGAGCGGCGTACTCGACGCCGCGCCCCCTGCCAAACCGATCCTGCTCGCCCTGCACCACCCGCCCGCGCACCTGTACAGCCCGATCGTCGACGGGATCTCCCTCGCCGATCCCCAGCGGCTCGCCGACCTGGTGGCCGGTGACGACCGGATCGTCGCCGTACTCACCGGGCACGCGCATTCCGCCGCGACGACCACGTTCGGGGGACGCCCGCTGCTGGTCGGCCCGAGCACCGCGTCGGTGCTCAGCGGCGAATGGGAACTCGACCTGCCCGACCACGTCATGGACTACGCGCCGGACCCGACGATCTCGCTGCACGTCATCGGCGACGATCACCGGCTCACCACCCATTTCCGGACCGTTCCGATGGGCGGCCGGATCGGCGTGCAACCGGCTTGAGCGCTGTTTACCCGGCACCAACCGGGGCAATCGGAGGGCACGAGACGCCTACCCGGGAGGATGCACCATGGTCGACCTGCCAGCCGCAGTGGTGAAGAGCGCGTTCGCGACCGGAGCGCGGATCCGGCATGCGCGGGTGTTCCACCCGAACGGGTTGCACCTGGCCGGTCGTCTGCACGCCGAACCAGAGTTCGAGCCGCTGTTCGGCAGCGGCGAACGCGCGGTGATCGCGCGGCTGTCCAAGGGCGTCGGACTACCGAACGGCCTGCCCGACGTGCTCGGCCTCGCGTTCCGAGTACTCGACCGGGACGACGAGCCCTGGGACTTCGCGCTGGCCACCACGGGGCAGGGATCGCTGGGCCGGCTGGTGATCACCCCGGCGCGCGGCTGGGCCAGCGCGCGCTACGGCTGCCTGATGCCCTACCGGATCAGCAACTCCGCGCCGACCTGGTTCTTCGCCGAGCCGGACGGTGTGCAGCCCGCTTCGGCGTCGCTCGAGGCGATGCAAGCCCATCTGAACGAGGATCTGGTGAGCTTCACCCTCAGCGCGGGCCGTCTCGGCGGACCCACCTGGCGGGTCGCCGAAATCACGCTGCGGCCCGCCGAATCCGCCGAGCACCGCACGGATTACTTCGATCCGATGCTCAACCACCCGGCCGAGGTGGAGTTGTTCCCCAAAGCCATCGGCAAGATCCGCGAACTGGCCTACACGGGCAGCCGCAGCGGCCGCGGCGAAGGGGCTTAGCGCCGGACGACGCGTTCGCGGCGATAGGCGGCCGGGGTGTTACCGGTCCACCGCTTGAAGGCGAAGATGAATGTCGAGGCTTCGGCGTAACCGAGGCGGATCGCGACATCGCTCACCGACAGCGGTGTGGCGGTGAGCATTTCCTCGGCCAGAGCACGCCGCACCTCGTCCAGCAACGCGCGATAGCTGGTGCCCGCCGCGTCCAGATGCCTGCGCAGCGTGCGCGTGCTCATGTTGAGATCGTTCGCCACCGCGTCGATGCCGGGCGGCGCGGCGAACCCGTCCGCGCCGCCGCGCGGGACCAAGCGCTCGCGCACCTCGGCCGCGATGCCGGTGCGGGCCCTGCGGCGGTGCACCAACTCCCGGCACTGCGCCAGGCACATCGCCCAGGTGTGCTCGTTGGCCTGCGGCAACGGCTGCTCCAGCAACATGGGTTCGATGGCGAACAGGTTGCGCGGCATGTCGAACCGCGGGGCCACCAGGGTGACGTCCGCGATCCGATCGGCGTAGCCCGGTGCGGGAAAACGGAATTCGGCCCTGGTCAGCGGCAGGCGCGTGCCGAGCAGATCGCTCATCACCTGATGCATCGCGGTGACGTCGCGTTCGACGAGGAACTGGCGCACATCCGTCGGCACCGACTCGTCGTGCACCACCGCGACGAACTCGTTCTGGCCCCACTCGGCCACCGGTAGGCAGAAGGTGAAGCTGAGGTCCAGGTAGCGCAGCGCGAAGCTGATCGCCTCCCCCAGCGTCGGGCTGCTGACGCAGGCGAAGCCGAAGATGCCGAAGGTGGTGATCCGGTAGCGGCGGCCCACCTCGACGCCCAGCGCGGGACGGCCTGCGAGTTCGCGAACGAGGTTGCGGATGACCGCCAGTTCGGTGTGCGCATCGATCTGCGCGTCCGGATCGCGCAGTTGCTGCTCGGTCAGCGCGGTGCCGTGCAGCATGCGCGCCGCGGGCACGCCGTGTTCGGCCGCGTAGCCGACCATCAGCGCCACGCTGGCCACGCCGCGCGGAAAATTCCAATCGCGGATATCCGGATCCTGTACCCGCTCCACGCGGACATTATGGCCGAATTTCTCTATGCGACGTCACGGCGGCTCCTACAGTGGAGAAAGCTACGGTCGGAGTGAGGAGTGTCACATGACAACGCGCGGTCGGCCGTCGATCCTCATCATCGGCGCGGGATTCGGCGGCATCGGCATGGCGATCGAGTTGCGCCGCAACGGCTTCGACGACATCACCGTGCTGGAACGGGCCGCCGACCTCGGCGGGGTGTGGCGGGAGAACACCTATCCTGGTGCGGCGTGCGACGTCCCCTCACCGCTGTACTCGTATTCGTTCGAACCCAAGCCGGACTGGCCGCAGCGGTACTCGGGGCGTGCCGCCATCCACGCCTACCTACGCGGCGTCGCCGAGCGGCACGGTGTGCTGTCGGCGATCCGCTTCGGCGCCGGCGTCACCGACGCCGAATTCGACGACGCCACCGGCCGGTGGACCGTCCGCACCGCCGACGGGGACAGTCACGTCGTGGACGTGCTGATCTCGGCGGTGGGTCAGCTGTCGCGTCCGTCCCTGCCCGCCATACCCGGCATCGACACCTTCGCGGGCCCGTCGTTCCATTCGGCCGAGTGGGACCACGACGTCGACCTCCGCGGCAAACGCGTCGCCTGCGTCGGCACCGGAGCGAGCGCTGTCCAGTACATCCCCGAGATCCAGCCCGAGGTCGCCCATCTCACGCTTTTCCAGCGCACACCGGCCTGGGTGATCCCCAAGTTCGACACCGACTACTCGCCGATCCAGCACAACCTGTTCGCGCGGATGCCCGGCGCGCTGCTGGCCGAACGATTCGGGTGGTGGTCGATCGCGGAGTTCGTCTCGCTAGGACTGGTCGAGGTCCCCGCCATCGCCCGGTGGGTGGCCCGCATCGCCTCCCGGCACCTGGCCGAGCAGGTCGAGGATCCACAGCTGCGCGCGAAACTCACCCCGGACTACCCGATCGGGTGCAAACGCGCGCTGTTCTCCAACGACTACTATCCCGCGCTCACCCAGCCGAACGCGCGGGTGGAGACCACCGCTATCAGCGAGATCACCCCGCGGGGCGTACGCACCGCCGACGGTGCGACCCACGAGGTGGACGTGATCATCTACGGCACCGGCTTCAAGGGCACGGAGTTCCTGTGGCCGATGGAGGTCTACGGTCGCGGGGGCCGCAGGCTGGCCGACGCCTGGGCCGACGGCGCGCACGCGTACTACGGCATCGCGGTGCCCGACTTCCCGAACCTCTTCCTGGTCTACGGGCCGAACACCAACCTCGGCGTCGGCTCGATCATCTACATGATCGAGTCGCAGACCCGCTACATCCGTCAGGCGGTGCGGTGGCTCGCCGACCACCCCGGCCACTGTGTCGACGTCCGGGCGGACCTGGAGGAGGACTACAACGCCGCGCTCCAGCAACGCCTGGCCCGCACCCCGTGGAACTTCTGCGCGAGCTGGTACCGCAATTCCGCGGGCCGCATCACCAACAACTGGCCCGGCTCGCAGAACAGCTACCGCCGCCGCACCCGGCGCTTCGATCCCCGCCACTACACCCTCGACCCGGTCTCGTGACGAATCGCACGGCTGCCGGTCCCGCTCGGATGAGACTCGACCCGGCACCGCCCGCCGGGCTGGCAGACTTGTGCTGTGAATGAACTGGCCCGTCCGGGCGCATCGGAGCAGCGCGGGCCGCTGCGTCCGATCGAGCTGGCCACCGGCGCCGTGCTCGGTGGAGCCACCGTCGGGCTGGTGACCATCGGATCGGTTATTCCGTTCGCCGGCGCGCTGCAGTTGGTCGCGGCGGTCCCGATCGGGCTGATCGCGCATCGCTTCCGGCCGCGCGCCCTGATCACCGCGACCATCGCCGCCACGCTGGTCACCTTCGTGGCGGCCGGTATGGCGTCGGCGACGGTGCTGGTCGCCTCGGCCACCATGGGCGGCATCATCGGCACCGTGAAGCGGCGCGGCGGCGGGCTCGTCGCGGTGCTGGGACTCTCGCTGCTCACCGGGCTGGTGTGGGCCGCGCTCGCGGTCGGTTCGCTGCTCGTGCTGTCGAGCGCGCGCGAGCTGGTCTTCGACAACATCCGCAACGGCGCGCGCGGCCTGCAGGATCTCGCCGCCCAGGTGGGCGTGACTCCGCTCGGGCGGGTCGTGGCGGATCTGGCCGACGCCGTGCTGCGCTCGTGGTGGGTGTGGCTGGGCGGCGGCGTCGCGCTCGGCATGATGGCCACCGGGGTGTGCTCCTGGTATGTCCTGGGCTCGGTGCTGGACCGGCTCGACTGGCTGCCCGGGCGGGACCGGCTCGACGCACCGCTCGACGACCGGCCCGTCGCACCGCTGCCGGTCACGCTGCAAAACGCCGGGTTCCGCTACCCCGGCGCCCGTCGCGACGCGCTCAACGACGTCGACCTCACCGTCGAGGTCGGGGAATTCGTCGCCGTGGTGGGGCACAACGGCTCGGGCAAGTCCACGCTGACCCGGTTGCTGGCCGGTCTGCCGCCCACCTCGGGGTCGGTGCGGCGGCCCGGCTCGGCCGGACTGGGACGGTTGGGCGGCACGGCGCTGGTGTTGCAGCGACCGGAGAGCCAGACCCTCGGCGTGCTCGTCGCCGACGACGTGGTGTGGGGATTGTCCGCGGACCTGGCCGCCGAGGTCGACGTGGAAGGACTGCTGAGCGAGGTCGGTCTCGCCGGGATGGGCGGCAAGGAGACCGCGACGCTCTCCGGTGGTCAGCAGCAGCGGCTGGCGGTCGCGGCGGCACTGGCCCGGCGGCCCGCACTGCTGATCGCCGACGAGGCGACCTCCATGATCGATCCGGACGGACGCGGGGAACTGGTGGAACTGCTCGCGGGCCTGCCGAAACGCCACCCGATGGCGGTGGTCCTGGTGACCCACCACGAAGCCGATGCCGCGGCGGCGGACCGGGTCGTGCACCTGTCCGGTGGACGGACGGTCGCGCACCTGCCCGCGTGGCCCCGTCCGGCACGCGCCGCGCGCCGCAGGCCGATGGGTGAACCGGTTCTCGAACTGCGCGATGTCCGGCACACCTACAACCGCGCGACGCCGTGGGAGGCGCCCGCCCTGCACGGCGTCGACCTGTCCGTCCGGCAGGGCGAAGCGCTGCTCGTCGTCGGCGGGAACGGCTCGGGCAAGTCCACCCTGGCCTGGATCATGGCCGGCCTGATCGAACCGAGTTCCGGCCGGTGCGAACTGCGCGGGAAGCCGGTCGGCAAGCAGATCGGCGGGGTCGGGCTCGCGTTCCAGCATTCCCGCCTGCAATTGCAGAAGCAGACCGTCGGCGCGGAGATCGCGGACTGGGGCGGACGCGCCACCGGCTCAGGCGCGGTCGGGCGCGCGCTGGACGCGGTCGGGCTGGACCGGTCGCTGGCCGCACGCTCGATCGAGGAACTCAGCGGCGGCCAGGCCAAACGGGTGGTGCTCGCCGCGATCGTGGCCAGCCATCCACAAGTGGTCGTGCTCGACGAACCGCTGGCCGGACTCGACCCCGAGGGCCGAGCCGACATCGTGGAACTGCTGGCCCGGCTCCGGGATGCCGGTTTGACGCTGATCGTCATCTCGCACGACGTGGCCGACATGGCGGCGGTGTGTGACCGCACGGTGCACCTGCGATCGGGACGCATCCTGAGCGCGGAATCCGCGTGGGTGGCTACACCGGTGCCGAGCAACGTGGCCGCGCGCGCCGACTCCGGAGCGCTGCACGCGCCCGGTGAATCGGCCTGGCGGTTCGAGCACGGAGGTCGAGGATGAGCACCGTTCTGCTGCGTCAAGTGCCGGTCGCCAGTCCGGTGCACCGGCTGTGGGCGGGCACCAAGATCATCGGCGTTTTCCTGATCAGCCTGGTGCTGATGTTCCTGCCGTCCTGGCCGGTGCTCGCCGTGATGACGGGGTTCCTGGTGATCGTCGGCGTCGTCGCCCGGCTGCCGCTCGGCACGCTGCCGCGCCCGCCCTGGTGGTTCTGGGCGCTGTTCGTCGTCGGCGGCCTGCTCACGGTCCCCGTCGGCGGTGCGGCGGTGCTGCGCTACGCGCAGATCGCGATCTTCACCCTGATCCTGGTCACCGCTTCGTTCCTCATCGCGTGGACCACACCGATGGGTGACGTCGCGCCCGCCCTCGCCAAACTGGGCGCGCCGTTGCGCAGGCTCAGGATGCCGGTGGACGAATTGGCTGTCGTCGTCGCGCTCACCCTCCGCGGTCTGCCGTTGCTCATGGAGGAGATCCGGGTGCTGCGCGCCGCCCGTCGCCTCCGCCCCAAGGACCGCATGCTCGCCCGCGCGGTCGACAACCCGCTCATCGACATCCTCACCGCGGCCATGGCGGTGGCCACCCGGCGGGCCGGTGAACTGGGTGAGGCGATCACCGCACGCGGTGGCACCGGGCAACTCACCGCCCATCCCAACGCTCCCGGCCTGCGCGACGCTCTCGCTCTCGTGCTCGTCTTCGGCGTCTGTCTCGGCTCCGTCGCACTGCACTTGCTGCTCTGATACGCGCGAGAGAAGTGACGGGGCCGAGCGGGAGCGGGTGAAGAAACCGGGTCTCGGTCGGTCGCGGCCCCTAATGGTTCGCGGGGCGGAATTCCGGGTGCGGATTCGCTGAACATTTGCAAACCGACTGGTTTCACTCGAGATAGACCCCGGGCGATGTCACGGAAAGCGCTGTCGGCAGTTCACGTACCGCCCTCGGCGGGAACGGTAGCCGTCGACCCGGTCCAGCGCCGCCCGCCCGCCTGCCCACGCCACGACTCGGCCGCCCGGATCATGGCCACGCCGCGCCCCTCCCCTCGCACGCGTCCCGAGTCTCGCGAAAGACACTGCCGTACTGGAGATTACACCTGGCGTACAACCGCGTACGCATGCTTCAGATGCAGTGCTTCGATTCGAAGATCGCACCCCACCGCCCGGATGAAACCCGACCGGCCCCATTCGAACGCCCGCATTGCTCGATCAATAAATAGCGGAAAGCTATAACATAGCCACTGGACAAAGACGGAAGATTACCCTCTGAATTCGTGTCCCAAACCCCTTCGGCCACAGTACAGTTATCACTCGGAAGTAACTGTCTTTTGGATCACATCACGGATGTACACGCCGATGGGGGAAGGAAATTCGGCGTGCGCCGCGTTCTCTATTGCTCGAAGCCTGATGAAGATTGGAAACCGAGAAATGATTCTGCGGAAAGTCACTGCCGCTGTCGTGCCACTGGTCGCCGCGCTCACGGTGGGATCCGGTGTCGCGCACGCGGAACCGGGCGCGACAGCGGTTCCGGACATCGGCTACCAAGCCGAGCTGATCGGGAACAAGGTCGTCACGACGCTCACCGCGGGCACGTTCGAGGTGCGCGGCGACGCCGTCGACATCAAGGACGCGGCGGGTGAGGTCGCGGTCACGCTGCCGCTCGCGTTCCGGCAGGACGGGCTCGAATACCCCATGTCCCACGTGGTGCGGGACGCGGGCCGGGTGCTGGAACTGACCGTCGTCAAGGACGCGGCGCAGGCGCGCCGCGCCGCCACGCCGGTCGCGTCGCCGTTCGAGAACCAGCGCGCGATGGACGCCTTCCTGTCGCAGTTCGGCATCGCCACCGCGGTCGGAGGATTCATCGGCACGGTGATCGGAGCGCTCGTCGGTCTGACGGGCCTCATCGGCGGACCCGTCGGTATCGCCACTGTGCTCGCCGGCGCGGGTATCGGCGGCGTCATCGGCACCATCGTCGTCGGCGGACCGGCCCTGATCATCGCCGGTATCGATCTGATCAGCACGCTGGCCGCCGCGCCCGGCAGCACCAAGTGGATGGACGCCACCGGGCGTTCGCAGAACTGACCGGTGCCCCGGGCACTACGCGCACCGAATCGACCGCGATTCGGTGCGCTTCTGCCGGTCGTCCACTCACCGCTCCCGGCATCCGGCGGCCACCGGCAGACCCGCGAACCGATCGCCCAGAAAGTTCATCGCGCCCGGCGCCTCACCGATCGCCGCCGGGTTGTGAGTGGGCAGCATCGAGTGCACCGAGGTGATCGCCGCTCCCTGCGCGCAGTACCGGCCGACCAGGTCCGTGAAGCCCGCCACGGGGATCACGTCGTCGGTGCGGCTGTGGTACAGGTACATCGGCGTCTCCGGCGCACTGCCGCCGAGTTCCTGGGCGTCGGTCGCGGCGCGGAAAGCCGGATGCGACAGCAGATCCGGAACGACGGCGAAGTCGTCGACCCGAGCACCGACGTACTTCGGCACCAGGTCGGACCCGCACATGGTGGCATTCTCGGCCAGCGCCGCGCGCCCCCGATCGTTGAGCAACGCCAGCACACCGTTGCCAGGATCGTTGCGCGCGATGGCGAACAGGATCAGCAACGCCAGCCCGGCCTGCATGGTGCCGTCCGCCTCGCGCGCTATGGCGGGCCAGTCCGCCGGAACGCCACCCGAGGTGATGCCCGCGAACCGGACGTCCGGCGCGTACCACGGCTGCATCTGCGCCGCCCACAGCGTTGCGAACGCGCCGCCCGAATAGCCCCAGGCGCCGATGGGCGTCGCGGGCCCGAGCCCGGCCTGCGGAAGATCACGGGCCGCCCGGATGCCATCCAGCACGCCGCGTCCGGAGTTCACCCCGTCCAGGAACCGCGAACGCGGACCCTCGTAGTCGCCTGCCACCACCGCCCACCCGCGCCGCAGTGCCTCCGCCATGAACGGCGTGTCGATGAGGGTGTTCACCGCGCCGCTGTCCCAGCCGCCGCGCAGCGCGAACGACGGCGCGCACCGCGTGCCGAGACTGTCCTCGGGCACCTGATACGACAGCAGGGGCCGGGCGCCCGGGCCGAACCACGGCAGCATGGGGACCATCACGGTCGCCACGTCGGCCACGGGATCGTCGCTCGCGTCGGTGCTGCGATACTTCACCTGCCATGCCGAAACAGGCAGGGAGAGGCCGAACAAGGCGATCGGGCGGGATTCCAGCACGGCGCCGTTGGGGTAGCGCTCGAGGTCCGCGGGGGCCGCGTAGAACGGGTCGTGGTCCGGCGGGGGTAGCTCGGCGTGTGCCGCCGGGACGGCGGCGAGAGCGATCAGCGCGGACAGCGCGATCCCCAGGATCGCGGTGCGCACCGGGCGGTTGCTCGCCTGCGCGGTGACAGGCGCTGCGTGCACATCCTTCATCAGGGCCTCCCCAGTCCCGGCGAGGCGGTGAGTGTCCCGGTGCGGTCGGCGCCGGTTCACCTGGCCTCCAGACCTCAACGGTACTGCTGGGCGGGCGGACTCGGCAACGGACGATCGCAGGTCACACCCACCGCCGCCGCTGTCCGCGGGGCTGGTTACAGTGTTGGCCAAAACGTCCCTGGCGCAATCGAATAGCTGTCCGGCGTCACCCCGCCCACAGCGCGAGCGCAACGAAGAGGAGTAGCCGAGCATGCGGCATGGCAACGGACTGGACATCCCCGAGGGACTCGCCGACGTGTGCGCGCCCGACCGGATGGCGGTGATCGTCTACGACATGCAGGTCGGCGTGCTCAGCCAGTTGCCGGACGGCCCGGAGATCATCGAGCGGGTGGTTCGGGTGGTCGACGCGGCGCGCTCGGGTGGCTACCCCGTGATCTTCCTGCGCCATTTCTTCCTGCCGGAGCGGCTGAGCGGAGCATTCGCGCTGCGCATGGCCATGAGCTGGCAGCAGGTGGATTCGGTGGACGAGGTGCGCTTCATCCTGCAGCGCGACACCCCGGCCTTCGAGCTGGTTCCCGAGCTGCGGCCGCGCGCGGACGAGGTGGTGTTCGACAAGACGTCGATGTCGGCCTTCGAAGGGACTCCGCTGGCCGCTACCCTGCGCGATCTGCGCATCGGCGCCTACGCGATCGCGGGCGTCGCCCTGGAGATCGGCATCGCGCCCACGGTCGCGCATTCCACCGATCTCGGATTCGTCCCTGTGGTGATCAGCGACGCGGTCGGCGGCCGGGACAAGGAGGCCATGGCTCGGGCCTACGCGGATTTCGAATTCCAGGGCCACGCGCTGGTGACCGACATCGCCACCATCACCCCGCTGCTCGCGGGCGGCAACTGACCCGGAACGGGACCCGGGCCACGACCGGGTCCCGTTCGACGCTCACTTCTCCCGCAGGGCTTTCTTGGCCGCGTCCTGGGCGGCGTCGACCTGGCTCGTGAACTTGTCGCCCGTCTTCTCGTCGACGAGGTCGCCCGCCTTGTCGATGACCGCGTCCAGCTTGTCCGCGTTCTTCTGGGCCAGGTCCATCGCCTTACCCGCCAGGTTCTTGAAGTCCACCGTGCACTCCTCGTTTCGCGCTGGGAACAACCGCGAGACAACCCTACCCAGCGCCCAGCCAAGCCGGATGCCACAACCGGCCCGTCTCGGTCCAGTTCATGAACCGCACGGTGCCACCGAGTTTCGGCGTCACCCACACCGCCTCCTTGCGTTCCTCGGCGGTGAGGTCGTTGTCGAACGGCGAGGTCTTGCGCTCCAGCTTGCGCAGCCGCGCGGCCAGCTCCCGCATGGCCGAGTCGTCGAACCCGGTGCCGACCCGTCCGACGTAGACCAGCCTGCCGTCGTGCGGAATACCGACCAGCAGCGATTTGAACTCTCGCGCCGTGCTGCGCCGCCACCCGCCGATCAGCACCTGCTGAGTGCGCCAGTTGCGCTCCTTCACCCAGGCATGCCCGCGCTTACCCGGCAGATACACCGAATCCTTGCGTTTCGCGACAATGCCCTCCAGCCCGTGCTCCTGGCTGTAGCGCAAGGCCTCGGCGCCCGAGCCGTCCAGTCGTGGCGGCACCACCATCGACGGCGCGTTCGCGGCGAGCGCCTCCAGCACCCTGCGGCGATCGGAATATCTTTTGCGCAGCAGCGACGTTCCGTCCAGGTACAGCACGTCGAACGCGACGAACACCGCCCGCGCCGCGTCGGCTTGCAGCAGGCCGAGGTTCGCGACGCCGTGATCATCGAAGACGACGGCCTCGCCGTCCAGCACCACCCGATGCCCGGCCAATTCCCGCCGCAGCGCCGCGATGCGCGGATAGCGGTCGGTCACGACGTTGCCCGCCCGGCTGTGCAACGTGATCGCGCCGGAGTCGATCTCGGCGATCAGCCGGAAGCCGTCCCACTTCGTCTCGAAGCACCACTCGTCCGCGCCGAGATCGGCTACGTCACCGCGCGTCGCGAGCATCGGCGACAGGCCGCGCGGAAGCGGCGAGGGCCCGTCGGTGGGACGAATGATCCGGCCCGACGACTGCTGCGGCGGCGCCTGCGGTTCGGCTCCGTTCCCCTCCCGCATCAGATGCATCAGCCATTGGTTGCCGTTGGTTTGGATCAGCGCGTACCGGCCGGTGAGCCGCTTACCGTGGAACCGCACGATGACCTCGTCGTCGCGCCACTTCTCGGTCTCGTAGGTGCCGGAGTCCCAGATCGTCATCTCGCCCGCGCCGTACTCGCCCTTCGGGATGGCTCCGTGGAAGTCGAGATACTCCATCGGATGGTCCTCGGTGTGCACGGCGAGGCGGTTCTGCTCGGGAGAGGTCGGCGGGCCCTTCGGCACCGCCCAGGACACCAGGACCCCATCGCGCTCCAGCCGCACATCCCAGTGCAGGCGCCGCGCGTGGTGCTCCTGCACGACGTAGCGGTTGTCCGTCCCCGGCGCGGGTGGCCGCACGGGAACGGGCTCGGGCGTGCGGGACGGATCCCGCATCGATCGGTACTTCGTCAACGCGTCCGGGCCCGCTCCCGCTGCGGACGAGCCGTTTCCCGCGGGTGGCGCATCCAGGTCGGCGAGCAGATCGCCGTCCGATCGGTATCTGGCGAGTACTTCGTCGAACCGCAGATGCCGCAGCTTCTTCCGGTTCTCGATCTCTTTCCAGGTGCGTGGTGCGGCGACGTTCGGCTCCGGCCGCCCACGCATCGAGTAGGGCGCGATGGTGGTCTTGGCAGCGTTGTTCTGGCTCCAGTCGAGGAAGACCTTGCCGCCGCGAGCCGCCTTCGCCATCGTCGCCGTGACCAGGTTCGGGCGCAGCCGTTGCAGATTGGTGGCCACCTGTTTCGCCACGGTGGAGGCGCCGTCCGAACTCAGTTCGCGATCCAGCGGCACGTAGAGGTGGATTCCCTTGCTGCCGCTGGTCACCGGGAACGTGCGCAGACCGATGCCCTCGACCATCTCGCGCACCGCGAGCGCCACCTCGGCGCATTCGGCGAGCCCGACTCCCTCGCCCGGGTCCAGATCGAAGACCAGCCTGGTGGCCGGGCCCATGTCGTCGCCGTCGAAACACCACTGCGGCACATGCACTTCCAGCGCGGCCTGCTGCGCGAGCCAGGCCAGCCCGGCTTCGGAATCGATCAGGGGGTAGACGACCTTGCGATCGGAATGCCGCAGGGTGCGCCGCTGCATCCAGGAGGGGGCGTGCGACGGAAGATTCTTCTCGAAGAAGGACGGTTCGTCGACGCCGTTGGGCCAGCGCTTGCGGGTGACCGCCCGCCCGGCGACATGCGGCAGCATGGCAGGCGCGATCGCCGAATAGTAGGCGATGACTTCGCCTTTGGTGGTTCCGGTGGCCGGGTACAACACCTTGTCGAGGTTGCTCAGGTCAACCTCGATACCACCGAACTCGCGGCGGGCCACCATATCCGAAGTGTAGCGGCGGAGACCCGGTCGTGGCCTCCGCCGCTCGCTCAGGCGTGCGGTCCGGACTGGTCCGGCGGGACCACCTTCTTGGCGGCCTCCTTGCCCTTGGCGATCTTGTCGGTGTACTTGCCGTGCGTCTTCTGGTCGATGAAGTCACCGGCCTTGTCCACCGCTGTATTGATCTTGTCGGCGTTCTTGGCCGCCGCGTCCTTACCCTTGTCGACCAGGCCCTTGACCGTATCCGCGAAACTCATCGCCGTGATCCTTCCTGTCGCCAACTAGCAGAAGTCGTTCACTCCACATTCTCCCACCAAGAATCCGCAGGTGGGGCACTCGACGGGTCCACACGCTGCCCGGGCACGGGCACCGCGACCTCGGTGCCCGCCGCCCGCGCCGCTGCCACCATGCGCCGGACCGGCTCGGACCAGCCGTGGAAGGCGAGATTGAAGGTGGCCCAGTGAATGGGCACCAGCAATCCGTAACCGGCATTCCCGCCGCACAGGTCGGCGTGTGCCCGGACCGCCTCCTCGGGATTCATGTGCACATCCGGCCAGCGTTCGTCGTAGGCGCCGATCGGCAGCAGCGTCAGGTCGAACGGACCGAGCGCCGCGCCCGCCTCGGCGAACGCCTTGGTGTAGCCGGTGTCGCCCCCGAAGTAGGCGCGCCGCGTCGGCCCGACGATCGACCACGAGGCCCACAACGTGGTGTTGCGCAGCAGGCCACGCCCCGAGAAATGCCGTGCCTCCGTGCAGGTGAGCACGAGATCCACGCCGTCGCGGTCTCGGCCGAGTTCGGTGAGCGACACCGAACCGCCCCAGTCCAATTCGACGATGCGATCCTCCGGCACACCCCAGTGCCGCAAGTGGGCGCCGATACCGATCGGAACAAGGAACGGCGCGCTCTGGCGTGCCACCAGCTCCCGCACGGTCCACTTGTCCAGGTGGTCGTAATGATCGTGCGAGATGAGCACCGCGTCGATCGGGGGCAGGTCGGCCAGCGGCTGCGGCACCGGATGCAGCCGCGCGGGCCCGACCAGCGCCGACGGCGAAACCCGCTCGCTCCACACCGGATCGGTGAGAATGCGGTACCCGTCGACCTCGACCAGCGTCGTGGCGTGGCCGTACCAGGTGACGGCGAGCGCGGACGCCGCGGTCGGCTGCTGCGGCGTCCGCAGCGGGATGGGACCCCGCGGCCTGCCCGCGTTGCGCTGGGTCAATGCCGAGACCAGCAGCGAGGGAGCCGAACCCGCGACCACCTGGCTACTGGGCTCGGTGTTGTGGAACTGGCGGTCGCGATAGGTCGCCGCGCCCACCGCGTACGGCTGGATCGCCGAGATCGAAGCGCCCATCGCCGAAGGGATGTCCCATATCGCCCGGACCACCCAGGTGATGCCGAGCGTGCCCGCCGCGGCGCCCGCGATGCGTCTGATGTCCATCATCGCCCCACGAATTTCGCGGCGCGCTTTTCCTGCCTGGCCAAACGACCCTCCTTGGCATCCTCGCTCGTCCACGCGGCCTCCAGCGCGGCGCGCTGCTGCGCGGTTTCCGGATCACGCGTTCCGTCATCATTGAGCACCAGCTTCATGTGCCGCAGGGACAACGGAGCCAATGCCGCGATCTGCTTGCCCCAAGCCTGCGCGTCGGACGCCGTACCGATCCGGTTGGCGAATCCGAAGGCATAGGCGTCCGCGGCCGATATCTGTTCGGCGCCCAGCAGCACCGTGCGCGCCGGACCGCCGCCGATCAAGGCGACCAATCTGCGCACGGTCCACCGATCCACGCTGATGCCCAGTTTCGCCGCGGGAATGGCGATGTACGCCTCCGGCGAGACCACCCGCAGGTCCGAAGCGAGCGCCAGTTGCACGCCCGCCCCGATCGCGGCGCCGTTGATCGCCGAAATCACCGGGATGGGCACGGATTCGATGGTGTGCAGCGTTTCCAGCCACCCGGACAGGAAATCGCCGGAATACACCCCGGACAGATCGGCGCCGGCACTGAAGACCGGACCTCGCCCGGTCAACACGATGACTCGCGCCTGGTCGGCGACAGCGGCGAGCACGGCCTCGCGCAGCAGCGTCACGAGTTCGTGGTTGAGCGCGTTGCGGCGCTCTTCCCGCTGAAGTTCGATGGTGACCACGTCACCGTCCCGGCTGACCCCGAGCATGCGACCTCCCCGACTGAACGGTCCGTCTGATCTCTTCACTCTGCCACAGGGGACTACCCATTCCGCGCCGGGCGATACGATCACCGGCTGTGCCGACCGACTTCGACATATTGGTGATCGGCGCTGGTCAGGCGGGACTGTCGGCCGGTTACCACCTCCAGCGCCTCGGGCTGCGGCCCGAACGGCACTTCCTGCTCGTCGATCGCTCCCCCGGGCCCGGCGGCGCGTGGCAGTTCCGCTGGCCCTCCCTCACCTTGGACACGGTCAACCGGGTGCACGACCTGCCCGGCATGTCGTTCGCCGAGACCTTGCCGCCGGGTTCGTCGTCCGCGCCCGCGGCATCCGCTGTGCCGCACTACTACGAGCTGTATGAGAAGCGGTTCGACCTGCGCGTTCACCGCCGGGTATCGGTCACCGTGGTCTGTGATCGCACCGAGGAAGGCGACCCGGCCGATCGCGGCGCGGTGCTCCGCGCGGAGACCGACGCGGCCGGCCTCATCCGGGTTCGCGGCCTGATCAACTGCACCGGCACCTGGGAGAATCCGTTCGTTCCGCACTATCCCGGCGCGCAGACGTTCACCGGTCGCCAGCTGCACACCCACGACTACCACAGTGCCGTGGAGTTCGCGGGCAAGCACGTCGTGGTGGTCGGCGGCGGCATATCGGCCGTTCAGCTGCTCGACGAGATCTCCCAGGTCACCTCGACGACCTGGGTCACGAGAACACCGCCGCGCTTCCGCGAGGGGCCGTTCACCGAAGCGGCGGGGCGAGCCGCGGTCGCGCTGGTCGAGGACCGGGTCCGACGCGGGCTGCCGCCGGGATCGGTGGTCTCGGTCACCGGGCTGCCGCTCGACGACCGGTTACGCGCGGCACGAGCTCGCGGCGCGCTCACCCGACTGCCGATGTTCGAGCGCATCGAGCCCGGCGGCGTGCGGTGGGCCGACGGAACCTTTCGGCAGGCGGACGTGATCCTGTGGGCCACCGGCTTCCGCAGCGCCCTCGACCACCTCGCGCCGCTGCGGCTGCGCGGGCCCGGCGGCGGCATCACCATGTCGGGACGGCTGGCCACCCGGGTAGCCGCCGATCCGCGCATCCATCTGATCGGCTACGGGCCGTCGGCCAGCACCGTGGGCGCCAATCGCGCGGGGCGCGCGGCGGCGCTGGAACTCACCCGGCATCTCGGACTGCGCTGACGGTGCGCGCGGCCCGAGTCGTCAGTCGATCAGTCCGAGCGTGAGCGTATCCGGGTCCCCGCCGATGCGCGAACCGCTGTCCAGGCCGTTGATCGCGTCCATCTGCTCCGCGGTCAGCTCGAAGCCGAACACGTCGAAGTTCTCCGCGATCCGCGACGGCGTCACCGACTTCGGGATGACGACGTTGCCCAGTTGCAGATGCCAGCGGATGATCACCTGCGCAGGCGTGCGACCGACCTCGGCGGCCACCTGGGCGATGGTGGCGTCGTCGAGCAGTGTGCCCTGTCCGAGCGGACTCCACGCCTCGGTCGCGATCGCGTTGGCGGCGTGGAACTCACGCAGTTCACGCTGCGCCAAGCTGGGGTGCAGCTCGATCTGGTTCACCACCGGGATCTCACCGGTCTCGGCGATGAGCCGCTGGATGTGCGCGACCGTGAAGTTCGAGACGCCGATCGACCGCACCCGGCCCTGTGACTTCAGCGCCTGGAAGGCGCGGAAGGTGTCCACGAAGCGGTCGGCCACGGCCACCGGCCAGTGGATGAGGTAGAGGTCGAGGTAGTCGAGGCCGAGCCGCTGCATGCTGGCGTCGAACGCGCGCAGCGTCGAGTCGTAGCCCTGGTCGGAGTTCCACAGCTTGGTGGTGACGTAGATCTCGTCGCGGGGCAGGCCGTATTCCCGGATCGCCCGGCCGGTGCCCTCCTCGTTTCCGTAGATCGCGGCGGTGTCGATGCTGCGGTAGCCGACCTCGAGCGCGGTGGTGACGACCGAGAAGACGTCCTCGGCGGGTACCTGGAACACGCCGAAGCCGAGCTGCGGGATCACGTTCCCGTCGTTCAGCACGATCGAGGGAACGGTGCTGGTCTCGCTTTTGAAGGTCACATTCCGACGGTAGAAGTGTGGCGGCGAACCGTCAATCACGCGCTCTGGTGTGTTGGCCTGCAATTTGCTGGTAAACCTGCGCTCAGCCCGTCATACCGGGCAGACCGAGCCGCCGGTACCGCGCTCGGCGGGCCGCGAGCAACTCCGGTTCCGGCCGTGCGCGCAAGGTCGCCAGTTCGTGCGCGATCGCGGCGACCATCCGCCGGGCGAAGTCCACCGGTTCGTCCGCCGCGTCGGGAAACTCCGGCACGATCCGGTCCACCACGCCGTCGTCCAGCAGGTCGGCGGCACCGATCCGTTGTGTCGCGGCCAATTCCGCGGCATGGTCGGTGTCGCGGAAGACGATGGCGCTCGCTCCTTCCGGCGGCAGCGGGGCGAGCCACGCGTGCGTGGCGGCGAGCACCCGGTCGGCGGGCAGCAGCGCCAGCGCGCCGCCGCCGGTGCCCTGGCCGAGCAGCACCGAGACGGTCGGGGTGTCCAGCGTCACCAGATCGGCGATGCAGCGGGCGATCTCGGGTGCCAGTCCGCGCTCCTCCGCCTCCTTCGACAGTGCGGCGCCCACCGTGTCGATGACCAGCACCAGCGGCAGCCGCAACTCCCGAGCAAGCGCCATGCTGCGCCGCGCCTCACGCAGCGCCGCCGGGCCCATGGTGTTCTCGCCCTGCTGGCCGCGCCGGTCGTGCCCGAACACCACGCACGGCCTGCCCCGGAAACGACCGAGGGCGAGCAGGGCGGTGCGATCGGACTCGCCCTGACCGGTGCCACTGAGCGGAACTCGTTGCGTCACATGACGTAAGAGCTCCCGGATGCCGGGACGCTCTGGACGGCGGGAGATGAGGACCGACTGCCACACCCGATCGTCCGCGGCGCGACCCCGCCCATCCTCCAGCCGAAGTCGTTCTGCTTCAACGCTTTCAGAATCCTGAGCATGATCCGGCGCGACCGAGCCCAGCGGCCGCGGGCCGATCCGCTCGGAATTCAACTGTACCGCAGCTGAATCGGGCAGCTCGATGCCGCTGAACACGCTCAATGCGCGATGGGCGATGCGGCGGAAAACCGGGATCGTCAGCACGCCGTCGATGACGCCGCGGCGATACAAGTTCTCCGCGGTCTGCACGCCTTCCGGAAAAGGTCTGCCGTACAAGGCTTTATAGACCCGAGGACCGAGAAACCCGATGAGCGCCCCGGGCTCGGCGAACGTGATGTGTCCCAACGAGCCCCAGGAAGCGAAGACGCCGCCCATCGTCGGGTTGCGGAGGTAGACCACGTAGGGATGACCCGCCGACTTGTGTGCCGCCACCGCACCGGCGATCTTCACCATCTGCACGAAGGCGACGGTGCCCTCCTGCATCCTGGTCCCACCGGAGGTCGGCGAAGCGACCAGCGGCAGGCCCAGTTCGGTGGCAAGCTCGACCGCCGAGACGATCCGCTCCGCAGCGGCCACGCCGATCGAGCCGGCCAGGAACCCGAACTCGCAGGCGATCACGGCCACGCGGCGACCGCGCAGCAGCCCTTCACCGGTGAGCACCGATTCGTCGGTACCCGCCGCGACCACCGCCTTTCGCAAGGCATCGCGGTACTGCGGGGAAGCGGCCACCGTCACCGGCGGCCGATCCCAGCTGACGAACGAGTCCGTGTCGAGCAGCTGCTCGAGTAACTCTCGCGCCGAAGTACGCACCGGGCGAGCCTATCCGGCCCTACCCGGTGCTCCGGCGAGCCGCGCGAGCACTCAGTAGCCCTGCATCACCTTGCGCAGCGCGTACTCGGTGAGCGCGACCAGCGCCTGCTTGGCCGGCTCACGACGACGCGCGTCGATGGACAGGATCGGCACATCGGCGGGCACGGCGAGTGCCTGCCGGATGTCCTCGATCGGGTACCGCGGCGCGTCGTCGAATTCGTTGAGCGCCACCAGGAAAGGCAGGCCGCGCGCTTCGAAGTAGTCGACGGCCGCGAAGCTGTCTTCCAACCTGCGGGTGTCGACCAGCACGACGGCGCCGATGGCGCCACGGATCAGGTCGTCCCACATGAACCAGAACCGATACTGGCCAGGCGTGCCGAACAGGTACAACACCAGATCGTCGGCGAGACTGATCCGGCCGAAGTCCATCGCCACCGTGGTGGTCGACTTCATCGGAATACCGGTCAGGTTGTCGATCCCGGCGCTGGCATTGGTCACCAACGCCTCTGTGCGCAGCGGAACGATCTCCGACACAGCACCGACCAACGTGGTCTTCCCGACGCCGAAGCCACCGGCGACCACGATCTTCGCCGATGTCGGCTTGCTGGTACGGGTGTCGACCTGCGCCGTCGAATCAAATACGCCGGAGTCCACTGAGAACCCTTTCGATCAGCTCGCGACGCTCATCGTCGCTGGAATCGTCTTTCAAAGTCGCCGATACGCGTACGTGCCCGGCCTCGATCAAATCGGCCACGAGCACACGGGCCACCCCGATAGGGATGCCCAATCGGGCTGCTACCTCGGCAACGGACGGCGATTCTCTGCACAACTCCACGATTGACGTCTCGATGTTGGTCAGTTCGAACTGCCGCTCGAGGGCGACCGGATGCGATGCGACGAGAGCCTCCAACGCCAACTCGACCGCGGGCCTGGTACGGCCTGCGGTCAGCGAGTACGGGCGTACGAGGCTCGGCTCGGCGCTCCCCACGCGGTGATCTTCTATGTCCATCCCACCATCAGGAACCCATCGTGACGCGTGGCGTGGCCTGAACAGTCTGGCCAACACGCTCGACCAACAGAGCCATCTCGTAACCGACCTGACCGATGTCACACGAAGTGTTGGTCAGCACCGCGAGATAGGAACCGTCGCCGACAGCCATGAGTAGCAGGTAGCCGTGCTCCATCTCCACGACGGACTGGAGCACGGTGCCGCCCTCGAACAGATTCGAGACGCCGACCGACAGGCTGGCCAGACCGGCCGTGACGGCCGAGAGCTGTTCGGCGCGGTCGACGGGCAGCTGCGCACTCGCGGCCATGAGTAGGCCGTCCGCCGAGACCAGGACGGCATGGGCTACGCCAGGAACCTCGTTGGCAAAGTTCGAAACCAGCCAATCCAGCTGACGATTCGTACCACCTAGATCGGGGTTCATCGGTCTCCTTTATCTCCGGTTAGGTTCATTGCTCTCATTGCGCGGCCATCCCGGACGCCCTGCTGGTGACGACTCAAGCTGGACCTGATCGTTTCTGGGTCACGGCGCGGCGCCCGATCCGCCGCACCGCTTACGCCGCCGGGGACAAGCCTTCCGCCCGGATTGCGTTGCGGCAAGCCGGCAGCCGTTTTCGTCTCGGGCCGCGCCTCACTGGCGCGCCGAGCCGCTTGCCAACCTTCGTCACCCGGCGATTCGAAGGAGGCGGCCACCTGGGACCGATCCGCGTTGGGATCAGACAGCCACGCCGACATCATCTCGGCGAAGATCGGCGTTCCGCCCATCGACGCCCCCGACTCGTCCGCGGGCTGCAACCTGGTCTGGAAGAACGAGGCCGTCTTGGCCGGGTTGGACCGGAAACTGTGCTTGCCTGGATCGCGCCCCGGCGCGGTGGCGGGCTGCTCTTCGCTCGCGGCGTGCTGGCCACGTTGCGGCAGCGCGATACCCGGCGGCACCGGCTGGCGCTGCGGCGCTTGCGCGCCCGGCTGCCGTTGCGGCAGACCGGTCAACCCACTCTCGCGCTGCGGCGGGCCCGACGGTGCGGGCGGACGCTGCGGCAGACCGTTCACCGCACCCGCCTCGCGCTGCGGCAGACCACCCGTCGCGTCACGCTGCGGCAGACCGTTCGAAGCCGAATCCCGTTGCGGAAGACCGTTGACAGCGGGCAGCGCGCCGGAGCCCGGCTCACGCTGCGGCAAGCCGTTGACGGAATCGCGTTGCGGAAGGCGATGGGCGCCGGAATCCCGCTGCGGAAGACCGCCGGTGGGTTCGCGCTGCGGCAGACCACCGGGCGCGGCGTCGCGCTGCGGGAGGTCGGGCGCCGGATGCCGCGGCGGCAGGCCGGTCGAGCCGGGCTCGCGCTGCGGCAGACCACCCAAAGCCGACTCACGCGACGGCAGACCAGTCGAACCCGGCTCACGCGACGGCAGACCGGTCGATCCTGGCTCACGCGACGGCAGACCGGTCGAACCCGGCTCACGCTGCGGCAAGCCGCCTAAGGCCGACTCACGTTGCGGCAACCCACCGGAGGCGGAGCCACGCTGCGGCAGACCTGTCGAACCCGGCTCACGCGACGGCAAACCGGTCGGACCCGGCTCACGCGACGGCAGACCAGTCGAACCCGGCTCACGCTGCGGCAAACCACCCAAGGCCGACTCACGCGACGGCAAACCGGTGGAACCCGGCTCACGCGACGGCAAACCGGTCGGACCCGGCTCACGCGACGGCAGACCGGCGGAACCTGGCTCACGCTGCGGCAAGCCACCCAAAGCCGACTCACGCTGCGGCAAGCCACCGGAAATGGAGTCACGCTGCGGCGCACCGTTCGAACCCGGCTGCCGCTGAGGTAGGCCGGTCGGACCCGGCTCACGCGACGGCAGACCGGCGGAACCCGGCTCACGCTGCGGAAGACCACCCAAACCGCTTTCCCGCGGCGGCAGACCACCCAAACCGGTCTCGCGCGGCGGCAGACCGCTCGCCGGGTCGCGCTGCGGCAGACCGCCGGAAGCGGCTTCGCGCTGCGGCAGGCCGCTGGACGCGTCCCGCTGCGGCACGCCGTTGGTACCCGGCTGCCGCTGCGGCAGACCGGTGCCCGGCTGCGGCACACCATTGGCACCCGGCTGACGCAGGGGCAGTTCGCCCGAGTTCGGGTCACGCGGCGGCAGGCCCGAACCGGACTGCTCCGCGGGACCACCGGGCTGGCGCGGCGGCGGACCGCCAGGGGCGAGAGTGCGCTTGGGCAGGTTGGCCGCGGCGAGCTTGCCACGCTGCGGACCGCTCGGCGCCTGCTGTCCGGGCGCGGGCCGCAGGCTGGTCGCCGACTGCTGCGCCTCCGAGCGCATACCGCTCGACGACATCGCCGAACCCGGCTGCCGCTGCGGTAGTCCGCCGGGGCCGGTGGGGATCGGACCGCTGGGCGTGCCGGTTGGCTTGGCGCCGGCGACCGGAATCGGGCCGCTCACCCCGGGATCGACAGTGACCATGACGTTGCCCCCAGGAGTCCGGGTGACGGCCCGCATCTGCATGGACGACGGACGCTGCGGCGCGGCGGCCTGCGGCGAGGGCTGCGGGATGACGGGCTGAGGCTGCGGAGTGACGGCCTGCGCCGCGCTCGGCTTGCCCGCGACGATCAGTCCGACCGGCACGTGCACCGTCACCGTCACGCCGGGATCGCGCGCGGTGTCGAAGGTCGGGCGCAGCCGCACGGTGACACCGTGCCGCTCGGCGAGCCTGCCGACCACGAACAGACCCATGTGGCGGGCCGTGTCCGGCCCCGGCTCGGCGGTCTGCTCCAAGCGGTGGTTGATGTCGGCCATCTCGGCGGGCGGCATACCGATGCCGCGGTCGGCCACCTCGATGAGCAGGCCCTGATCGTGCGCCTGCGCGAAGGTGAACTTGACGTCGGTCTCCGGCGGCGAGGCGCGCAGCGCGTTGTCCAGCAGCTCGGCGAAGAGGTGCGCGAGGTCGGAGGCGGCGGGTTCCTTCAGCGAACCGCGCGGCGTGGCGCCGAGCTTCACGCGCTCGTAGTCCTCGACCTCGGAGATCGCGGCACGCAGCACGTCCGCGATCTCGACCGGGGCGGACTTGGCGCGGCGCTGCCTGGTGCCGGCCAGAATCAGCAGGTTGTCGCCGTTGCGGCGCATGCGGGCGGCGAGGTGGTCGAGCCGGAAGAGGTTTTCCAGCAGGCGCGGATCCTTCTCGTCGTACTCCATCGCCTCGATGAGGGTGAGCTGATGGTCGACGAGCGACTTCGAGCGCCGCGCCAGGGTCTCGAACATGTCGTTGACCTGCGAACGCATCTTCGCCTGGTCACTCGCCAGGCGCAGCGCCTGGCCGTGGATGTCGTCGACCGCGCGGGCCAGCTGGCCGATCTCCTCGGTGCTGCGCACCGGCATCGGCTCCAGCGGCACCTCTTCCGGCGAGGCGCCGTTGCGGAGCTGGGCGACCTCGTGCGGCAGGTCGCTCTCGGCCACGCGCAGCGCGGCCAACCGCAGCCGGTGCAGCGGGACGATCATCGAGCGGGCCACGAAGACCGCGAGCAGGAGGGCGGCGAGGATGGTCGCGATGACGACGGCAGTGTAGGTCCACGCGTCGCGTTGGGCGGTGGTCACCAGCGAGTTCATCGCGGAGTCGATGTCCTTGGTCGACTTGCCGACGACGTGTTCGTAGACCGCGAGGCTGTCGGTCAGCGACTTCTTCAGATCACCGATCGGGAGCTGGCCCGCCTGCGCCTGCGGGCTGCTCAACAGCGCGACCCTGGTGTCGATGCCTGCCCGCAGATCGGCAATCGAGGTATCGCCGTCCGGGAAGCGGTGCGCGACCACGTTGAGCAGCGCACGCTCCGTGCTGGAGGCGATGAGGAAGCTTTGCACGCCGGTCTGCTGGTTGCGCAGCACCTCCGGGAAGGACGCGACCACGTTGACCAGCGCGGCACGGGTGTTGAGCGAGTCGACCAGCCGTAGTTTGGCCGCGTCGACCCCGCCGTCGCTGACCTGGCCGACCGTGGTTTCGACGATGTGCACGCTGTCGTTGCGGACGCGGTCGATCAACGCGACGGTATCCGAGGCCGGACCGGTGGTGGCGTTCTTACCCTGGGCCCGAACGGCTTTTGCCTGGTTGAGCATGCTCTCCAACGACGCACGCGCACCAGGAACGGTGCTCAGCCGGTCGGCCGCCTTCTCCGCGTTGGCGATCGCCTTGTCCAGATCCGCCAGGTTCTGATCGGTCACAATGGACACGTTGGGCGCCAGCGTGACCATCTGCGAACTCGCAGTGGTCGCCGTCTGCGCGCTGAGCCCGGTCACCATCGGGATGGCCGCGACGTTCTCCGAGATGTCGGCGAGCCGGTTCGATTGCGCGAACTCGGATGAGATCCTGGACACGCCGAGCCCGACCGCGACCGCCAGAGGCACGGCGAGCACCGCCGTCACCTTCCAGCGCAGGTCCCAGTTGCCCAGAGCCCAGCGGCTGCTGCCGGACCTAGCGGCGTCACGCATCTCCCACTCACTTTCCAAACTGGCCTCTACCACGCGCCATCAACCGAACCTCCACATTCGCGTGCTTGGCTCGACAGGTGGAGCTGGCCGAGAGCTGCGGCTGGCCGAGAAATTGCGTCTACGACGGCCCAAATAAGTGACATCAGATTCTAACGGATCAATAACTTCTTGGGTGACTGGGCGTGATGTCGCGATCATTGACCTGCCAGTTCCAGGCAAAACCAAAGGTAGCGGCACCCACCCGGGCGTCGCGTGAAGTCTGCCACAATCAACCAGATCTATCGAGGCGGGCATCGAGGCGAGGCTAGGGAGTCACGGGGTTGAACGTGCGGCACGAGTATCGACCGGCCTATCAGACCAGCTTGGTGGATCCCGCCGAGTTCTGGGCCGGCGCGGCCGAAGCGATCGACTGGGACGTGCCTCCGACGCAGATCGTCGATACCGGTGCCCGCCCGGTGGCCAGGTGGTTCTCCGGCGCTCGCCTGAACACCTCCTTCAACGCGCTCGACCGGCACGTGCACCCCACCACTCCCGGCGCCCCCGATCTCGCCGATCAGCCCGCCCTGATCTACGACTCGGCCATGATCGGCGCCACCGTCGTCTACACCTACGCCGAGCTGCTCGACGAGGTGTCGCGGTTCGCCGGTGCGATGGCCCGGCTGGGCGTCTCGGCGGGCGATCGGGTGGTGATCTACCTGCCGATGATCCCCGAGGCGGTGATCGCGATGCTGGCCTGCGCTCGCATCGGCGCGGTCCACTCGGTGGTGTTCGGCGGCTTCGCGGCGCCGGAACTGGCCGCCCGCATCGATGACGCGGAGCCGGTGCTGATCATCACAGCGTCCGGCGGCCTGGAACCGGGCAAGAAGATCGAATACCCGCCCATCGTGTTGCAGGCGCTGGATCTGGCCGAGACGACCGCGCCGCGCACGGTGATCGTCAAGCAGCGGCCGCAATTCGACACGATCCCTTTCCCCGCGCCGCAGCCCGCCACCGAGTACCTGCCGAGTTCGGCGCAGACCGTGGCCGCGCAGTGGCTGGACTGGGACGACGCGGTGCGCGACGCGCCCGCGGCCGATCCGGTATCGGTCGCCGCCACCGATCCGCTCTACATCCTCTACACCTCCGGCACCACCGGTAAGCCGAAGGGCGTGGTCCGGGACAACGGCGGGCACGCGGTCGCCCTCGCCTGGTCGATGCGCAACATCTACGACATCCACGCGGGCCAGGTGATGTGGGCCGCCTCCGACGTGGGCTGGGTGGTCGGTCACTCCTACATCGTCTACGCGCCGCTGCTGGTCGGAGCCACCACGCTGCTGTACGAAGGCAAGCCGGTCGGAACGCCGGACGCCGGCGCGTACTGGGAGGTGGTCGACAAGCACAAAGTCGAGGTGTTGTTCACCGCCCCGACGGCGCTGCGCGCCATCCGCAAGGCGGACCCCCGCGCCGAGCTGGCCCACCACCACGACCTGTCCTCACTGCGCGCCCTGTTCTGCGCGGGCGAACGCCTGGATCCGGCCACCTACACCTGGGCCGAGGAAACCCTGCTCGCCGGTCGCTCGGACTGCCCCGTCGTGGATCACTGGTGGCAGACCGAGACCGGCTGGCCGATCTGCGCGAACCCGCTCGGCCTGCAACGCCTGCCGATCAAACCGGGCTCGGCCTCGGTACCGATACCCGGCTACCGACTACGCGTGCTCGACTCCTCCGGCAACGCGGTGGCGCCGAATACCGAGGGCAACATCGTCATCGGCCTGCCGCTGCCGCCCGGCACGCTCACCGGACTCTGGCGCGACGACGCCCGCTACGAGCGCTCCTATCTCTCCGCCTACCCCGGTCATTACCTCACCGGCGACTCCGGCTACTTCGACGAGGACGGCTACCTTTACGTCCTCGGCCGCAGCGACGACGTGATCAACATGGCCGGGCACCGGCTCTCGGCGGGCAGCATCGAGGTGGCCATCGCGGGGCACGAGGCGGTCGCCGAATGCGCCGTGATCGGGCTGCCCGACGAACTCAAAGGGCACCGGCCGCTGGCCTACGTGGTGCTCAAGTCCGGTGTCGACATCGATCCGGACCGCCTGCGCGACGAGCTGATCGAGCGGGTACGCACCCAGGTCGGCGCCATCGCCACGCTGCACGACGCCGTCGTCGTGACGGCGCTGCCCAAGACCAGGTCGGGCAAGATCCTGCGTAAGACCATCCGGCAGATCACCTCCGGTGAGACGTTCGAAGTGCCCTCCACCATCGAGGACCCGAGCGTGCTCGCGGCGCTGGAGCAGCAGATCCGCGCGGCGCGTCCCGAGTGGCGGGACCCGGCCGACGACAACAGCGAGAACACCGATGACGTGGTGGCGCCCGACGTCGATCCGGTTGTGCCGTCCTAGGTTCCATATCGCCGGTGCAACGTCCTCAGAGTTTCCTCAGAGGATGTTCAGATCGGTGCCAACAGCTCGAAATAGCCTCGAGACCGCCCCGAAACCGAATCGATGATCTGGAGGCAACACATCATGAAACGTTCCGTAGGCCGCCCCGCCGTCGCCGCTCTCGCCGCAGGTGGATTCGCCACGGTCACGTTGTTCCTGAGCCCCGCCATCGCAGGCGCGGGCCCGATGGAATACGCCGAGCCCCTGCTGACCTCGGACTGCTCGTTCGCCCAGGTCGACGCGGCGCTGCACGACAAGGCGCCGCAGCTGGCCGCGGTGCTCGACGCGAACCCGCGCCAGAAGGCCGAGTTGCAGCGCAGGTTCGACCAGCCGGTCGAGCAGCGCCGGGCCGAGTTGCGGCGGGCCATCGACGAGAACCCGGACGCGGTGCGCCAGGCGGAGAACGACCCGCGGACCGCGCAGTTGCGCGACACGATCCGGGTCGTGGCCGAGACCTGCCACAACTACTGATTCCGCGCGGACATGGACGACTCGCCGGGTTTGCTCCGGCACCCCGGCGGGTCGTCGCGCGGGACGTGAACCCGTATCCCGCGTGCCCGACTCGCACAACGCGGAGTTTCACCGGAGGCGGGGAGCAGAATGGATGACGTGACCTCGACCCCGAATCCGACGGTCCTCGTTGTCGACGACGACGAGGACGTGCTCGCCTCGGTCGAGCGCGGGCTGCGGTTGTCCGGCTTCCAAGTCCTCGTGGCCAGGGACGGCGCGCAAGCGCTGCGCAGCGTGAACGAGAACGCGCCCGACGCCATCGTGCTGGACATGAACATGCCCGTGCTCGACGGCGCCGGGGTGGTCACCGCCTTGCGCGCGATGGGCAACGAGGTGCCGATCTGTGTACTGAGCGCCCGTGCGTCGGTGGACGACCGCATCTCCGGACTGGAGTCCGGCGCCGACGATTACCTGGTCAAACCGTTCGTGCTGAGGGAGCTGGTGGTACGGATCCGGGCGCTGCTGCGCAGACGGTCCGACGCACCCGCCCCCACCACACCGGGCGCGGTCACCGTCGGCCCGCTCGAGGTGGACGTCGCGGGATATCGCGCGCTGCTGCGCGGCCGCGAGATCGAGCTCACCAAGCGGGAATTCGAGCTGTTGTCCACGCTGGCCAGGAACGTCGGCGTGGTGCTGAGCCGGGAGCGTCTGCTGGAACTGGTGTGGGGGTACGACTTCGCCGCCGACACGAACGTGGTGGACGTCTTCGTCGGCTACCTGCGCCGCAAACTCGAGGTGGACGGCACGCCCAGGCTGCTGCACACGATCCGCGGCGTCGGATTCGTGCTCCGAGCACCGAAATGACCGTGCCCGCCGCCGCATCGCCGGAAACCCGTCGGAGCCGGTCGTTTTCGCTGCGCACCCGGGTCGCGGGCGCGGCGGCCGCGGGCGCGATCATCATCGTGACCCTGATCAGCCTGATCAGCATTCGCGCCATCGAGCGCAACAACGTGCAGCAGTCCGACCAGCAGCTCGCCGTCGCGGCGCGGATCGTGCTGATCGAGCCGCAGCTCGCGGTCCGGTTCATCAGTCTGACCGGGTTGAACAACGACATGGCCGTGACCGTCCGGGACAACGGCGATGTCGTCGCGAGCACACCCACCGAACTGCCCTCGCAGCCGACCGGTTCCCGCACCGTAGCGGTGAGCGGCACCCCGTACCGGATCATGACCACCACCGAGAATCAACCCGCGGGCCGCGTGGTCTCGCTCGGCATCCCCGCAGCGGGCGCCGCCGAGGCCACCGCCGAGCAGCAACGGTGGGTGCTCGGCGGCGCTCTGCTGGCCATCGCCGCCGCCGCGGGACTGGGCTGGTTGCTCGCGGGCGCGGCGGTGCGTCCGATCGTGCGGCTCACCCGGCAGGTGGGCGCGCGCAGCGCGTATCCCGATCCCCGCGATCCACAGGCGCGGGTGGAGGGCGCGGGCGTGCACGAGGCCGAGCAACTGGCCGACGCGGTGAACACCATGTTGCAGCGGGTGGATCAGGCGCATGCCCAGACCGCCGCTGCACTGGAGACCGCCCGCGATTTCGCCGCCGTGTCGGCCCACGAGCTGCGCACCCCGCTCACCGCGATGCGCACCGACCTCGAGGTGCTGCGCACCCTCGACCTGGACGAGGCGCAGCGGGCCGAGATCCTCGACGACCTGCAACGCAGCCAGGGCCGCGTGGAGACCACGCTCGCGGCGCTGGAGCGGCTGGCCACCGGCGACCTGACCAACGAGCGCGACCACGTCG
Source organism: Nocardia sp. NPDC005745 (assembly GCF_040630775.1). Lineage (NCBI taxonomy): Bacteria > Bacillati > Actinomycetota > Actinomycetes > Mycobacteriales > Nocardiaceae > Nocardia > Nocardia sp. NPDC005745. Next base: position 207,910 of record NZ_JBEXYF010000012.1, read on the forward strand.
CCACCGACGTCGGCGACCTGTGCGACCAAGCCGCACACGACGCCATGCGACACTTCCCCGGCCTCACCGTGCGCATCGATTCCGACGCCGAACTGGTCACCCGCGGCCTGCCCGCCGGGCTGCGGCTGGCGGTGGACAACGCCCTGGCCAACTCGGTCAAACACGGCGGAGCCACCGAGGCCCTGGTCTCCGCGCACCGCGGGCGGGGCGGTCACATCGTGATCTCGATCGACGACAACGGCCGCGGCATCCCACCGGAGGAGCGCGAAGCCGTCTTCGACCGTTTCTTCCGCGGCAGCCAGGCGAGCAAGGGCGGCTCGGGCCTGGGCTTGGCGCTGGTGGCCCAGCAGGCCCAATTGCACGGTGGCCGAGCGTATTTCGATGAAGGCACGCTCGGCGGAATCCGCTTGGTCCTGGATCTGCCCGGCTCTATCTGATTTGCAGCGCCTGCGGCGCTGCGTGTTCACGGCCCCTTTATGGCTCGCGTCCGAGTGACCGCCGCTGGCGACTTCGTCGCGGACGCGGCGGCCACTCGGACGCGAGCCGGGCCGCGAACGGAACATGCTCGGTCTCGCTTCGCTCGAAACCGGGAG
>NZ_JBEXYF010000013.1:0-203618 GCF_040630775.1 Nocardia sp. NPDC005745
ACGCACGAGACAGCGGTGGCCACCGCGCCGATCGACTCGCCGATCGGGCCGATCGCGCCGGGAGGTGTCGCCGCGCAACGCTTCCGCTGGCAGGGTCAAGGGGCCGCGAACACCCAGCGCCGCAGGCGCTGGAAAACAACTCAGAACGCGGCCTCGTCCAGGTTCATGATCTCGTCGTCGAGGGCGGCGATGATCCCGCGCACCGCGGCCAGGTTGGGCAGCACGTTCTTCGCGAAGAAGCTCGCGACGGCGACCTTTCCGGTGTAGAAAGCGCGATCCTTCTCCGGCGCGTCGGTGGCCAGTGCGGTGGCCGCGATCTCCGCCTGCACCAGCAGGCGCCAGCCGATGAGCAGGTCGCCGACGGCGAGCAGGAAGCGCACCGAACCGAGGCCGACCTTGTACAGCTCGGTGGGCTTCTGCTGGGCGGCCATCAAGAAGCCGGTGAGCGAGGCGGCCATCGCCTGCACGTCCTCCGCGGCCGTGCGCAGCAGGTCGCGCTCGGTGTCGAACCGTCCGGTCTTCGCGTCGAGGAACGCCGCGATCCGCGCGCTGACGTGCCCGAGCGCCGCACCTTTGTCGCGAATGATCTTGCGGAAGAAGAAGTCCTGCGCCTGGATGGCGGTGGTGCCTTCGTAGAGCGAGTCGATCTTCGCGTCGCGGATGTATTGCTCGATCGGGTAGTCCTGTAGATAACCGGAACCGCCCAAGGTCTGCAACGACTCGGTGAGGAACTGGTAGGCGCGCTCGGAACCGACGCCCTTGACGATCGGCAGCAGCAGATCGTCCACCCGGTGCGCCAGATCTGGGTCGGCGCCCGAAACGAGCTGGGCCACATCGGCGTTCTGGTGCGCGGCGGTGTACAGGTACACCGCGCGCAGGCCCTCGGCGTACGCCTTCTGCATCGCCAGTGAACGACGCACGTCCGGATGCCGGGTGATGGCCACGCGGGGCGCGGCCTTGTCGGTCATCTGGGTCAGATCCGCGCCTTGGACACGTTCTCTGGCGTAGTCCAGCGCGTTGAGATAACCGGTCGACAAGGTGCCGGAGGATTTGACGCCGACCATCATGCGCGCGTTCTCGATCACCTGGAACATCTGCGCGATGCCGTTGTGCACGTCGCCGACCAGCCAGCCCTTGGCCGGTACGCCGTGGCCGCCGAAGGTCAGCTCGCAGGTGGGCGAGGATTTCAGGCCCATCTTGTGCTCGACCCCGGTGACGTACACGCCGTTGCGCTCGCCGAGTTCCAAGGTGTCGGGGTCGAAGAGGAACTTCGGCACGTAGAACAGCGACAGGCCCTTGGTACCGGGTCCGGCGCCCTCCGGCCGGGCCAGCACCAGGTGGAAGACGTTATCGGCGGTGTCGCCGACCTCCGCGCCGGAGATGAACCGCTTGACGCCCTCGATGTGCCAGGTGCCGTCTTCTTGCGGAATCGCCTTGGTGCGTCCCGCGCCGACATCGGAACCGGCGTCGGGCTCGGTCAGCACCATGGTGCCCTGCCAGCCCTTCTCGAAGCCGAGCGTGGCCCAGTGCCGCTGCTGCTCGGTGCCGACGTTGTACAGCACGGACGCCATGACCGGCCCCATGTTGAAGAACGACGCCGACGGGTTGGCGCAGGTGATCATCTCGGCGACGGCCCAGACCAGCGGCGCGGGCGCGGGGGTGCCGCCCATGCCCTCCGGCATGCCCAGCCTGCTCCAGCCCGCGTCGCGCACGGCGGCGACGGTCCTACGGAGCGGCTCCGGAACAGCGATCGAGAAGGTGGTCGCGTCATAGGCCACCGGATCGCGATCGGCCGCCGCGAAGGAGTCCGCCACCGGCCCCTCGGCCAGTCGCCGAACCTCCGAGAGGATCTCCCGGGCGGTGTCGGAATCGAGGTCGCCGTAGGCGCCGGTATCGAGGAGTTTGTCCAGCTCGAGCACTTCGAACAGGTTGAATTCGATATCCCGCAAGTTCGCCTTGTAGTGGCCCATCTGGTCCTCCTCGACTCGAGTCCGCGGCCCGCCGCCGCGGCTTGGGACGGTTCAGATGTCGTACGAATCGAAGCGTGCCGCATCGCGGCGACGCTACGCAACCGTAGCCACATCCGCCCCGGCCAGCGGGTTTGCCCGGATCTCACAACCGTTCACCGTCCGTTTACGGGAAAGGTTCACACGAGCGAAACAGACGAAATGGACTTGTCATCGAGAGATATTCCGGCGCAACAAGTCCTGTCTACCGTTCGCATCACGAATACAGCCGTTGTATACAGGCCCGTCTACAGCCGTGAGCGGGGCGAAGACGGCGGTATTCGATGCGGCGCCCTGCCGACGCCGCCGCAACACCTGATGAGGAGAGGGTTCGCCCCATGCCAGATTCCCGTGCCACCCATCGCTCCAGGCGTTTGGTCCGAGCGGTGGCGGTGCCCACCGCGGTCGCGCTCGCCGGCCTGTTGCTGACCGCCTGCGGCGCCAAGGACGACGCCTCGACCACCGGATCCGGCGCCGCCTCCTGCGTCGACACCTCGAAGGACACGATCAAGGTCGGTTCACTGCACTCGCTGTCCGGCACGATGGCCATCTCCGAGGTCACCGTCGCCAACTCGACCAAGCTGGCCGTCGACCAGATCAACGCCGCGGGCGGCGTGCTCGGCAAGAAGATCGATCTGGTGCTCGAGGACGGTGCCTCGGACCCGAAGACCTTCGCGGAGAAGGCGGAGAAGCTGATCAGCTCCGACTGCGTCGCCGCGGTGTTCGGCGGCTGGACCTCGTCGAGCCGCAAGGCCATGAAGCCGAAATTCGAGAGCCTGAACTCGCTGCTCTACTACCCGGTCCAGTACGAGGGCCTGGAGGACAGCAAGAACATCTTCTACACCGGCGCCACCACCAATCAGCAGATCGTTCCGGCGCTGGACTACCTCAAGCAGAAGGGCATCACGTCCCTGTACCTGGTCGGCAGCGACTACGTCTTCCCGCAGACCGCCAATCGTGAGATCAAGGCGTACGCCGCCGCCAACGGCATCGAGATCAAGGGCGAGGACTACACCCCGCTCGGCTCCACCGACTTCTCCACCATCGTGAACAAGGTCCGCTCCGCCAAGGCGGGCGCGGTGTTCAACACCCTCAACGGCGACTCCAACGTCGCGTTCTTCCGCGAGTACAGCAACGCGGGCCTCAAAGCCGCGGAGATGCCGGTGATCTCGGTGTCCATCGCCGAGGAAGAGGTGGCGGGCATCGGCGCGCAGCACATCGCAGGCCAGCTCACCGCGTGGAACTACTACCAGACCGTGGACACCCCGGTGAACAAGAAGTTCGTCGCCGACTACAAGGCCGCCTTCGGCGCCGACAAGCCGACCTCGGACCCGATGGAAGCCGCCTACGCGTCGGTCTACCTGTGGAAGAACACCGTCGAGAAGGCGCGGTCGTTCAAGGTGGAGGACGTCCAGGCCGCCGCCGACGGCGTCAGCTTCGAGGCGCCGGAGGGCCTGGTCACCATCGACGGCTCCAACCACCACATCACCAAGACCGCCCGCATCGGCGAGATCCGTCCCGACGGACTCATCTACACCGTGTGGGACTCCGGCAAGGCCGTGACGCCGGACCCCTACCTGAAGTCCTACGACTGGGCCAAAGGCCTGAAGTAGTCCGCGGCTGTCCGCGGCCCAGCTACCGGTGCCCGCCCGGCGACCCAGTCGCCGCGGCGATCACGCGGAGCGCGTAATGAGGGGGGCCGCGGACAGCATCGGACATCAAGGCACCCAACGCGCCCCCGAGCGCCTCGACTCCCGGTTTCGAGCGAAGCGAGACCGAGCATGTTCCGTTCGCGGCGCTGGAAAATCCAACACAGGAGCTCGCATGGACGTTGTGATCGGACAGCTCTTCACCGGGCTGAGTCTGGGATCGATTCTCTTGCTCGCCGCGCTCGGCCTCTCGCTGACCTTCGGGCAGATGGGCGTGATCAACATGGCGCACGGCGAGTTCATCATGGCCGGTTGCTACACGACCTACGTTGTGCAGAAGGTCATCTCGTCGGCGGGCGTCTCGCTCGTCGTCTCGCTGCTGATCGGTTTCCTGGTCGGGGGCCTGCTCGGCGCCGCGCTGGAGATGGGCCTGATCCGCTGGATGTACGACCGGCCGCTGGACACGTTGCTGGTCACCTTCGGCGTCGGGCTGGTGCTGCAACAGCTGGCCCGTGACATCTTCGGCGCGCCCGCGAAGAACGTCATCGCGCCGGAGTGGCTCAGCGGCGGCGTCACGATCCTGGGCGCGGTGGTGCCGAAGACGCGCATCTTCATCCTCGTCCTGGCGGTGGTCGCGGTGACCGCGCTGGCCGCGGTGCTCAAGGCGACTCCGCTCGGCCGCCGGATCCGCGCGGTGGTGCAGAACCGCGGCTTGGCCGAAACCTCGGGCGTTTCCAGCCGTTTCACCGATATCAGCACGTTCTTCATCGGCTCCGGCCTGGCGGGCGTGGCCGGTGTCGCGCTCACCCTGATCGGCTCGACCAGCCCGACCATCGGCCAGAGCTATTTGATCGATGCGTTCCTCGTGGTGGTCATCGGCGGGCTGGGCCAGATCAAGGGCACCGTGATCGCGGCGTTCGCGCTCGGCCTGCTCAATTCCTACATCGAATACTCGACCACCGCGTCCATCGCGAAAGTCGTCGTCTTCGTCGTCATCGTGATCTTCCTGCAGGTCCGTCCGCAGGGCCTGTTCACCGTCCGGACAAGGAGTTTGGCATGACCACACTCGTACAACGGTGGCGCGCGCATTCCTCGCTCACCGCGTTGGCCGGGTTCGCCGTCGCCGCCGTCCTGTTGTTCGCGGTCGCGCCCGCGGTGCTCAGCGATTTCCGGCTCAACCTGCTGGCGAAGTTCTTGTGCTTCGCGATCGTCGCGGTGGGCATCGGGCTGGCCTGGGGACGCGGCGGAATGCTCACCCTCGGGCAGGGCGTGTTCTTCGGCATCGGCGCCTACATCATGGCCATGCATCTGCAGATGGCCGACGCCGCCCGGCTCGGCAACGACGTGCCGGAGTTCATGGAGATCGCGGGCATTCGCGAATTGCCGTCGTTCTGGACGCCGTTCGCGTCGGGTCCGGTGGCGCTGCTCGGCATCCTCGTGCTGCCCGCGCTGATCGCGGCGGCACTCGGTTACGGCGTATTCAAGCGCCGCGTGAAGGGCGCGTACTTCGCCATCCTCAGTCAGGCGCTCGCCGCCGCGCTGGCCATCCTGCTGACCGGCCAGCAGGCCATCGGCGGATTCACCGGTCTGTCGGATTTTCGCGCGTTCTTCGGGTTCAAGCTGTCCGACCCGGTCAACCGGCAGATGCTGTTCTTCATCGCGGCGGGCACGCTGCTGGTGGTGGTCGCGCTGGTGCGGCAACTGATGCACAGCAGGTACGGCGAGTTGCTCGTCGCGGTGCGCGACCAGGAGGAGCGGGTGCGCTTCCTGGGATACGACCCGGCGAACGTGAAGATCGTCGCCTATGTGGTCGCGGCGTTCTTCGCCGGCATCGCCGGTGCGCTGTTCACTCCGATCGTGGGCATCATCTCCCCCGCCGACATCGGCGTCGTTCCGTCCATCGCGTTTCTCATCGGCGTCGCGATCGGCGGCCGGACCACCCTGCTCGGGCCGGTGCTCGGCGCGGTCGGCGTGGCATGGGCGCAGACGGCGCTGTCCGAGGAGTTCCCCTCGGGGTGGACGTATCTGCAAGGCGTGCTGTTCATCGTGGTGGTCGGTTTCGTGCCCGCGGGCCTCGCCGGATTGTGGCCCTTGCTGAAAGGTGTGCTGGGCAACCGGTTGCGGCGGCCAGCGGACCCGCCTGCCGCCACGGTGGTCGAGGCGCTGCCGGAACCCGCGACGGAGAAGGTGGAATCGCGATGACCGAGACGACGCACGAACCGAAGCTCGGCGGCAACGCGGGAATGTCCAGCGAGTACCTGGAGATCCGTGGCCTGTCGGTGAGTTTCGACGGTTTCAAGGCCGTCACCGATGTCGATCTGACGGTGTTGCAGGGCGATCTGCGTTTCCTCATCGGTCCCAACGGCGCGGGCAAGACGACGCTCATCGACGCGATCACCGGTCTGGTCCCGGCGACCGGGTCGGCGCAGAAGACCGGCGTGGAACTGCTCGGCAAGAAGGTGCACCGGATCGCCCGGCTCGGCGTCGGAAGGACGTTCCAGACCGCGAGCGTGTTCGAGCAGCTCAGCGTGCTGCAAAACCTCGACATCGCGGCGGGCGCGGGCCGTTCGGCGCTCACCATGCTGCGCCGCCGCAAATCGGTGCTCCCCGTGATCGAGGAGGCGCTGGAGACCACCGGTCTGACCCGCCTGCGCGACAAGCCCGCCGGGGTACTCGCGCACGGGCAGAAGCAATGGCTCGAGATCGGCATGCTCCTGGTGCAGAACGCGTCGGTGCTGCTGCTGGACGAGCCGGTGGCCGGCATGAGCGCCGAGGAACGGGAGGAGACCGGAAACCTGTTGCGCCGCATCGGCGGCGACCGGGTGGTCGTGGTGGTCGAGCACGACATGGATTTCATGCGCGCCTTCGCCACCTCGGTCACCGTTCTCGCGGGCGGCAAGGTGCTCAGCGAGGGGACCGTCGAACAGGTGCAGGCGGACCCGAAGGTCCAGGAGGTCTACCTCGGCACCGCCGCGGCCGTCGGCACCGAACTCGAGGACGCCTCGACCGCGCCGAGCCCGGAGTCACCCCGGAAAGGGGACAGCGATGCTTGAACTCACCGATATCCACTCCGGCTACGGCCGCACCGAAGTCATCCACGGCGTCTCGGTGACCGTCCCGGACGACAGCGTGGTCGCCGTCATGGGGCACAACGGCGCGGGGAAGACCACGTTGCTGCGCACGGCCGTCGGCCTGATCGGCACGAAGTCGGGCCGGATCGAGTTCGACGGGGAGGCCATCACCAAACTGTCGCCGTCGCGGCGGGTGCGTCGCGGGATCGCGTACGTGCCGCAGGGCCAGCAGAGTTTCCCGCAACTGACCACCGCGGAGAATCTGCAGGTGGTCGCGGACGGCCGTAAACGCGGCAAGGCGCTGATCGACGAATCGCTCGATCTGTTCCCCGCGCTGCGCGAACTGCTCGCGCGGAAGGCGGGCCTGCTGTCCGGCGGCCAGCGCCAGCAACTGGCCATCGCGCGGGCGCTGATCACCGAGCCGAAGCTGCTCATCCTGGACGAGCCGACCGAGGGCATCCAGCCGTCGGTGGTCGCCGAGATCGAGCGCACCATCATCGATCTCACCCGCCGGGGCGGACTGAGCGTGCTGCTGGTCGAACAGCACATCGGCTTCGCGTTGCAGGCGGCGCAGCGCTACTACGTGCTGCGTTCCGGCCGGGTGACCTCCACGGGCGCGGGTGGCGCGGGCGCCGAGAGCGAAGTCCGCTCGGCGATGGCGATCTGAGCGCCGCCATGACCCGCGGCAGGGGTCGGATTCCATTGCGCGAGCAGGTGTACGACTCGTTGCGGCGGGATCTGGCCACCGGAGCGATCGTGCCGACCGAACGGCTCGGCGAGGAACGCCTCGCCGAGGCCTACGGGGTGTCGCGCACCCCGGTGCGCGAGGCGCTGGCCCGGTTGCAGGCCGACGGCTTGGTCGAGCGGCTCGCCGACGGCCTCTACCCGTACCGGCCCCGGCTCGACGAACTCGATCACCTATACGAGTTGCGGCTGGTGCTGGAAGCCAGGGGGATGCAACGCGTGCGGGCGCCCGGTGAGGCGCCCGCGCACGATCTGGATCTCGTGCGCGCGGAACTCGACGCCTGGCGCGCGCTGCGCGACGACCCGCCCGAACCGGGACCGGCGCTGGTGGCCGCCGACGAACGGTTCCACACCACCTTGCTCGCCGCCGCGGGCAACGCCGCACTCGCCGAGGCGCTCACCGCCGTGCACATCCGGGTGCGCCCGGTGCGCACACTGGACATGCCGACTCCGGAGCGGATCGCCACCATGACCGCCGAGCACATCGCGGTCGCCGAACTCCTGGTGTCGGGTGCGGTGGACGCGGCGGCGGAGACCCTCACCGCCCATATCGACACCTCCCGGACACACGTGCTGGCTCGCGCCCAGCACGCACTGCGCCTGACCAAGCTGGGCCGCGCCGTGCGGGATTGACAGGTCAGCAGTTCTGCTGGAAGGGGAAGCATTCGGTGGGCCGGTGCGACGGCGGCGACGGGGTGGTAGTCGTCGTACCGGTGGCCGGAATCGGTTGCGCCGAGTCGTGCGCCAGCGCGGTGGCGATCACGCCGAGCACGAACAGGACCCCGACCACGGCGATCACGACGACCGACCAGCCCGCGTAGGCCTGGCTCTTCGTCGCGGCGCCGGGCTTCGGCTCGACCCGCGGCTTCGGTGTGCGCGGAACGGTCGTGACCGGCTCCGGCGCGTTCTCCTCGAAGCCCGCCTCGAGAAGTTCCGCGCGGGTCGGGGCGATCTCCGCCAGACCGAGCGCGCCGCACGCGCCGATCACCCGGTCCGCGGTCCAGTCGCGCGGTCCAGCGGAGAATCCCTCCAGGTAGATCCGCAACTCGGTCGCGTCGGTGACATTTCCGACCACCACGTCCAACCCCGGGCGCAGGTTCGTACGCGCCGGACGCACCACGGCACCACGGAACGGGACGAGCACCACGGCGCCGCTGATGTGCCCCGGGTCCTGCAGCGCCCGCTGGAGCATGTGCTTGACCGCGTAGATGCCGTGTTCCACGCGCTCGGCGGGGCTTCCGGATTCCGGGTCGTCCAATTCCACCGGCGCGTCGCTGATCTTCCACGGCCCTTCGGCCGGTGTGCTCAGAATGCCGCTCTGCCTGCGCTGGAATCCGTGCACCTCCAGCACGGTCAGGCCCCGCGGGGTGCACACCACCGCGTCGACACGCCGGTTGTCCGCCTCGAGATCGATCACGGCGAAACCGGTGGTCGGATACGACCGCAGGCACGCGACGAATTCCCGCTCGGCGCCGGAAAGCTCCGCTCCGGGCCTGATCCTCACCAGCATCTGTTCCCCTGCCGACCTGTTGTCCACACCTGACGCCGCGCCAACTCATTGCGGCCGCGGTGACCCGCACCGGTACTGATGATGACGGGGTACCCGGCCGAAAACCACTCCGAAAGCAAAAGAATGGCGGGCTCCGCGCGGGATACTGCCGAGTAGGCTCTTTCTCGGCCGGCACCGACGCCGGCCGCACAGACCACGCGGAGGTGGCAACCACGATGGTTTCAGCGCTGCAACCACGCATCTCGCCCGGACGGCTACGGGAACTCGGGCCGCTCAACTGGGTTGTCTGGCAGGTGCTTTCCCGCGCCGCGGGCACCGGCGACGCCCACTTGTTCAGCACCCTCGGCCGCACCCGCGGATTGTTCCGCGGCTGGCTGCACTACTCGGGCAAACTCATGCCGGGCGGGCGGCTACCGCGCCACGAGTCGGAACTGGTGATCATCCGGGTCGCGCATCTGCGCGGCTGCGACTACGAAATGGACCATCACATCCGGCTCGGTCGCCGCGCGGGGGTGACCACCGAAATCCTCGAGCGGCTGCGTAAGGGTCCCGAAGCGGCAGGTTGGTCGGACAAGCACCGAGCGCTGCTGGCCGCGGTGGACCAGCTCGTCGAGACGCGGGACCTCGACGACGACGCCTGGGCCGAGCTGGCGAAGCACTACGACGAGCGCAGCCTCATCGAAATCGTGCTGCTGATCAATCAATACGACGGGCTGGCCGCGACGATCACCGCCCTGCGCATCCAGCGCGACGGCGTCTAGACCCCCGCGGACGGTCCCTCGATGCGGCGCGCCAGGCCGTCGAGCACCAGCGTCAGCCCGAACTCGTAGGCATGGTCGGCGCTGTAGGCAGCGTCGTGCGCCTGGCCAGCGGCCGCGCCGACACGGGCGGCGAGCGGGTAGCGCTCCGCGTCGAACACCTGCGCCAGCACGGGCGCGGCCCGTTCCCACCACTGCCCGTCGGACAGCGAGCTGTCCGACGCCGCCCGCGCGCTGTCGATGGCGATACGGGCCACGGAGGTGACGAACCCGAGCACGAACGTGAGCGCGGCGTCCATCGCGACGTCGTCGAGCCCGAGGTCAGCGAAGGCCCCCAGCTCATGGTCGTACTTGGCGGCGAGGCCGGGGCCGAGTGGCGGCCGGGTGGTCGGCAGATACGCCACCCACGGATGGCGGGCCAGCATGGCGCGGTTCTCGGCCGCGATCCGGACGACCCGCTCGCGCCAGGGCAGACCGGTGAGGTCCGCGCGCTCCATCCGCGCGTACACCGTGTCCAGCATCAAGTCGATCAGCTCGGCTTTGCCCGGCACATACGTGTAGGTGGCCATGGGGGTCAGGCCGAGCCGGTTGGCGACGGCGCGCATCGTGAGCGCTCCGATCCCCTCCGCATCGGCGATCTCGAGCGCGGCGGCGATCACCGCCTCGACGCTGCTGCGCTGCTTCGGGCCCCGGCCCGCGCCCGACTCCGGCGGAATCCGCCATAGCAGCTCCAACGTGCGAACCGGGTCGCCCGCGCCGCTGCGTTCCTTCGGCTGTCCCACCGCTGCCTCCTCGACCACCTCGAACCACCGATGGTATCGGTGTGACACAGGTCATAATGCGCGCCGCTCAAAAATTCTCTACAAAGTACAGTGTACTTAGTACAGATTTCTGACGCCGAGGAGAGTTCATGAACATCACCGCTTCCGCCGTCTCACTCAACGTCCCCGACCCGGCCGCCTCGGCGAAATTCCTCATCGACCACCTCGGCTTCGAGGAGAAGATGTCGGCCGACGGGTTCGTCTCCCTCGCCCGCGACGACGCCGGACTGAACGTCATCTACTTGCGCACCGGGCTGGCGAGTTTCAAACCGAAGAGCAAGGCCGGCAGTGCGGGCGAAGGGCTGCTCGTCGCCTTCGTGGTCGACGACATCGACGCGGAATACGCTCGGTTGCAGGGCGAGGGGGTGCCGATCGTCACGCCCATCGAAACCGAGGAATGGGGCGAGCGGTACTTCCAGATGAGCGATCCGAACGGGATCATCATCCAGCTGGTGCAGTGGGTGTAGCACTCGAGCTTCACTCGAACCGGTAGCCGGGCCGGATGTGGCGGCATGGAAACAGGCCGCCGCATCGCACCCCCGACAGCCACCGTCGCGAGGCGGTGGCCCTACGCGCAACCGATAAGTGTCAGCCCAGCGCCGCGCGGAAGACTTCGACAGCCCGGGTAGCCGGTCGGCCCAGCAATTTCTCCAGGTCCCCGGAGCGAACGTCGAGGATGCCGCGGGCGATGCCCGCGTCGGCGTCGGCCAGCGTTTCGGCGTAGGCCGCCGGCAACCCGGCCTGGATCAGCGCGGCGGCGTAGTCCGCTTCCGACAGGTTCTCGTAGCGCACCGGCTTGCCTGCGGCTTCCGAAATCGCCTGCGCCAGTTCGGCATAGGTGAGGCTTTCGCCACCGCCGAGTTCGTATACCCCGCCCGCGTGACCATCGGTGGTGAGCACCCGGGCGGCCGCTTCGGCGTAGTCGGCGCGCGCCGCGCCCGCCACGCGCCCCTCGCCCGCGGCGCCGTACAGTACGCCCGACTCCACCGCCTGCGCGAGACCGCCCACGTAGTTCTCCCAATACCAGCCGTTGCGCAGCAGTACGTGCGGCACGGCCGATTCGGCGAGCACCGCCTCGGTGCCCTTGTGTTCTTGCGCGAGGATCAGCGGGTTGTCGGTAGCGCCCGGAATGCTCGTATAGGCGAGCAGTTCCACGCCGGCGCGTTCGGCCGCACGAATGACATTGGTGTGCTGCGCTACTCGCGCGCCGAACTCGTTGCCCGAGATGAGCAGCACCCGGTCGACGCCGTCGAGGGCGCGCACCAGCGCGGCCGGGTCGTCGTAGGCGGCCCCGCGGACGTCCACGCCGCGTTCGGCCAGGTCGGCGACCTTCCCCGGATCACGCACGATCGCGACGGGCGTCGATCCCGCGCGCGACAACTCCTCCACCACGAGTCGGCCCAGCTGCCCGCTCGCTCCGGTTACGGCGATGGTCATGACTACCTCCAGGGTGTGTACTGCTTTACATGCACTAACTATTCGTAAGTACTATGCATTCCATACCCACTGCGGTCAAGTTGGGTACGATGACGGGTATGACGACCCAGCACACCGGCTCGGCGGAGGCCGACGACCCGACGCTGGAAGCCGACGTCTTCGCGCGCAACTGCACCTCACGGCCGGTCCTGCAGACCGTGGCCAGTCGCTGGGGCACCCTGGCGCTGGTCGCGCTGCGTGAAGGCCCGTACCGGTTCAGCGCCCTGCGGCGAAGGGTCGACGGCGTGAGCGAACGCATGTTGTCGCAGACTCTGCAAGCGCTGGAACGCGACGGCATGGTGCACCGCGAGGTGCAGGAGACGATTCCGCCGCGCGTCGAATACACCCTCACCGAATTGGGCGCCGAGGTGGCCGCGCACCTGGAATCGCTGATCCAGGTGCTGGAGACCAACATGCCCCGCGTACGCGAGGCACAGGCGGCCTACCACCGCGATTGACCGGGGAAGAGACTCCCCGCGCCGCGGGTTACACGGGCATGGAACTCGCCGCCGCCGTCGCTTTCGCACGCGAACATCGCAGGTCCGTGCTCACCACGATCCGCCGCAACGGGCGCCCGCAGCTGTCCAACGTGCTGCACGTCATCGGCGCCGACGGCCGGATCCGCATCTCCATCACCGCCGACCGCGCGAAGTATCACAACCTCGTGCGCGATCCTTGGGCGGCACTGCACGTGACCCGCGATGATTTCTTCGCCTACGCAGTGCTCGAAGGCACGGTCGAACTCACTCCGGTCGCCACCGCGCCCGGCGACCCCACCGTCGACGCGCTCGTCGACTACTACCGCACCGCCAACGGCGAGCACCCCGACTGGGACGAGTACCGCGCCGCGATGGTCACCGACCGCCGCGCCTTGGTCCTGTTCACCCCCACCCACGCCTACGGCATGCTCCCGGCCGCCGGTTAGCGGAGCGGCCGAGGTCCGCAGCGACTACGACCGAGTGGCGGGCGCTCCGACGCGACTCCGATCCACCGCCGGACCGGCGCGGCGCACGGCCGAATCAGCGGGCCATCAGGTCGGACACGGTGACGAATTGATAGCCCGCGGCGCGCAATTCGGTGACGATGCGGGGGATGGCGGCGAGCGACGCCTCAGCGTTCCCGTACATGACGTGCAAGAGGATGATCGAACCGGGACGGACCTTGCCGAGCGTCTCGGCGACGATGTCGTCGGCGGTGACGTCCGCCCGGCCCGAATCGGGCTCTACGTCCCACGTCACGGTGACCCGGTCGTGCTCGGCGAGATAGTGCGGCAGCATCCACAATTTCTTGCCGTAGGGCGGCCGGAAGGTGATCGGGCCCGCGTAACCGGTCTTCGTGATCTCGGCGTCCGTGCCCTCCACCTCGTCCCGGACCGTGCCGGGGGTGACGAACACCATCCGCCGATGCGAATAGGTGTGGTTGCCGATCTCATGGCCCGCGGCCGCGATCGCCCTGCCGTGCTCCGGATGCGCGGCGAGATCACGCCCGTTCAAGTAGAACGTGGCGGGAACTCGCGCGTCAGCAAGGACTTTCAGCACTTCGGGAGCGCGATCGGACGGCCCGTCGTCCAACGTCAGCGCGACGACCCGCGCGTCGGTGTCCACCCTGCTGACCACGTGACCGGCCAACTGGAAGGTGCGCGCGTTCATCAGGTAGAAGGTGCCCGTCCCGAGCAGCACCACCACGACGAGCACCGGCACACTTCCGATCAACCACCTGCGAAGCATGCACGCTGTATAGCAGACCGTCCGCGCCCGCGCCGACCTCCAGCGACCCTACCGAGGCGGAAACCATTGGCCGACAAAGCAAAAGGGCGTGCGATCTACGACCGCACGCCCTCTCTCCGCGACCGGATCAGAAGTTGATCATGTGGCCGGCCAGGCCGTGGAAGGCTTCCTGGAGGGCCTCGCTGAGCGTCGGGTGGGTGTGCACGTTCCGGGTCAGCTCGTTGACCGTCAGGTCCCACTTCTGCGCGAGGGTGAGCTCGGGCAGCAGCTCGGAGACGTCCGGGCCGATGAGGTGCCCGCCGATCAGCTCGCCGTACTTGGCATCGGCGATGAGCTTGACGAAACCGGTGGGGTCGCCGAGGCCGTGCGCCTTGCCGTTGGCGGTGAACGGGAAGGTCGCGACCTTCACGTCGTAGCCCTCGTCCCGGGCCTGCTGCTCGGTCAGACCGAAGCTGGCGACCTGCGGCTGGCAGAAGGTGGCGCGCGGCATCATCCGGTAGTCGCCGAGGGTGACGGTCTCCGCACCCGCGATGGTCTCGGCCGCGACCACGCCTTGGGCCTCCGCGACGTGCGCGAGTTGCAGCTTGCCGGTGACGTCGCCGATCGCGTAGATGTGCGGCACGTTGGTGCGCATGTAGTCGTCGATCCCGATCGCGCCGCGGTCGGTGACCACCACGCCGGTGGTCTCCAAGCCGTAGCCGTCGACGCGCGGTGCGAAGCCGACGGCCTGCAGCACCTTGTCGACGGTGACGGTCTCGACCGAGCCGGACTTGTTGTCCTTGATCGAGACGGTGACCTTGGCGCCGTCGTCCTCGATGGACTGCACGGCCGCACCGGTGGTGATGGTGATGCCGAGCTTCTTGTACTGCTTGGTGATCTCCTTGGAGACGTCCGCGTCCTCGTTCGGCAGCGCGCGGTCGAGGAACTCGACGATGCGCACGTCGACGCCGTAGTTCTTCAGGACGTAGCCGAACTCCATGCCGATCGCGCCCGCACCGACGATGAGGATCGAGCCGGGCAGGTCACGGGTGAGGATCTGCTCCTCGTAGGTGACCACGTTCGCGCTGAGCTGGGTGCCGGGCAGCAGCTTGGTGACGGTGCCTGCCGCGATGATCGCGTTGTCGAACGTGATCGCCTCGGTGCCGCCCTTGGAGAGCTCGACCGTGAGCGAGTTCGGGCCGGTGAAGGTGCCCTTGCCGTCGAACTCGTCGATCTTGTTCTTCTTCATCAGGAAGTGGACGCCCTTGACCCGGCCGTCGGCGACCTTGCGGCTGCGGTCGAAGGCGACCCCGAAGTCGAAGTTCACCTCGCCGGAGATGCCGAAGGTCTTCGCCTCCTTGGTGAAGATGTGGGCGAGTTCGGCGTTTCGCAGGAGCGCCTTGGACGGGATGCAGCCGACGTTCAGGCACACACCGCCCCAGTATTTCTGCTCGACGATCGCTGTTCGCAGGCCGAGTTGAGCGGCGCGGATCGCGGCGACGTATCCGCCGGGACCAGCACCGAGAACGACGACATCGTAGTGGGAAGTCACGAACCGAGCCTAACTCCGCAGCGGTATGTTCACCCACCCATCCCCCACCCTGGTGAGGCGTGGGCCACACCCACCCGCAAACTTTCCGTGATCGGGAAGAACACGGTGGTGTCGCCGCGCTAGCATGCCGCCCGAGCAGGCGTATTCAACCGATCCCGGCACCCGTTCCCCCAGGCGCGCGAACGTCCGTGAGCGGCACCTGGCCGCGGTGAAACGCGAGTGGACCTCTCCGTGGTGTGCCCCTCGCGGGGGTCGCACCCGGTGGTGAGCCGCTGCGGTCAGCTGCGCCAGACCTGGCGGGCGGCGCGGCGGAAGTTCTCACCGAAGACCGCTGCCCGGTCCGCTGCGGTGAAACCACGACCGGCCAGCACCTCGTCGAGGCCGGGTACGTCGGCGGCCCCGGTCAGATCCTCGGGCGGCACCCATTGCAGCGCGCCCCATGCGGTGTATGCCTCGGAGAAGGCGTCCGGATTGTTCGCCAGTTCGGCGTTGAAGTCCTCGGCGTCGAAGGAGTAGTCCGAGCCGATTCCGATGTGCTCGATGCCGACCAGTTCGGCGCCGTATTCGATGTGCCGCGCCATCGCCGCGATCCGCTCGGCGCGTTCGTCGGCGGCGTTGCGGCCCAGGAAGATTCCAACGCCGTTGATTCCGATCACGCCGCCGGTCGCGGCGCAGGCCCGCGCCTGCTCGTCGGTGATGTTGCGCGGATGGTCCCACAGGGCCGCGAAGTTCGAGTGGCTGTAGATCATCGGGACGACGCTCAACTCGGCCAGTTCCAGCCCGGTGCGCCGGGAACAATGCGAGCCGTCGGCGAACATGCCGACTTCGTTGAGCGCATGGACGAGATCGCGGCCGTACCCCGTGAGTCCGGTGTCCTCGGTGTCCAGGCATCCGCAGCCCGCGGCGTTGGCGTGGTTGTAGGTGGGCAGCAACGACCGCACCCCGAGGTCGTAGAACCGCGCGACGTTGTCCAGGTCGCCCCCCAGCGGGCCGGAGTCCTCCAGATCGAACGCGAGCGCGACGGCGCCGGGCGCCCCGATGTCATCGATGCCGCGCACCAGGCGAAACCGGCCGTCCGCCGACGCCTCGCGGCGGAATCGGTCCAGCAACGCCAGCGAGTCCGCGGTCGACTGCGGCGAGTAACCCACGTTCACCGACAAATACGATCCGGCCGGGTAGCGCGCGAGGTCGCCGATGCGCGCGGCGGGCGAGAGCGGCAGGCAGCAGTGCTGCTCCCAGAGAAACGGTGGCAACCTCGAACCTCCTGCTCGGATCGGCCTCGCAGGCAGCGATCCTACTTGTCCGCGCCGAGCCGGCATCGGCCCCAGCGAACGGCGAGCCGCCGCTCCTCGGCCGCGGTGGACGAGTTTTCCCGTTCGCCAACACTTTTCGCCGCAATGGTCGGTAACAGCGCGCTCACCTCGACCGATGCACGTTGTACATCAATCCCCCGTGCCCCGAAGGCGGTGCGACCATGCGTCGCTTGCTTCCCCTTTTCTTCTCCTTCCTGACAATCGCCGGTCTCTGGATCGCGCCCGCCCCGGCCTCCGCCGCCCCGGCGTGTGCGTCCGGTTGGGGTTCGATGCCCAAGACGAGCCAGGCCCGCACGCTCACGCCGCTGACCGGGGTCCGCGCCGGGCGGCACGACTGCTTCGACCGCCTGGTGTTCGACCTCGCCGGGCCCGTGACGGGTTACCACGTCGGCTACGTCGAGCGGGTGACCATGGACGGCTCCGGCGCACCCGTCCCGCTGCGCGGGGAGGCGTACCTGAGCATCACCGTCAACGCCCCTGCCTACGACGACTCGTTCACCCCCACCTACAACCCCGCCAATCGGGCCGAGCTCACCGAGGTGCGGGACTACCGGACTTTCCGTCAGGTGGCCTGGGCCGGCTCTTTCGAAGGCCAGACCACGGTCGGTCTCGGGACGCGCGCCCGGCTGCCGTTCCAGACCTACACCCTCGACGGACCGGGCAGCGGATCGCGCATCGTGGTCGACGTAGCGCACTCCTGGTAACCGCGCGCCGGGCGGCTCGTCCACAATGTGGGGATGAGCGGTGTGGAGAATGTGACCGACCCCTACCTCTGGCTGGAAGAAGTGACCGGCGAGCGGCCCTTGGACTGGGCCCGCGCGCACAATGCCGTCGTGCACTCCCGGTTCGCCGACTCCGATCGCTTCCGGGAGCTGGAGCGGCGCATCCTCGGCATGCTCGACACCGATACGAAGATCGCCTACCCGTCTCGCCGCGGCCCCTGGCTCTACAACTTCTGGCGAGACGCCGAGCACCCGCGCGGCCTCTGGCGGCGCACTACGTTCGCCGAGTACGCCGAGGACTCGCCGGACTGGGACGTGCTGATCGATCTCGACGCACTGGCCGCCGCCGAGGACGAGAACTGGGTGTGGGGCGGAGCCGCGGTACTGCGCCCGGAACAGTCCCGCGCGCTGATCAGCCTGTCGCGCGGCGGCGCGGACGCGAAGGTGGTCCGCGAATTCGACCTCGAGCGGCGGGTGTTCGTCGACCCGGCCGACGGCGGCTTCTTCCTGCCCGAGGCGAAGTCGGAGATCCGCTGGATCGATATCGACTCGGTGTACGTGGGCACCGACTTCGGCCCCGGCTCGCTGACCGATTCGGGGTATCCGCGGATCGCGAAACGCTGGCGGCGCGGCACCGCCCTGGACGAGGCGACCACCGTTTTCGAGGGCGAGACCGGAGATGTCGCGGTCTCGGCGGGCTACGACCGCACACCGGGTTACGAACGGCACTACGTCGGCCGCGCCACCGACTTCTTCAACGAAGAGGTGTACCTGCTGGCCGACGACGGAACGCTGCGGCATCTCGACATCCCCAGCGACGCCAGCGAATCCTGGTACAAGGACTGGCTGCTGGTGCGGTTGAAGTCGCCGTGGGAGGTGGGCGGCGCGAGCTATCCCGCGGGTGCGCTGCTGGCCGCCGACTTCGAGAAGTTCCTGTCCGGCGCACGGGATTTCGAGGTCCTCTTCACCCCGGACGCGCACACCGCGCTGCACGGCTACGGCTGGACCGAGAATCACCTGCTGCTGGTCACGCTCGAGGACGTGCAGACCAAGCTGCACGTGCTCACCCCGGCCACGGACGGCTGGCGTCGCAGGCCACTGACCGATACCCCGCCGATGGCCACCACCAGCGTGCTGAATCTCGACCCGCTGGAGGGCGGCGACGAGTTCATGCTCAGCACCAGCGGGTTCACCACGCCGGCCACGCTGCTGGCCAGTGCGGTCGGCGGGCGCACCGAGCGGCTCAAGCAGGAGCCCGGATTCTTCGACGCCGGCGGCGTGGAGACCGAGCAGTTCTTCGCCACGTCCGATGACGGCACGCCGGTGCCCTACTTCGTGATCCGCCATCGCGACCGCAAGGACCAGCCTGGGCCGACGGTGATGTCCGGGTACGGCGGTTTCGAAGTGTCGCGCACTCCGGGTTACAGCGGCGCCTCGGGGATGGGCTGGCTGGAGCGCGGCGGTACCTGGGTGATGACGAACATCCGCGGCGGCGGCGAGTACGGGCCGCAATGGCACACCTCGGTGCAGAAAGCCAACCGGCACAAGGTGTACGAGGACTTCTCCTCGATCGCGAAAGACCTCGTCGGGCGCGGTATCACCACGGCGGATCAGCTCGGCGCGGTCGGCGGCAGCAACGGCGGGCTGCTCATGGGCGTGATGCTGACCCGCTACCCCGAATTGTTCGGCGCGATCGTCTGCCAGGTGCCGCTGCTGGACATGAAGCGCTACCACTTGCTGCTGGCGGGCGCCTCGTGGATGGCCGAGTACGGCGACCCCGACAAGCCGGAGGAATGGGAGTACATCGGCAAGTACTCGCCTTATCAGAACGTGCGCGCCGACCGCGCCTACCCGCCGATCCTGCTCACCACCTCGACCAGGGACGACCGGGTGCATCCCGGCCACGCCCGTAAGATGGCCGCGCTGCTGGAGGAGCAGGGCCACGAGTTCTGGTACCACGAGAACATCGAGGGCGGCCACGGCGGCGCCGCCGACAACAAGCAGTCGGCTTTCCAGGCGGCGCTGATCTACGAGTTCTTCACCCAGATGCTGATCGAGCGACGCGCCTGACGAAGGCCGGGCCGGACGCGGTCCGGGCGCGCCTCAGCGGTCGCGCAGCCACTTCTCGATCTGGTCGACGGTGCTCGCGCACTGCCGGATCCAGCCGTTGTGGCCGAGCGGTTCCGGCTGTCGCCAGCGCGTCACCTCGGCGTTGGGCAGCTTCTCCAGCAGGTGCTCGGCGGAGCTGGGCGGGGTGAGGTCGTCGCCGGTCATCGTGATGGACAGCACCGGAAGCCGCAGCCGTGCGATGCGCTCCTCGTAGTCGATGTCCGCGCCGACCGGGACGAACCGGCCGGTGCGCGCGAGCCGGGCCCAATCGGAGATCAGCACTTTGGACTGGCGGCCGAAGCCCATCGACACCCGGTCGCCGGGCCAGAAGCCCGCCAAGTTGGCCGTCAGCGAGATCGCCGCGGTGCCGACCAGCATGCCCGGGCCCGAAAGTCCGCGATAGCCGCGGTAATACGGCGTGCCGGACGCGACCAGGACGAGTCCGCCGAGCCTGCCGCGGATGCGGGCGGCGTACATGACGCCGAGCTGGCCGCCCATGCTGTGGCCGAGCAGGTACGGCGTGCTGTCCGGGAATTGTTCGCGGACCACCTCGAAGATCGCCGGGAAGTCGACCGAGACCAGCTCGTGGTAGCCGAAGGTGCTGGCGGAACTCGGCTTCGGCCTGCTGTCGCCGTTGCCGCGCAACTCACCGATGGCCACGTCGAACCCGCGTGCCGCCAGGCTCGAGGCGAACAGTTCGTAGTAACCCCCCGGGACACCGAGTCCGGGCACGATCACCAGCACCGGACGCGGCGCGTCCGGTGTGACCGGGTGCCGGTGCACGCCCCCGGCGGGGATCAACCGCACCGGAACCGTGGTGCCGTCCGGCATCTGGATCGGAACTGTCTGCATCCCCGAACGCTACCGCGCTCGTGCCTGCCGGTCCCGCAGGCCGGGACGCTATGCGCGGACCGCGCCGATGATCACTCTGCTCAGCACCCGGATCACGTCGTCGAGCGGCGGACGCGGCTCCGCACCGCTCCACGAGTCCACCACGTAGTTGACGGCGCCGATGATGGCCAGCATCCGCATCTCGTAGTCGCCCGCGGGTATCTCGCCGTGCAGCGCGGCGTCTTCGGCGGCGCCGGCCAGCAGCGAACCCCACTCCCGGCGCACCGCGAGACGGAACTTCTCCACCTTCGGGCCCGCGCCGACCACTTCGACCAAGGCGACGCGCGCCTTGCGCGGATCGGATCCGATGGATTCGACGTACGCGCGAACCGCGGCATCGATGACGTCCAGCGACTTGGCGCCGGACTTCGCGTCCAACGCCTTCTTCACGGCATCGCGCGACTCCCGGTCGATCTGCTCGTACAGCTCTAGGAGCAGGGACTCGCGACCGGTGAACTCCTCGTAGAACTGTCGCGAGGAGAGTCCGGCGTCCTTACAGATGGCGCCGACCGAACTATTGGCGTAGCCGTCCCGCGCGAAGACCGTCAGGCCTGACTCCAGAAAACGCGCACGCCGCTGACGCTGCCGGTCCTCCACGGGTTGCCCGGCATACATTCGACCCGTATTCGCATCCTGTGACATTGGGGCAGACAATACAGAAGGGCCCGAACTCATCGTCATGGATCGGGCCCTTCGTTACAACCTGCGGCCTACATCGCGTTAGCCGAAAGTTGGCTGAGCAGTTGCTACCTCATTGATCGGTCGCCGAGCCGAAGCCCGGCGACCATAGTAGTTTGCGCACAAGCACGCTCATCAGCGAATCGAGCATCCGGCAACTCCGATCTGTCCGTGAGACATTCCTTGTCACTGGCCATTTGCCGGAACAGACGATACCTAGCGGCGTCGTGTTTGCGGGCAATTTTAGAGGGAAACTGTAGAATTTTTTGTTTCATTCCGATTCGTCGGTTACGGCAAGTTCGCCCGACTCCGCCGACCCGGCCAGCAATTCCGGCAGCGCGGCCACGGAATCGATGACGTGATCGGGCGCGCGGTCGGCCGATGCCAGTACGCCGGGACGAAATTTACCGGTCCGTACCAGAACCCCGGTCAACCCCGCGTCCTGCGCCGCCAGCACATCCGAATACAGATCGTCACCGATCATCAGGACTTCCGAAGGATCCAGCCGCATCAGTGCGGCGGCGGTCCGGAAACCGGCTGCGGCGGGCTTGCCGACCACCTCGATGCGCGCATTGCCCGCAGCCTCCAGGCCGGGCAGGTAGGCGCCCGCGTCGACGCGGAGCCCTTTCGCTGTGGCCCAAGTCAACCCGCTGTGCATGGCGACGACGGGCACACCGTCCAGCATCAGTTCCACCACCCGGCTCAGCGCGGCGTGATCGAATTCCGGTCCCGCTCCGCCGATCACGACCACGTCCGGATGATCGTCGTCGAGCGTCAGACCGGTGAGATCCGCCGTGATGTCGCCGTGGTTGAGCACCCAGACGGCGGCATCGGGGTAGCGTCCGCGCACGAACTCGGCGGTGAGCCTTGCGGCGGTGACGATCTCGCCCTGCTCGACCTCGATACCGGTGTCGCACAGGCGCTGCGCGATCTCGGCGCAAGTGCGCGAGGTGGTGTTGGTCAGGAAAGCGCGGCGCAGCCCGCTCTCGCCGATCCGGCGCACCGCGGCGGCGGCGCCCTCGATCTCCTGCCAGGAGGTCACCAGGACGCCGTCGATGTCGTAGAGCACGCCTCGGATCCGACCGCGGTCAGGCATGGGTTCAGCGTACGACCGGCCCGCCCGCCGGGCACGCGGACTCGGGGTGATCAATGCCGAAGGCGCCGATACGCACTGGAGGAGGGCCGTCGCCGCTGATGTGGAGCACGCGCCCGGCGGCCGGTTCAGCGCTGAGCGCCGGTGATGACCGCGTCCAGCAGGCCGGGGAAGCGCTGCTCCAGATCGTCGCGCCGTAATTCGACCAGCCGGTTGCGGCCGGAGACGAAGGTCGTCGTAATGCCCGCGTCCCGCAGCACCTTCCAGTGGTGCGAGGCGGTCGCCGCCGTGATCTCCACGTCGAACTCCCGGACATTGCAGCTCAGCGGTTCGCGCTCGCCGGCGAGCGCGCGCACCAGTTCGAGCCGGACCGGGTCGGCGAGGGCGCTGAGCACCCGGACCAGGTCGATGTCGGCGGTACTCGGCTGCGGCAGCGGGCGCATCTCCATTCTCCGATCATTTGACAACAATCGAATCATATCCCACCCTCATCCTATGATGCTTCGACAATCATCTAACAATCTGTATCGATCGCTCCTACCGCTCGCCGTGGGCACTTTCGTGCTCGGCACCGACGGCTTCGTGCTCAGCGGCCTGCTCCCGCTGATCGCCGCCGACCTGCACGTCTCCGTGTCCACCGCGGGCCAGCTGACCACGATGTTCGCCTGGACCTACGCCATCGCCTCGCCCCTGATCGCCGCCGCGACCGGCTCCTGGGACCGCCGACGGCTACTCGGCGGCGGCGCCGCGCTTTTCGTGCTCGGCATGATCGGGCAGGCCGCCGCGGAGAGCTTCGGTGTCATGGCGGCGGCGCGTGTGGTGGCGGCCATCGGAGCGGCGGCCTTCCAGGCCAACGCGTTCGCCGTCGCGGGCGTCGTCGCCGATGACGCGCACCGGGGACGGGCGCTGTCGATCGTCACCGCGGGCATCACACTGTCCAGCGTCGCGGGCGTGCCGATCGGCATCTTCGCCGAGCACTGGATCGGCTGGCGGGGCGTGCTGTGGGGAATCGCGGTCGGCGGAGCCGTCGCGGCGGCGCTGGTCCTCCTGCTGCCCCGGGTGATGCTGCCGAGCACCGGCCTGCGCGACCGGATCGGCGTGCTGACCCGTCCGGCGGTGCTGCGCGTGCTGATCGTGACGACCACGCAGATCACCGCCGTCTACACCACCATCGTCTACCTGCCGGTGGTGGTCGCGACCTCCGTGCCGCAGAGCATGCTCGCGTGGTTGCTGCTGGCCATGGGCATCGGCCAGGTGATCGGCAACGCGCAGGCCGGGCGCGCGGTAGACCGGTACGGTCCGCAGCGCACGCTGACGGTGGGGCTGCTCGGCGCACTGGCGGGCCTGGCCCTGCTCGGCGTGGCCGTCCATGCCGCGTGGGCGGTGTTCGTCGTGCTCGCCGTCACCGGGTTGTTCGGTGCGGCGATCCTGGTACCGCAACAGCATCGCCTGTTCGGCATCGCCCACGACGCGCCCACCGTCGCCCTCGGCCTGAACGGATCGGCCATCTACCTCGGCGCGGGCATCGGGTCCATCGTCGGTGCGACCGTACTGGATTCCTCCGGTAGCCAGTGGCTGCCGTGGACATCCGCGCTCATCGCGTGCCTGGCGCTCGCACTCGCGCTCCGCAAGGCTCGGCCCGCCGTCCGAACTCCGGTTCCCGCCTAGCCCTGTCCAGCAACGATGCGACCACGACTCGCGCCGCCGGTGAGTCGATCCGCTCCACTCCCACGGTTCCACCACACCGGCCGGTCGACCCTTCGCCACACCGACCGGAGGGCGCCGAGCATCGCCGTTCGGTGACTCCGTGGCCGTGAGCGGCCCGATCCGGTCGCGGGTGCGTCCGATTTCTGCCCGCGGATGACTAAGCGGCCGGATCGGGCCGGATCGAGTCGAGCCGATCGGCGCATCGAATCAGCAAGTCCTGCAAGGTAGCTCGTTCGGCGTCGGTGAATTCCTCGGCCAGGGCTCGTTCGACGCGGACCGCGCGGGCGTCCGCGTCCCGCATCACCGCCGCGCCCTTCTCGGTCAGCGTGGTCTCCAGGACGTTCTTGTGCCAGGGGTGCGGCGTGCGTTCGATCAGCCCGCGGTCTTGGAGGTTGCTCAGCACGGTGTTCATCGAGGGCGGGGTGACGCCGCAGAGCCGGGCCAGGGCGGCGGCCGAGATACCGGGATTCTCCGCGAGGAACAGCAGTGCGGCGTACTGCGGCACGGTGACGCCCGCCGGCTTCAACGCGGCGTTCTTCGCCGTGTTGAGGGACTGCTCGGCACGTTTGAGATACGAACCGATCCGTTCGGCGGCGGGCAAGGACGTCATAAACGCATGGTATCCGCACAACTTATCGTTCCAGCCTTGACGATCATTAGAGTTCTAACTTAGATTTGTGCTCATTCTCAAGTGTGAACAAACTCGTTTGAGCGAGCCCTAAGAGGTAGACCCAATGTCCCATGCTCTGTCCCACCTGCTGTCGAGCCTGGCCGCAGGAAGCGCCTGCATCACACTCATGGCCTGCGGCACCGGCGATACGCCGACCAGCCCCGTCCATACCGCCTACGAACTGCCGGGCGACCACGTCTACCCGGAGGGGATCGCGGTCGACGCACGCACCGGAGACAGTTACGTCGGGTCCTACACCACCGGCGCCGTCTACCGCGCGACACCGGATGCCCATCGCGCCGAGGTCTTCCTGCCCGAAGGCGCCAACAACCACAAGACCGCCAACGGCTTGAAAGTCGACCCGGCCGGGCGGCTGTGGGTGACCGACTCGACCGCTGGCGTCGCGGTGTACGACGTCGCGACCCGCGCGCTGCTCGCCGACTTCACGGTGCCCGGAAGCGACCCTCGCTTCGTGAACGATCTCGCCATCACCCCGGACGGCACGGCGTACCTGACCGACAGCACGCGGGCGGTGGTCTATCGCGTCACTCCCGATCAACTGGCCGCCGCCAGTGCACACGGCGGGCGCGGGGAACTGACTCCGCAGTTCGACTTGCGTTCCGTACTGCCGCCGATCGAGCCGGGCGGCTTCAGCCTGAACGGCATCGTCGCCGATCCGGCGGGCCGTTACCTGCTCACGGTCGACATGCCGCGCGGCGACCTGTACCGCATCGCGTTGACGCCGGAAGCGAATCCGATCAGCAAGGTCGCCCTGCGTGGCGGCGATCTCCGGCAGGGCGACGGACTGGAATTGCGCGAGGACACCCTGTGGGCCGTCCACAACACGACCAACACGATCAGCCGCTGGACCGTCTCCGACGACGGCGCCACCGTGACGCTGGCACAGCAGCGCACCGACGAGGCGCTGTCCATCCCGACGACGCTGGCCCGCGCCGGTGACCGAACCCTGATCGTCTCCTCCCAATTCGACAAGGGCGGCCCGATGGGGCCCGGCAGCCCGAGGACGCCGTTCGCCGTCGTCACCCTCGACGGAATCTGACGCGCGAAAACGCCGGAAGCCGGCCCACCTCGCGGTGGACCGGCTTCCGGTTCGAACTGTGCTGCCGGGTGGCCGGACTCAGAAGTCCATGCCGCCCATGCCACCGGTCGGGTCGCCGGCGGGAGCGGCGGACTTCTCCGGCTTGTCGGCGACAACGGCCTCCGTGGTCAGGAACAGGGCCGCGATCGAAGCCGCGTTCTGCAGCGCCGAGCGGGTGACCTTGACCGGGTCGGCAACGCCGGCGGCCAGCAGGTCCTCGTACTCGCCCGAGTCGGCGTTCAGGCCGTGACCCGCGGGCAGGTTCGACACCTTCTCGGCGACCACACCGGGCTCGAGGCCCGCGTTGAACGCGATCTGCTTCAGCGGAGCCGACAGCGCGACCCGCACGATGTTCGCGCCGGTCGCCTCGTCACCGGTGAGCTTCAGCTCGTCCAGCGCCGGAGCCGACTGCAGCAGGGCCACGCCACCACCGGCGACGATGCCCTCCTCGACGGCCGCCTTCGCGTTACGAACGGCGTCCTCGATGCGGTGCTTGCGCTCCTTGAGCTCCACCTCGGTGGCCGCGCCCGCCTTGATCACCGCGACACCGCCGGCCAGCTTGGCCAGGCGCTCCTGCAGCTTCTCGCGGTCGTAGTCCGAGTCGGAGTTCTCGATCTCGGTGCGGATCTGCTGAACCCGGCCCTTGATGGCCTCCGGGTCGCCCGCACCCTCGACGATGGTGGTCTCGTCCTTGGTGACGACGACCTTGCGCGCCTGGCCGAGCAGCTCGACGCCCGCGCTCTCCAGCGAGAGGCCGACCTCTTCGCTGATGACCTCGCCGCCGGTCAGGATGGCGATGTCGGCCAGCTGCGCCTTGCGGCGGTCACCGAAGCCGGGCGCCTTGACGGCGACGGACTTGAAGGTGCCGCGGATCTTGTTCACGACCAGGGTCGACAGGGCCTCGCCCTCGACGTCCTCGGCGATGATCAGCAGCGGCTTGCCCGCCTGGATGACCTTCTCCAGCAGCGGCAGCAGGTCCTTGACGGTCGAGATCTTCGAGCCGACCAGCAGGATGTACGGGTCCTCGAGGACCGCTTCCTGACGCTCCGGGTCGGTGACGAAGTAGCCGGAGATGTAGCCCTTGTCGAAGCGCATACCCTCGGTGAGCTCCAGCTGGAGCCCGAAGGTGTTGCTCTCCTCGACGGTGATGACACCTTCCTTGCCGACCTTGTCCATGGCCTCGGCGATCAGCTCACCGATGGACGAGTCGCCCGCCGAGATGCCCGCGGTAGCAGCGATCTGCTCCTTGGTGTCGATCTCCTTGGCGGTGTCGAGCAGCTTGGCGGTGACAGCCTCGACGGCCTTCTCGATGCCCCGCTTCAGGCCCAGCGGGTTCGCACCGGCCGCGACGTTGCGCAGACCCTCGCGCACCAGCGCCTGGGCGAGCACGGTCGCGGTGGTGGTGCCGTCGCCCGCGACGTCGTCGGTCTTCTTGGCGACTTCCTTGACCAGCTCGGCGCCGATCTTCTCGTACGGGTCCTCCAGCTCGATCTCCTTGGCGATGGACACACCATCGTTGGTGATCGTGGGAGCGCCCCACTTCTTCTCCAGGACAACGTTGCGACCCTTGGGGCCCAGCGTCACCTTGACCGCGTCGGCGAGGCTGTTGAGGCCCCGCTCGAGGCCGCGGCGGGCCTCTTCGTCATACGCAATTGTCTTGGCCATGGCGTTGTTGAGATCCTCCATGTGGATGGCTGACACACAGGACGACCGCTGGTCGGGTCGCCCCAGTTACGCTGGCCAGGTTCGGTGCCCGCGACGGACGACCGAGGGTGTCTACGGAACCCGGTCTCACCGTCCCGACCTGGCACTCACCGATAGGGAGTGCCAAAAGCATTTTTAGCACTCTAGGGTGGCGAGTGCAAGGTCCGCGCCGGGCTAGCGCCGGTCATCCACGCGGAAGACCAGCGCGACGAACGCGTCGGTGCGCCGTTCCTCCGGCGTGCGGGGCTCTCCACCCTCGACCGTGACGAGCTCGGCGTCGTGCAGCAGCAACTCCGCCTCCACCCGCATGATGGCGCGAATGAACGGCGGGGCGACGTCCGGCGGAAGGTCGCCGTTCAGCACATAGCTGCCGTCCGGTTGGTGCTCGGTGGACACATACGAAAGCGCGCGCAGCAGATCTGCGCGCCGTTCCCCCGCTATTAGGTCGGAATCTGTTTCATCCGCCATTGCTATAGCTTAGCCGCCGGCGGTTCACATCTTCGGCCGGACGATTCGCGCCTCCCGGCCCCGTCGGTAGAAGCGCAGGTCACGAGGCCGCTGCCGGGTTATCCGCAGACTCACTGCCGCGCCCGCCCGCCCGCGGCGGCGTAGATTCCGAGGGGATCATGATCGACCTCATCCCGGAAGGGGACGCGGGTGACCGACCTGCCGTTCGATTCGCTGTACCGGCACGGCTTCGCGCGGGTGGCGGTCGCGGTCCCCCGGGTACGGGTGGCCGACCCCGCCTACAACGTCGAGCAGACCGTGGAGCTGGCCGCGCGGGCCGCGGCGGCCGGTGCCGTGCTGACGGTGTTCCCCGAGCTGGGGCTCTCCTCGTACACCGCCGACGACCTGTTCCACCAGGACGCGCTGGACGCCGCAGTCGAGGCGGCGCTGGCCCGGCTCGTCGCGGCGAGCACGGACATCGACACGGTGCTCGTGGTGGGCGCCCCGGTGCGCGCTCACCACCGGTTGTTCAACTGCGCGATCGCGATCTGCCGTGGCATCGTGCTCGGCGTCGCACCGAAGAGCTACCTGCCGAATTACCGGGAGTTCTACGAGAAACGCCAGTTCGCGGCGGCGCGGGAGGTGCTGGAGGATCACGTCACCGTCGCCGGGCACCGTGCGCCGTTCGGCTCCGATCTGCTGTTCCGGGCGAGCAATCTGGACGACTTCGTCTTCCACCTGGAGATCTGCGAGGACGGGTGGGTTCCGTTGCCGCCCAGCGGCTTCGCCGCGCTGGCCGGCGCGACCGTGCTGATCAACCTGTCCGCGAGCAACATCGTGATCGGCAAGGCGGACTACCGGCGATCGCTGTGCACCTCGCATTCGGCGCGCTATCTCGCGGCGTATCTGTACTCCGCCGCGGGGACCGGGGAGTCGACGACCGATCTCGCCTGGGACGGGCAGGCGCTGATCTGCGAGAACGGCGACCTGCTCGCGGAGGGCGAGCGGTTCTGCGATCATCCCCAGCTGGTCACCGCCGACCTGGACCTGCGCCGCCTCGCCGCGGATCGTCTGCGCACCACCAGCTTCGCCGACAACGTGCACGACCACCGCGACCGGCTGGCCGCGCTGCGACGCATCGACGTGCGGCTGCCGATCCCCGAGAACCCGGTCGCGCTGGAGCGTGAGATCGAGCGCTTCCCGTACGTTCCCGCCGACCCGGCTCTGCGCAACGAGCGCTGCGCCGAGGTGCACCACATCCAGGTCGAGGGCCTGAGCACGCGGTTGCGCGCGACCGGCACGCAACGCGTGGTGATCGGGGTGTCCGGCGGCTTGGACTCCACCCAGGCGCTGATCGTCGCCGCGCAGACGATGGACCGGCTCGGCCTGCCGCGGGCGAACGTGCTGGCCTACACCATGCCCGGCTTCGCGACCAGCACCAGGACCAAGACCGACGCGCACCGGCTGATGGCCGCTCTCGGCGTCACGGCACGCGAGATCGACATCCGCCCCTCGGCCACGCAGATGCTGCGCGACCTCGGCCACCCGGCCGCCGACGGCGCGTCGCAGTACGACATCACCTACGAGAACGTGCAGGCCGGTGAGCGCACCTCGCACCTGTTCCGGCTGGCCAATATGCACGGCGCGCTGGTGGTGGGCACCGGCGACCTCAGCGAACTGGCGCTGGGCTGGTGCACATTCGGCGTCGGGGATCATATGGCGCACTACAGCGTCAACGCGTCGGTGCCCAAGACGCTGATCAAACACCTGATCGCCTGGGCGGTGGACACCGAGCAGCTCGGCGCGGAAGCGGGCGAGGTGCTTTCGTCGATCCTGCGCACCGAGATCTCCCCCGAACTGATCCCGAACGCCGACTCCTCCGCACCGGGCCAGAGTTCGGAGGCCACCGTCGGCCCGTACGAATTACAGGACTTCCACCTCTATTACCTGTTGCGTTTCGGCTACCGCCCCAGCCGCGTGGCCTATCTGGCCAGGCACGCCTGGTCGGATGCCGCCACCGGCCGCTGGCCCGACCTCGTCCCCGTCGATCAGCGCAACGCCTACGACCTCGCCACTATCAAGCACTGGCTGGGCGAGTTCCTGCTGCGCTTCGTGCAGACCAGCCAGTTCAAACGCTCGACGCTGCCGAACGCGCCGAAGGTCGGCTCCGGCGGTTCGCTCTCGCCGCGCGGCGACTGGCGCGCGCCCAGCGACGCGTCCGCGGCGGCCTGGCTCGAGGAGCTCGCCCGCAACGTGCCGGATGCCTGAGGCATCGCAGCGCTCGACACCCCGACTACGACCGGATGCGCCCTGCCTATGGTGGCTGCGTGAGTGAACGACCCGGCTGGGATGCGATCGATGATGCGTTGCGGCCGCTGTACGGCGATATCGAGCCCTTCCACTGGGCATCCGACCACCCGTGGTCCCTCGGCGGGTCCGACCCGCTCGACGGGATCAGCGCGTACTCCCGCGCCGACCCGGTGCCGCACTGGCATTACATCAGCTACGGGATGACCGAGCTGCACGAGAAGGAGTGGGACGACCCGGCGGAGTCCGGCTGGGGCTTCGAATTCACCTTCCGGCCGGCGCGCGGGCCCGAGGACACCGAACCGCCCGCGTGGCCGGCGAATTTGATGCAGAACCTGGCCCATTACGTCTTCCAGTCCGGCAAGTGGTTCGAACCGGGACGCACCGTCAAAACGAACGGGCCGATCGCGGCCGACCACCCCGACTGCACCTGTCACGCCGTCTGTTTCACGACCGACCCCGAACTGGGCGCCGTCGACAGCCCGAACGGCCGCGTGCGGTTCCTGCAGATCGTCGGGCTGACCATGCCGGAATACCGTGCGGCACAAGGAGGAGGCGCACTGCCCCTGCTCGCCGAGCTGGAACCGCGACTACCCCTCTACGTCACCGACATCTACCGTGAGCCGCTGGTCGCCGAGCCGAAACCGCAGGCCCGCTGGCCACGGTGGGGTGGCGGCCTGGCCGGGCGCGGGTGATCAGGCCGCTGGGGTCGATCACCGGCGAGGACACCGCGAGGGCGAGTGCGATCCGCGCACGGAACTTCGCACCGCCCACGCGGGTCAGGATTTCTCGGAGCTGATGGACGCGAGCAGTTCGCCCAGATGCGTTTCGGCCTTCGCCTTGTCGACGCCGAGATCGCTGAGCAGACCGGCGCCGTTCTCCTGCTCGAGCAGGGCGAGCAGGATGTGCTCGGTGCCGATGTAGTTGTGCCCCAGCCGGAGCGCTTCCCGGAAGGTGAGTTCGAGGACCTTCTTGGCCTCCGCGCCGAACGGCACGAGCGCGGGGACGTCCCCCTCACCCGGTGGCAGGGACGCGGTGGCGGCGGCGGAGATCACGTCGACGGCGACGCCTTGGTGGACGAGTTCGTGCACCGCGAGGCCCTGTGGTTCGGTGAGCAGCCCCAGCACCACGTGCCCGACCGAGATCTCGCGGTTGCCCGCCGCGCGCGCCGCCTCCTGCGCCGCCATCACGACCGCCCGTGCCCGCTGGGTGAAGCGCGCGAAGCCCGTGTTCGGGTCCATGGCCGCCGCCGCGGCCGGCTCGGGCACCTTGGGCACGAACCGCTTCTGGGCGGCCTGCTTGGTGACGCCCATGCTGGCGCCGATGTCGGTCCACGAGGCGCCGGAGCGCCGGGCCTGGTCCACGAAGTGGCCGATCAGGTGGTCGGCCACTTCGTCGAGGTGATTCGCCACGACGACGGCATCGGACAGTTGCTCGAGCACGTTGTCGGGACGGGCTTTCTTGATGCCGTCGATCAGGTCGTCGAGGCGGAATTGTGAGGTCATACGTCAACCATAAGTTGACGATGACCTATCGTCAACCGTTAGTTGACGATTGGATTCAGGGGCGCGCCGCCCCGGCCGCGAAGCGCACGATGCGCTCCTTGACCCACGCCGCCGTCCGCCCGGTCAGCACCGTCCGAGCCGGTGCGTCGTCGGCGTGCACGGCCTGCACGACTCCGTCTGCGCGGCCCAGGCTGAGGCAATGGAGTACATAGCGGAACCGGAACTCCTTCGGCTCGCGACCACGCATCCGCGCGACGACGGCATCGGCCGCGTGTTTGCCGGTGGGCAGCGCCGTGGCGCATGCCATGCGTAGATCTCGCCCGCCGGGCCCCGCGATGACGGCGGCGTCACCCGCGGCGAAGATGTCCGGGTGCGACACCGAACGCAGGGTGGCGTCGGTGCGCACCCGGCCGTCGGAATCGACCGCCAGACCGGAGCGGGCGGCCAGGTCGGGCACCCGGAAACCCGTGGTCCACACCGTCGCCGCGGCCTCGACCAGCGAACCGTCGGCCAAGCGCGGCCCATCGGAGGTCACCTCGATCACCTTGGCGCCGGACACGATCTCGACGCCGAGCCGCTCCAACGTCCGCCTGATGTGCGCCTGCGCGCGCGCCGAAAGCCAGGCGCCGGGCTCCTCCGACCCGAGCAGCAGCACCCGGGTTCCCGGCCGGGATTCGGCGAGTTCCGCCGCCAGTTCGATGCCGGTCGCTCCGGCGCCGACGATCGCCACCGGCCCGCCGAGGGCGGACAGGTCGCGCACGTCTTCTTGCGTCGCAATGGAATACGCGTGTTCGGCGACGCCCGGGACGCTCTGGACATCGGCGATGCCGCCGAGGGCGTAGACCAAGGCGTCGTACTCGACCGCGGGCCCCGCGTCGAGCACCACGCGCTTCGCTACCGTGTCGATCTCCGTCGCCAGGGCGCGCACGAAGTCGATATCCCTGCGTGCCAGTGATTCCCGCAGGTCCAACGTGGCGATCCGCTGTCCGGCCGCCCGCTGGTGCAGTCGCACTCGCTCGACGAACGACGCGTGAGCGTCCACCACGGTGATCCGGGCGTCCCCCGCCGTGCGAGCGAGCCTGCGTGCCGCCGCCAGCCCCGCGTACCCGGCGCCGAGGACGACGATCCGATGCTGTCCGGTCATGATGTGGCTCCTTTCGATCGGCCATCACCCTTCAGACCGGACAGCCCCCCGATTGCTGACAGTCCCGCGCCGTGAAGCGCGTCACAGCGGACGGCGCGGCCGGTCCGGCAGCGTGCCCACCGACCCACCCGAGCCTGCGAAATAAGCCAGCTTGTCCGGGTTGAGGATCAACCGCAGCGCTGTGACCAAGCCGTCGGCCACATCGATCCCCAGCACCACCAGCGGCGCACCGTTCACCCGCGCGACGACGGCAGGCGCGCCGTTGACCTCTTCCACGAGCAACCGCGTCCCCGGCACCTCCCAGCGCGACAGACCCGCCAGGTACCGCGCCACCTGATTCGCGCCGTGTATCGGCCGCCGCGCCGCGGTGATCTTGCCGCCGCCGTCGGCCGTCGCGATCACGTCGGCGGCGAGCATCCGCTCCAGCGACGCGATGTCACCGTCGCGCGCCGCCTTCAGGAATCGTTCGATCAGCTCGCGGGCATGCTCCGGCGGAATGCCGAAGCGGGCCCGGCCTTCTCGCACGCGCTGGGCCGCCCGGCGGAAGATCTGTTGCGAGTTCGACTCGGTGACGTCGAGCATGTCGGCGATCTCGCGATGCGCGTATCCGAACGCCTCGCGCAGCACGAAGACGGCGCGCTCGACCGGGGTCAGCCGCTCCAGTGCCGTCAGCAGCGCGAGCGAGACCTGTTCGCGCTCCTCGACGGTCTCCAGCGGGCCGAGTTCGCCGCGCGCGGTCGGCACCGGCTCGGGCAGCCACGGCCCGACGTAGCTCTCCCGCCGCGCCCGCGCCGAAACAAGCCAGGTGCGGCAGAGATTCACCAGCGCGGTGGTCAACCACGCCTCGGGGGAGCGGATACCGGCTCGGTCGACGCCGTCCCAGCGCAGATAGGTCTCCTGCACCGCGTCCTCCGCCTCACTCGCCGAGCCGAGCATCCGGTAGGCGAGCGCGAACAGGCGCGGCCGATGCAGTTCGAATTCCCGCAACCCATCGGACTCCATCGCTGTCCCGCCTCTCCGAGTAATCAGGCCGTACCAGCCGGTGGCGCGAGATCCGCGTGCAGGTCCTGCGTTCGGCGCCGCTCGGTCTTCGGGCGTACCCGACCAGTTACCCATGTGCTCACGAGATCGATTGTCCGTCCGACTAATCGGCGTCCCGCGGCGGATAACCGTTCTCACGTTGCTTCGCCCCGGGTCGGCGCAGACGCAGACGCGCCGAGCCGCGGATCGCCGGACGCGGGATGGCCGGGCGCCGGATCGCGGGCAGCCGCCGGTTCGCCCGCCGTTGCGCACGCCGCTCGGCGGGTTTGTGCGTCCACGTCTCCGGACGCGCGGCCACCCAGCGCTGGGAATGCCAGGCGAACGGGATATGTCCCAGGTACAGCACGACCAGCACCAGCAACAGCACGATCGGATAGGTGACCAGCGCCGCCGCGGCGAGCGCGACCAGCACCAGCAGCCCGGCCGCGGCCTGCGGCGCCACCGACACCGATTTCATGGCCAGCGTCGGGATGGTGCTGACCGCCAGTGCGGCGGCGAACACCGTCCACGCGGCGACCTCGTAGAAGCCGACCCACCAGCCGTCGCCGAACTGCACGAACAGCGCCACCGGAACCATCGCGATGAGCGCGCCCGCCGGGGCGGGCACACCGACGAAGTACTCCCGCGCCCAGTCCGGCCGGTTGTCCTCGTCCATCAGGGTGTTGAACCGCGCCAGGCGCAGCACGATGCTGACCGCGAACAGCAGCGCGACGATCCATCCCACGCTGTTGCTGCTGAGCAGCGTCACATACAGGACGAGCGCGGGAGCGACGCCGAAGGAGATGGCGTCCGACAGCGAGTCCAGCTCGGCGCCCATCTTCGTGGTGGCGTCGAGCATCCTGGCCAGCCTGCCGTCGAGGGTGTCCAGCACGGCCGCCGCACCGATCATGGCCAGCGCGATACCGAGTTTGCCGTCCAGGCCGAATTTCACCGCGGACAGCCCGGAGCACAGCGCCAGGATGGTGACGATGCTGGGCAGCAGCCGAATGCTCCGCCGCCTGCGCCGCTGGGTGGGTACCGCCGCTTCCATCACGCGCCGGCGGGTGAGCCGAGCACGGCGAGCACGGTCTCGCCGCCGATAGTGCGCTGGCCGGGCTGCACGAGTAGTTCGGTGCCCGCCGGGAAGTAGGTGTCGACCCGCGAGCCGAAGCGGATCAGGCCGTAGGTGTCCGCGATGGTCAGCACGTCGCCGACCTGGGCGTCGCAGACGATCCGGCGCGCGAGCAGTCCGGCGATCTGCACCACCACGACCTGGCTGCCCTCCGGCGTCTCCAGCACCATGCTGTTGCGCTCGTTGACCGAACTCGCCTCGGGCAGGTCCGCGGAACGGAATTGTCCCGGCTGGTGCAGCACCGTGCGCACGACGCCGGAGACCGGCGTGCGCTGCACGTGGACGTCCAGCACGGACAAGAAGATGCTCACCCGCGGCAGCGGCGCGTCACCGAGACCCAACTCGGCGGGGGGAGCGGCGATATCGACCAACGCGATCTCGCCGTCGGCGGGGGCGACCACGACGCCCGGCCGGTTCGGCGGCACGCGATGCGGGTGACGGAAGAAGGTCGCGCAGGCCGCCGCGGCGAAGAGACCCGTGCGCCGCACCCATTTGCGCTTGCCGCCGACGACGGCGACCGCGAGGGGTGCGGCGACGAACGGGAGCCCGGCGGGATGCAACGGAGGGATCGCGTTGCGGACCAGGTCGACGACATGGCCGACTCCGGTCGTTTCAGGCGTGCCGGGCGGGGTGGGACGGCGGGCCACAGGCTCCTCTTTCGTGCTCGATGCAAACGGGTTGCGCTCACCCAACGATAGGCCGGGCGCAAGCGTTCACACCTTACGGGAAGGAGCCTGTGGCACGCGCGGTCACGACCTGACCCGGGACCCCGTGACCAGTCGCACCAGGAACAGCAGGATGACCGCCCCAGCCAGGCAGGTGAAGAAGCTGAACCAGAGCCCGCCGCCCTCGACGTCGACTCCGAACAACTTCAGAAGGAACCCACCGAGCAGGCCGCCGACCACGCCGACGACGATATTGAGCAGAATGCCCTGCTGGGCGTCTGTCTTCATGATCTTGCTGGCGATCCATCCGGCAAGACCGCCGA
The DNA here is from genome assembly GCF_040630775.1 of Nocardia sp. NPDC005745. Taxonomy (NCBI): domain Bacteria; kingdom Bacillati; phylum Actinomycetota; class Actinomycetes; order Mycobacteriales; family Nocardiaceae; genus Nocardia; species Nocardia sp. NPDC005745. Next base: position 35,823 of record NZ_JBEXYF010000013.1, read on the forward strand.
TGATGATCCATCCGATAATCCCGAGACCGAGCATGGTGTCCTCGCATCCTAGTTGGGCCACGCCTCGTACAGCAGTGGCGTGCGAGGACGAGATACCCACCGATTGTCGGAATACGCGCGGCAGATGAGCGACTTTCAAGCTAATATGAGGAAGCCTCATGTCTATCCCGCTGATGGGCAGTGGCTGATGAGGGACCGATTTCGATGCTTCGGGGAATCCCCGGCGGCGCCGCCGCAGGTACATAGGAGACGCAGATGGCTGCTCGAATCGCCCAGACCACCGGGGCAGAGCACACGGCGATCCTCGGGCTCGGCGTTTACCGCCCTGCTCGAGTGGTCACCAACGACGAGGTGGCGGGTCCGATCAACTCGAGCGACGAGTGGATCCGGACCAGGTCGGGCATCAAGACCCGGCGGTTCGCCGACGAATCGGAGACCATTCAGAGCATGAGCGTCGCGGCCGCGCGCGGCGCGCTGGAGTCCTCGGGCATCGCGGTGGACCAAGTCGATTGCGTGATCGTTGCTACGTCGACCCATCTGCTGCTGACGCCGGCCGCCGCCCCGCGCATCGCCACCGAACTCGGCATGAACGGCGCCGCCGCCTTCGACGTCTCGGCGGGCTGCGCGGGCTTCTGCCACTCACTCGCGCTGGCATCGGACCTGGTCCGGGCCGGTACCGCCCACCATGTCCTGGTGATCGGCGTGGAGAAACTGACGAACACGGTCAATCCCACCGATCGCTCCACCGCGTTCCTCTTCGCCGACGGCGCGGGCGCCGTGATCGTCGGTCCCTCCGACGAGCCGGGTATCGGCCCCACCGTCTGGGGCTCGGACGGCACCCAGCACCACGCCATCCGGCAGGACAAGGACTGGATGGAGTACTTCCACGAGATCGACGAGAAGGGCCTGGACGCGGTGCGGCCCTATCTGGCCATGGAGGGCACCGCGGTGTTCCGCTGGGCCGCCCACTCGCTGGAGAAGGTCTGCCGCGACGCCATCGACCGCGCGGGGCTGTCCCCCGAGGACCTGGACGCGATGATCCCGCACCAGGCCAACGGCCGGATCATCGAGATCATGGCCCGGGTGCTGAAGTTGCCGGAGCACTGCGCGCTGGCCAACGACATCGAGGAGGCGGGCAACACCTCGGCCGCCTCGATCCCGCTGGCCATGGAGGCGCTGCTGCGCAAGGGCGAGTCCAAGCCGGGTGACACCGCGCTGCTCATCGCGTTCGGCGCCGGCCTGTCCTACGCGGCTCAGGTCGTGCACCTGCCCAATTGGAAGTAAGCCGCTCGCGGCGCTCGCCGCGGTGACACCACCGCGGCGAGCGCCGCGTGACGCGCTTTCGGGTCGCCTGGCGCGACCCGTGCTCAGGCGCCGGCTTCGACCGCCGTCTTGATCTTGCCCAGCGTCTCGTTCATGCCGCGCACCAGCACTTCCTCGAACGGGGCCTCGCCGCCGAGCGCGGCCTCGATCGCCTTGCGGGAGAACCAGGTGGTGCCGTTGGGCACGTCCCGCCGCTCGATCAGCCGCGTGCCGGACTCGGTCGGTTCCAGGGTGTAGCTCCACACCGTCCGGTTCTCGTTGACCCGGAAGGCGAACGCCCGGTTCGGCTCGAATCGCACGATCCGCGAGGTGGTCGGCCAGTACTTCTTACCGTCACGATTGAAGTTGAGCGTCCAGGCGCCCGCCTTGGGCGAGCCGAGCGTCATCATGCGCACGCACTGCGGGCTGAACTCCGGCATCCGCTTCAGATCGGAGACCACCGCCCACACCCGCTCCGGGGGCGCGGAGATGTCGATGCTGGCTTCGAGGTTTTTCGGCAACGCTGCCTCCGGATACGAGCGACGGACCGACGGCCATCCGTCCGACCGCGGTGGGACTGGTCGCACACATTTTAAACGGACGGGCAGTTGCGTCACATTTCCGCTACTCGCGCCCCGGCCGCTGTAATGAACGGCGCACGATCATAGATACACGAAGCACAGACACTGCCTCCAACATTTCGGCGTACCAACGTGAGGTGATCGGCCGTGAGACTGCGCTCCCTGCTGCATCGGCAACCGGCGGACCAGGTTCCGCTGCTTCCCGCTGTCGAGCCCGACGACGGGCGCACAGCGCGCGCCGCGTCGGCATTCCCCCGGAGCGCTCGCGCGGCCGCCCGCGAAGAACGCCTCGAGCGTCTGCTCACGCCGAGTGAGCTCGATCTCGTCTTGCGTCATCGGCTCTGAGCCCTGCGCGAACGCCCACGACAGACCGGGCCGAGAGGCTCCATACTCGTCAGGTGACTTCACCCGCTGCTACGAAACCGGCCATCCTGAGCGTCGATGACGACCCGGGGGTTTCCCGGGCGGTCGTCCGCGACCTGCGCCGCCGTTACGGCGCCGATTACCGGATTCTGCGCGCGGAATCGGGGGCCCAGGCACTCGACGCGCTGCGCGAGATGAAGCTGCGCGGCCAGCCCGTCGCGGTGCTGATCGCCGACTACCGGATGCCCGGCATGGACGGTATCGAATTCTTGGAGCAGGCGATGGACCTGCACCCGTACGCGCGCCGCGTGCTGCTGACCGCCTATGCCGACACCAACGCCGCGATCAACGCGATCAACGTCGTCGACCTGGACCATTACCTGCTCAAGCCGTGGGACCCGCCGGAGGAGAAGCTCTACCCGGTGCTGGACGGCCTGCTGGACGCCTGGCGCAGCAGCGAGCACCGGCCGGTCACCGAGACCAAGGTGATCGGCAATCGCTGGTCGCCGCGATCGTCGCAGGTGCGTGAGTTCCTCGCCCGCAACCAGCTGCCCTACCGGTGGTACCTGGCCGACGAGCCCGAGGGTGCGCGACTGCTGGAAGCGGCGGGGGCCGACCCCGAGCGCTGTCCGGTGGTGATCACTTCGGCGGGCGAGGCGCTCGTGCAGCCCTCCGACAGCGAACTGGCCCAGAACGTCGGCCTCACCGTCGATCCGGCGGGCGAGTTCTACGACCTGATCGTGGTCGGCGGCGGTCCCGCCGGTCTCGGCGCGGCGGTCTACGGCGCGTCCGAGGGTCTGCGCACCGTACTCGTCGAGCGGACCGCCACCGGCGGGCAGGCGGGGCAGAGTTCGCGCATCGAGAACTACCTCGGCTTCCCCGACGGCCTGTCCGGCGCGCAGCTGGCCGATCGGGCCCGGCGGCAGGCGGCGAAGTTCGGCGCCGAGGTGATCACGACGCGCGAGGTGGTCGGGCTGGAGGTCAATGGGTCCGCGCGCACCGTGCGGTTCGCCGACGGCGGCAGCCTGTGCGCGCACACCGTGATCATCGCGACCGGTGTCGACTACCGCCGCCACTCCGCGCCTGGCGTCGACGACTTCACCGGGCGCGGCGTCTACTACGGTTCGGCGATGACCGAGGCGTCCGAGTGCGCCGATCACGAGGTCTACATCGTGGGCGGCGCGAACTCCGCGGGCCAGGCGGCGGTGTTCCTGTCCCGCAACGCGCGCACCGTACATTTGGTGGTCCGGGCGGATTCGCTGGAAAAGTCCATGTCGCACTACCTCATCCAGCAGATCGCGCAGATCGCGAACATCGAGGTGCACACCAACACCGAGGTGATCGCCGCCGACGGGGACGATCACCTGCAACAGATCGTGCTGCGCGACAACAAGACCGGCGCGGAGGAGAAGGCCGACGCGGAGCGGCTGTTCCTGTTCATCGGCGCCGCGCCGCAGACCGATTGGCTCGACGGAGTGATCATCCGCGACAGCGCCGGGTACGTGCTCGCCGGGCCGGACCTGATGGTGGACGGCGCGCGCCCCGCGGGCTGGGAGCTGTCCCGGTCGCCGCATCATCTCGAGACGAGCGTGCCCGGCGTGTTCGTGGCGGGCGACGTGCACGCCGAATCGGCCAAGCGCGTCGCCTCCGCCGTCGGCGAGGGCGCCATGGCCGTCATGCTCGTGCACCGCTATCTCGCGTAACCAGGAGGCCGCAGATGACTTCGAACCAAACCGCGGACCGCAGCAGCCGGTCGGTGTGCGACCCCGCCGAGCTGCGCGGTTTGTTCCTGTTCGAGAAGCTGACCGACGAGCAGCTGGCATGGCTGTGCGCCGATGGGCGGATCGAGACCATCGAACCGGGCCTCGTCTTCCGCGAGGGCGAGCCGGCCACCTGCTTCTACGTGCTGATGGACGGCGAGCTGGTGCTCACCAAGCAGTCCGGCGGCGCGGAGATCGAGCTTGTCCGCACCGAGCACCGCGGTTCGTACGCGGGCGCCTGGATGTCCTACATCGGCGAAAAGGTGGACCAGACCTACAGCGGGACCATGCACGTGACGCGGCCGTCGCGGTTCTACGTGCTGGACGCCGAGGTCTTCTCCCGGATGATGCACGAGTGGTTCCCGATGGCCGTGCACCTGCTGGAGGGCGCGTTCTTCGGCAACCGCAATACCAACGCCCGCATCAGCGAGCGGGAACGGCTGCTCGCGCTCGGTTCGCTGTCCGCGGGCCTCACCCACGAGCTGAACAACCCGGCCGCCGCCGCGGTGCGCGCCACCTCGGGCCTGCGTGAGCGGGTCGCGGGCATGCGGCACAAGCTGGCGATGATGGCGGACGGCAAGTTCGACCCGGCGTCCCTCGGCTCCTTGGTGCGCCTGCAGGAGGAGGCGGCGGCCCAAGTCGCGAAGGCTCCGGAGCTGACGCCGATGGAGGCCGCCGACCGCGAGGACATGCTCGGCGAATGGCTCGAGGAGCACGGGATCACCGACGGCTGGAATCTCGCGCCGAACTTCGTGCAAGCCGGATTCGACACCGACTGGCTCGAGCGGGTGGCCGCCACCCTGGATGGCGCTCCGGAGCAGGTGTTCCAAGGGGCGATCCGCTGGCTGAACTACACCATCGAGACCGAGCTGCTGATGAACGAGATCGCCGACTCGACGACGCGGATCTCCTCGCTGGTCGGCGCCGCGAAGCAGTACTCGCAGATGGATCGTGCGCCGTTCCAGGTGGTCGACATCCACGACCTGCTGGACAGCACGCTGGTGATGCTCAGCCGCAAGATCGGCGACGGCGTGCGCGTTGTCAAGGAATACGACCGCACCCTGCCGCAGGTGCCGTGCTACGCGGCCGAACTCAACCAGGTGTGGACCAACCTGATCGACAACGCGGTGTACGCGATGAACGGCGCCGGTACGCTGACCATCCGCACCAGGCACGAGAACGACTGCGCGGTCGTCGAGATCGGCGACACCGGGTCCGGCATCGCGCCGGAGGCCCGCAACCGGATCTTCGAACCGTTCTTCACCACCAAGCCGATGGGTGAGGGCACCGGCCTCGGGCTGGACATCTCGTTCCGCATCGTGGTCAACAAGCACAACGGCGACATCCGGGTGGACTCCGAGCCGGGCGACACCAGGTTCACCGTCTGGCTGCCGCTGCGCCGCCCCGAACAAGAGCCTGTCACCGCAACCGATACGGAAGGGCAGTCATGACCGAGCAATTCGCAGGCATCGACCCCGCGGTACCACCCAGCGGCCCTGGTTGCCTGGAGTGCGAGCAGACCTCCGGCTGGTGGGTGCATCTGCGCCGCTGCGCGCAGTGCGGGCACGTCGGGTGCTGCGATACCTCGCCCGCGCAGCACGCCTCAGCGCACGCCGAGAGCACCGGCCATCCGTTCATCCAGAGTTTCGAACCGGGCGAGGAGTGGTTCTACAACTTCGAGACCGAAGAGATGTACAGCGGCGGGCCGGAATTGGCGCCACCGCGTAGTCATCCCGCGGATCAGGGCGTGCCGGGCCCGCGCGAACGGGTTCCGGCGGATTGGCAGGCACACATCCACTGACCCCGCCGCAACCGGTACGCTGCTGCGAACGCCGGGGCCTCCGGCACCACGATCCACCCGGGAAAGCACGGTATGAAACGAACTTCCGCCATCGTCCTGATCGCTGGGACGATGGGTTTCCTGCTTGCAGGCTGCGGCGGAGGGGACGAGTCCGCCGACGCGAACGGATTGCGCAAGGGCGCCGCGAGCACGAGCACATCCACCTCGGTCGCGCACACCACGACCGCTCCCGGCACCGCGCCGCCGAGTTCCCCGTCGGACACCGACGCCCCGGTCACGACCAAGCAGCGCGACTCCTCCCTCGGTCCCGCGTCGAGCACCACCTGCGGTGAGTTCCGCAAGCTCGACACCGACCAGGAGAAAGCGCTGATCGAGCAGATCCTGGCGGAGAACCCCGGCGGCCCGTTCGACGGCAGCCCGAACGTCGCGCTGGGCACCGCCAAGCTGGTCTGCCTGGCGCCGAGCGTTGCCGACCACTCGGTCGCGGTCGCGGCCGGAATCGTGAAGAAGTAGCCGTCCACGTATTCCGGGACGACGAACCGTGACCGATCGCGGGCCGCGCGGCAGAATGGCACAGTGGCAGAACTGGCACTCACCGCTCGCCTGAATCCCTCGGCCGCCGATGCCCGCCGCGGGGTGGTCCGGCTGCATCCGGAGGCGCTGACCGCGCTCGGGTTGCGCGAGTGGGACGGAATCATGCTGGTCGGCTCCCGCCGCACGGCCGCGGTGGTCGGCGTCGCCCGGCAGGGAACGCCCGCCGGAGTCGCCCTGCTCGACGACGTGACGCTCTCCAACGCCGGGCTGCGCGAGGACGCGACCGTGGTGGTCTCCCCCGCGACCGTCTACGGCGCGAAACAGATCACGGTGAGCGGCTCGGTGCACGCCACCCGCACGATTCCGGCCGCCACGCTGCGGCAGGCGCTGCTCGGGAAGGTCGTCACGGTCGGCGACGCGGTCTCCCTGTTGCCGCGCGACCTCGGCCCCGACATCAGCTCCGTGGCGGCCACCCAGGCGCTGTCGCGCACCTTCGGCATCGCCTGGACCACGGAGCTGCTCACCGTCACCGCCACCGATCCGCGCGGCCCCGTGAGCGTTCAGCCGAATACCGCGGTGACCTGGGGTGCGGGCGCGGTCGCCGCGTGGGACATCCCGGCGTCGGCCGGAGCACCGCTCACGGTGGACGAGGGATCCCGCGGCGTCGGCGGAGCCGTCGCCCCCGGTGCGGTCACGGGCCCCGACGGCGTCGCGGTGGCAGGCGATGCCACACCGAGTATCTCGGTCGAAGACCTGGCGGGCGCGCGCACTCAGGCCGCGAAGCTCCAGGAGTGGCTCAGCCTCGCCTTGGACGAGCCCGAACTGTTGCGCACCCTCGGCGCCCGTCCGCATCTCGGCGTGCTGATCACCGGCCCGGCAGGCGTCGGCAAGGCTACGCTGGCCCGCGCGGTCGCGGCGCCGCGGCGCATAGTGGAACTGGACGGCCCCACCATCGGCGCGGCCGAGAGCGGTGCGCGGCTGCGCGAGGTCGCCGAGGCGGTGGCCGACATCGGCTGCGGCAAGGGCGGCGTCCTGCTGATCACCGACATCGACGCGCTGCTGCCCGCTGACGCCGAGCCGGTCGCCACGCTCATCCTGGACCAGTTGCGCGCCGCGATCGCCGAACCCTGCGTCGCGTTCATCGCCACCACGGCGCATCCCGCCGGCGTCGACCCGCGGTTGCGGGCGCCGGACCTGTGCGACCGCGAACTCGCGCTGCCGCTGCCCACCGCCGCCGTGCGCAAGGCGCTGCTGGAGCACCTGCTGCGCCGGGTGCCGACCGCGGATCTGAGACTCGAGGAGATCGCGGCGCGTACACCCGGATTCGTGGTGTCCGATCTGGCGGCGCTGTGCCGGGAGGCGGCGCTGCGCGCGGCGTCGCGGGCCAGGGAGCACGGCAATCCACAGCTCACCCAACCCGACCTGGTCGGCGCGCTGGAGGTCATCCGGCCGCTGTCGCGCTCGGGCATGGAGGAACTCGCCATCGGCAGCCTGCACCTCGACGACGTCGGCGACATGGTGGAAACCAAGCAAGCGCTCACCGAGGCGGTGCTGTGGCCGCTGCGGCACCCCGACTCCTTCGCCCGCCTCGGCATCGAGCCACCGCGCGGGGTGCTGCTCTACGGCCCGCCCGGCTGCGGCAAGACCTTCCTGGTGCGTGCGCTGGCCGGTACCGGTCAGCTCAGCGTGCACGCGGTCAAGGGCGCCGAACTGCTGGACCGGTGGGTCGGCTCGTCGGAGCGCGCGGTGCGGGAACTGTTCCAGCGCGCACGGGATTCCGCGCCGTCGATGATCTTCCTGGACGAGGTGGACGCGTTGGCCCCACGCCGGGGGCAAAGTGCCGACGCGGGTGTGGGCGACCGGGTGGTCGCGGCCCTGCTCACCGAACTCGACGGCGTGGAACCGCTACGCGACGTGGTGGTGCTGGGCGCGACCAACCGACCGGAACTGATCGACCCGGCGTTGCTACGCCCCGGCAGACTCGAACGGCTGGTCTTCGTACCACCGCCGGACGCCGCCGCCCGCCGGGAGATCCTGCGCACCGCGGGGCGTGCGGTGCCGCTGGCCGCCGACGTCGATCTCGACGCCCTCGCGGAGGAACTGGAGGGTTACTCCGCCGCCGACTGCGCCGCGCTGCTGCGCGAATCCGCGCTAACGGCGATGCGCCGGGACGTGCACGCCGCCGATGTCACCGCCGCCGACGTGCTGGCCGCCCAGGCGGTGGTGCGGCCCTCGCTGGACCCGTCGCAGATCGATACCTTGCGCCGCTATGCCGACAGCCGCGGGTAGGCGGCGAGCGGTAATCGCCTTTCAGGCAATCTTTGGCAAATCGGTGTGAGCCGCACCTTTCCAATCCGAGACATTTCTAGCGAATATTCGGCAATCCATAGATCGCGCGCACACCACGGGTAAGTTCGACAACCGTGCGCAGGGTCGGCGACATTGTCGACGCGACCGCGGCCTTCACGGGAGCCGCGGTCGCGGGTGTCACGCTGTTCCTGCCGGTCACCGTCAGCACCCGAGGCCAGTCGACGTCGTACCGGATCGCCGGTCTGCTCAACAGCGTGCCCCGTAGCGCGGCGCTGGGAGTGATCGTCGCCGTGACGGTCGCCGTGCTGGTCACCACGACCAAGCGGCCGCTGACCGGGTGGGCCACGGCGACGGCCGCCGCGCTGGCCCAGCTGATCAATCACTTCGCCGGACGCCACGTGGCGACGGCCGAGATCCTGACCACGCAGAACTACATCGACTCGATCTGCGCCGCCGTGCTGCTCGGCGGCCTGGGCGCCGTTGTGCTGCGCAGACCGTTGCCGGGCGCCGCGTTCGCGGTGGGCGGCGTCGGATTCTTCGGCTTCGGCGATCTGGCGAACCTGCTCGACATCAACCCGGATCCGTACGCGGTGCTGGAGACTCCGACACGCTGGATGATCGGCGTCGCCTTGTCCCTGCTGGTGATCAGCACCTTGCACAACTGGAAGCGCACCGACGAGCCGAAGACGCCGGGGATGGCGATCGCCCTGCCGGTGACGCCGATCCTCGCCGCCATGGTGCTCGCGCTGGTGGTACTGGCCGGCACGGAATGGCTGGGCCGCCAGTACAGCAAACTGCCCGCCGAGAGTCACGCGATCGAGATCGGGATCGTCGCCGCCGCGACCATTGTGAGCGCGACCGCGGCGGCCATGCTGTTGCCCGGCCGCGACGGCACCGGCGTGTACCTGGCCGTGAGCCTCACCGCGGCGGTCGACGCCGTCGGCTACGCCGTCCGGCCCGGCTGGACTTCGGCGGTGCTCATCGCGTTGACCGCCGCCGGACTCTTCATCGGCTCCCGGATGCCCTCGACGGCTCTCGCCATCCTGTTCCTCATCGGCATCACGGTCTTCGCCCAGGTCACCTCGACGTCCTCGGGTACCGTCGCCTTCGCCGTGATCAGCGGAATCATCGCGTTGACCGCGGGTTACTGCTGCGGGACGGTGTGGCCGCATTACCCGCCCGGCGGTGTGCTCGCGCTCACCGCGCTCTACCTTCCTTCGGCGGTGTCGGTGATGCCGGACCGGGTCGAGGACTGGCGCGAGGACGTGGCGGTACACGACGCGACACCGGGGCGCACCGCGCTGGCCATCGTCATCGGCAGCGCGATCGGGCTGATCATGCTGCGGAAATTGCGGCCGCGCTGTAAGCCGCAACCGAAAAGGCAACCGGAAAGCGAATCGTTAGCGGATATATAGCCCCGATTCGCGGGGATGGCGGACGCCATACTCACCCCGGCCACGAAAGACGCAGGCTTTCCGTAGGCTTGTCCCGAACACCCCGCCGCCCCGACTCGACGGAGTGAAGTTTGCTCGCAATCCTGCTCGTGCACGCCGCAGCCGCCCTGGTGGCTCCGCTGGGGGTGCGGGCACTGGGGCGCAATGCTTTCTACCTGCTGGCCGCGGTCCCGCTCGGCAGTTCGGCCTGGGTGATCGCGAATTGGTCCGAGCCGCAGCGCGTCCGGCTGACCTGGGCGCCGAGCATCGGACTGAACATCGATCTGCGTTTCGACACGCTCGCTGCCATCCTGTGCCTGCTCGTGCTGGGCATCGGAGCGCTGGTGCTGGTGTACTGCGCCAGGTACTTCGAGAACGACGAGCCGCGGCTGGGGGTGTTCGCCGCCGAGCTCGTCGCGTTCGCCGGGGCCATGTTCGGGCTGGTCACCAGCGACAACATGGTGCTGCTCTACGTGTTCTGGGAAGCGACCACGGTGCTGTCGTTCCTGCTGATCGGCCACAACGCCGAGCAGGCGGCCAGCAGACGGGCCGCGATCCAGGCGCTGCTGGTGACCGGGGCGGGCGGATTGGCGATGCTGGCCGGCATCGTCGTGCTCGGCACCGCGAACGGCAGCTATCTGCTGTCGGATCTGCTGTCCGGCGCCCCCAGCGGGACGGCCGTCGACGTGGCGGTGGCGCTGCTGCTGGTGGGCGCGCTCACCAAATCCGCCGTGGTGCCCTTGCATTTCTGGCTGCCCGGCGCGATGGCCGCGCCGACGCCGGTGAGCGCGTACCTGCACGCCGCGGCCATGGTGAAGGCCGGTGTGTACTTGATCGCCCGGCTCGCACCGGCGTTCGCGCAGAACCCGGTGTGGCACCCGCTGGTGCTCACTCTCGGCCTGGCGTCGATGCTGTTGGCCGGGCTGCGCGCACTGCAGGTCGTGGATCTGAAATTGGTGCTGGCCTTCGGTACGGTGAGCCAGCTGGGCTTCCTGATCGTGCTGGTCGGCCTCGGCACGCCCGCCGCAGCGCTGGCCGGAGTGACGATGATCGTCGCGCACGCGCTGTTCAAGGCGAGCCTGTTCCTGGTGGTCGGGATCATCGATCACGGTGCGGGAACCCGCGACCTACGCCGGTTGTCCGGTCTCGGCCGCCGGGCGCCGGTGCTGTGCGCCACCGCGATCCTCGCCGCGCTAAGCATGGCGGGCATTCCGCCGCTGCTCGGCTTCGTCGGTAAGGAGAGCGCGCTGAGCGCCGTGCTGGACGCGGACATTCTCGCCGTGCCCGCCCGCGGCGCGGTGTTCGCCGGGGTGGTCCTCGGCTCGATGCTGACCGTCGGCTACAGCATCAGGTTCGTCTGGGGCGCCTTCGCGGACAAGAGTGTCGAGCCGGACCCCGCTCCCGGCGCCGCGCCCCTGGCCCACCATCCGAGCGAAGTGCCCGTAGCCGGGCGAGAATCCGAGGAGCGCCTCCGCTGGCACCCGCCGGGCGCGCTTTTCCTGGCGGCACCGGTGATCCTCGCCGCCGCGAGCCTCGCGGCCGGTCTCGCGCCGTCCTGGCTGGACGCACGGTTGCGCCCCTATGCCGAAACGTTTGCCGGACCCCCGCTTTCCCATCTGGCGCTGTGGCACGGCTTCACCCCCGTGCTGGCGTGGACGCTGCTGATCGTCGCGGTCGGTGTCGGGCTGTACCGGCTGCGCGCCCGCTTCACCGAATCGGCGCACCCGCGCCTCGGCAACGCCGACCGCGCCTACGACGCCACGCTGCGCGCGATGGACACCCTCTCGCTGCGAATGACCGGCACCGTGCAACGCGGGTCGCTGCCGCTGAGCCAGGCGGCGATCCTGGTCACACTGATCATCCTGCCGACCGTCCTGCTCGCCCTCGGCACCCGCACCGGCGTCACGCTGCGCCTGTGGGATTCGCCGCTGCAAGCGGCCGTGGGCGTGATCATGGCGGTGACCGCGCTCGCCGCGACGGTGCTGCGCAACCGACTGGCGAGCGTGCTGGTGGTGGGCGTGACCGGATACGGCAGCGGCGTGATCTTCGCGCTGCACGGCGCGCCCGACCTCGCACTGACCCAATTCCTGGTGGAGACGCTGACACTGGTGATCTTCGTCCTCGTCCTGCGCGCCTTCCCCGCGCGGATCGAGGCCCGCCGCAGGACCGCGTTCAAGATCCGCAGGGCGATTCTGGCCGCGGGGACCGGAACGGTGGTCGCGGTCCTGGCCGGTTTCGCCGTCGCGGCGCGCACCGCCGAACCCGTCTGGCCCCGGATTCCCGAGGCCGCTTATACCTTCGGTGGTGGAAAGAACGCCCTGAACGTCCTGCTCGTAGACCTGCGGGCGTGGGACACCCTCGGCGAGATCTCGGTACTCGTCGTCGCCGCCACGGGCGTCGCCTCCCTGGTGTTCCGCAGCAGGCGTTTCGGCAGCGCCCCGCGCGCGACGGACTCCCCCGATTACGACCCGGAACTGGTGAGCTGGCTGCCGGCGGGCCGGTTGGTCGACCGGGCCGATCGGTCGATGGTCCTGCAGATCACCACGCGGCTGGTGTTCCCGACCATCATGGTGCTGTCGGTCTACTTCTTCTTCTCCGGTCACAACGCGCCAGGCGGCGGGTTCGCGGGCGGACTCACCGCGGGGCTCGCGCTGACCCTGCGGTATCTCGCGGGCGGCCGCTACGAACTGGGCGAGGCGCTCCCCGTCGACGCGGGCCATGTTCTCGGCGCGGGCCTCACCTTGGCCGCGGGCACCGCGGTCTCGTCGCTGCTGCTCGGCGCGCCGCCGCTGTCCTCGGCGATCATCGAGGTCTCGTTGCCGGTGGTCGGCCACGTCAAGGTGGTCACCGCGCTGCTGTTCGATCTCGGCGTCTATCTCATCGTGGTCGGCCTGGTGCTGGACGTGTTGCGCAGCCTCGGCGCGCGGCTGGACAGCGAGCTGGCCGACGCCGATACCCCAGCCACGAAGGGAGGTTCCGGCGCATGACGGCGAATCTGACGCTGCTGATCGTGATCGGCATCCTGGTCGCGTGCGGGGTCTATCTGCTCCTGGAACGCGCGGTGTCGAAGATGCTGCTCGGGCTGATCCTGTTCGGCAACGCGGTGAACCTGCTGATCCTCACCGCGGGCGGCGCCAACGGCAAGCCGCCCATCCGCGGCGCTGCCGAGACCGAGGAGATGGCCGACCCGCTCGCCCAGGCGATGGTGCTCACCGCCATCGTGATCACCATGGGCATCGCGGCATTCGTGCTCGCCCTCGCCTACCGCGCCTACATGCTCACCACCAGCGACGACGTCGCCAACGATCAGGAAGACGAGGATGTCGCCCGGCGGCGTGCCGGAGAGGATCCGGAGAAGTGAACCTCTCGCCCGGTCTGCTGCCGATCCTCGCGCCGCTGCCGGTACTCGTTCCGCTGCTCGGCGCCGCCGCCACCCTCGTGTTCGGTCGCAGGCCCCGCATCCAAAGCGTGGTCATCGTCGGCGCGCTCACCGCCGTCGTGGTGATCTGCGGGTTGCTGCTGTATCTGGCCGACCGGGACGGCACCACCGCGTTGCAGGTCGGCAACTGGGCGGCCCCGATCGGCATCACGCTGGTGGTGGACCGGCTCTCCGCGGCGATGCTGGTCGTCTCGTCCATCGTGCTGCTCTCGGTCGCCCTCTACGGCGCGGGCCAGAACATCCGCGACGGCGACGAACGGCAGCCCACCTCCATCTACCGGCCCACATATCTGGTTCTCACCGCCGGTGTCTCGGCCGCCTTCCTGGCCGGTGACCTGTTCAACCTCTTCGTGGGCTTCGAGATCCTGCTCGCGGCCTCGTTCGTGCTGCTGACGGTGGGCGCGACCACCGAGCGCATCCGGGCGGGCGTGGCCTACGTGATGGTGTCGATGGTCTCGTCGCTGATCTTCCTCACCGGCATCGGGCTGACCTACGCGGCCACCGGAACGCTGAATCTGGCCCAGCTCGCCGTCCGGTTCGGCGCCGTGCCGGACGGCACCCGCACGGCGATCTTCGCGGTGCTGCTGGTGGCGTTCGGCATCAAGGCGGCCGTCTTCCCGCTGTCGAACTGGCTGCCCGACTCCTACCCGACCGCCCCGGCTCCGGTCACCGCCGTGTTCGCCGGCCTGCTCACCAAAGTGGGTGTGTACGCGATCATCCGGACCCACTCGCTGCTGTTTCCCGACGGCGGCTTCGACTCGGTGCTGCTGGTATGCGGCCTGCTCACCATGCTCGTCGGCATCCTCGGCGCCATCGCGCAGAGCGACATCCGCCGTCTGCTGTCGTTCACACTGGTCAGCCACATCGGATACATGGTGTTCGGGGTCGGTCTGGCCACCGCGTCCGGGCTGGCCGGCGCGGTGTTCTACGTGGCGCACCACATCCTGGTGCAGACGGCGCTGTTCCTGGTGGCCGGCCTGATCGAGCGGCAAGCCGGATCGACCTCGCTGCGCAGACTGGGCGGGCTCGCCGCGGCCAGCCCGCTGCTCGCGGTGCTGTTCCTGATCCCCGCGCTGAATCTCGGCGGAATACCGCCGTTCTCCGGATTCATCGGCAAGGTGGCGCTCTTGCAGGCGGGCGCCGAGCGCGGCAGCGCGCTGGCCTGGGTGCTGGTCGGGGGCGCCGTGCTCACCAGCCTGCTCACGCTCTATACCGTGGCCAGGGTGTGGAGCAAAGCGTTCTGGCGGCCCCGCGCGGACGCTCCGGAGGGCCATCTCACCGCGGCGAAGCCCCCGACGCTCATCGAGGACGCGACCGACGTGCACTACGACGAGCGCACCGACCCCGGCCGGATGCCACCGCTGATGGTGTTGTCCACCGCGGCGCTCGTGACGGTCGGGTTGTGCCTGACCGTGCTGGCAGGCCCGATTCTCACGATCGCCGACCGGGCGGCGGCCGACCTGCGCGACCCCGGCGTGTACATCGGTGCGGTACTGGGTGATTCGCGCGGCGATGCGGGAGGCCCGCGATGAGCGTCGAGCAGAACGGACGCGGCCGGCGGCGCGAGACGGTCGTCCGAATCGGCGTACTCGCGTGGCTCACCATGGTCTGGCTCGCCCTGTGGGGCGATCTCAGCGTCGCGAACCTGCTGGGCGGGCTGGTGGTCGGCGCGCTGATCATGCTGGCGCTGCCGCTGCCGCGCGTGCCGGTGTCCGGTCGGCTGAACCCGCTTCCGCTGGTCGCGTTGATCGTGTCGAGCGCGTACTACGCGCTGGAGTCGAGCCTCCAGGTCGCCTGGTTCGCGATCCGCCCTGCTCCGATGCCGGTATCCGGGGTGCTGCGGGTATACGCCCGCACGAGATCGGATCTGGTGCTGGTGCTGTGGACCGATGTGCTCAACCTGATCCCCGGCACGATGGTGCTGGAGATCGATCGCAGGCGCTGGGTCGTCTACGTCCACGTCCTCGACGTCGGCAGCGACGCCGCGGTGGACGAGTTCTACCGGATCACCCGGCGGCTGGAACGCCTGCTGATCGACGCGTTCGAACGTCCGACCGGCTGGCCGCGCTCCCGGGCCGCCGCGCTCCCGGAGGTGCCATCGTGACCGTCGTCGCCGTGATCGCCGCCGTCATCCTGACCGCGGCCGGTCTGCTCACCACCTACCGTGTCGTCATGGGGCCGAGCACGCTGGACCGGGTCGTCGGCGTCGACTCGCTGACGGCCATCGCCGCCTCCGGCCTGGCCGTGTGGGCGGCCTACAGCGCCGACACCACCGTGGTGCCCGCGATCGTCGCGCTGGCGCTGGTCGGATTCCTCGGCTCGGCCGCGGTGTCCCGATTCCGGGTGCGGGACGACAAATGAACCTCTGGCATGCGCTCGCGGGCGCCCTGATCCTGTTCGGCTCGACGCTGGCGCTGACCGCGGCGCTCGGGATCGTGCGCTTCCCCGACACGCTCACCCGAATGCACGCTGCCACAAAACCGCAGGTCATCGGGCTGATCCTGGTGCTGGCAGGCGCCGCGATCCAGCTGCGCGGGCACGGCAACGTCTGGACGCTGGTGCTGGTCGGGCTGTTCACCCTGCTCACGGCCCCCGTGATCGCCCACCTCATCGGCCGCACCGCCTACCGCGAGCAGCGCTACCGCGACGGTCTGTTGCGCGTCAACGCTTTGCGCGACGACGACGTGGAATAACCCCCGCTCAGCGCGTAGTGGGCTCGACTCCGCGCCGGCCGGCTCGGCCGGACCCCCGCTCGGGGCGTGGCGGGCTCGCCCCCGCGCCTGCCGGCTCGCCCGGACACCCGCTCAGGGCGTGGCGGGTTCGACCTCTCGTTCGGCCCGCAGCGGTTGCCGCACGGTCACGAACCACGTGGCGTGGAACGCGGCCGCCAGTCCGGCCAGCAGCCCGAGCACCACGGTGCCCGCGAGCACCGGGTACTCGGCCATCGGCACCGCGAGGTAGCGGTAGGCCAGCAGTAGCGCGGCCAGGACGACCACACCGGAGCCGACCAGCCGGACCCGGAACCATCCCCAGCCGCGCTCCGGCTCGCGCAGCGCCGATTCGACGGTGAGGCACAGCACCGCGCCCGCGACCAGGTCGACGCCGTAGTGGTAGCCGAAACCGAGGGTGGCGGTGAGGGTGGCCAGCAGCCAGAACGCGCCGCCCCAGCGCAGCCAGGCCGGGGCCGGCTCGCCGTCGCTGTCGCGGCGGGTGTGCAGGAACACCGACAGCGCCCAGGCCGTGTGCATCGAGGGCATGCAGTTGCGCGGAATCGCCGCGTCGAACGGCAGCGGCAGCGGATTCCGGTCGATCGGCGGCACCACACCCGGCCAGTAGTTGCCCAGTTGCAGCCCGTTTCCGTCCGGTCCGAACGCGAACATCGGCCCGACCACCGGGAACAGCACGTACACCAGGGGACCGATCAATCCGAGCACCAGGAAGGTTCGCACCAGATAGTGCGACGGCCACCGCCCCGAGGACACCACCCCGCGCAGCTGCCACACCGCCACGACGATGGCCGCCACGGGCAACTCGATGTAGACCCAGTGCAGCACCGCGTAGACCACCGGCCCGAGCGCGTCGACCGCCCGGCCGAGCACCCACGACGGATCGCCCAGCGCGTGGTCGGCCAGGATCACGTACTCGTCGAGCACCGTCGGCCTGCCGATCACGGTGACGTGCAGCCAGACGTCGCCGACCTTGGTGGCCAGTATGAGCAGCGCGCCGAGCGCGGCCGCGTGCAGCGCGTTCCGCCGTTCGGCGCCGGACCAGCGCAGCCACGCGACCAGCGCCAGGCCGGTCAGCACGATCACCGGCCCGTTCCCGATCACGAACGGCTCTCCGGCCAGCAAGCGGGCGCCCGCCCACACCACGTCGACGGCGACCGCGACCCCCACCGCGACCAGTCTGCGGCGGGCCGAGATGCCCACCAGTGCAAGGACCAGCCCCGCCCAGGGCACCGACATGGACTTGGGAGTGCCGATGTAGTCCCGCGCCACGCTCTCGAGCGGGCCGTCGAACCCCTGCCAGACAGCGACGACCTGCAACACGATCAGCAGGACAGGGACCGCGGCCACCGCCGCGGTGACCCGGACCCGAGTCCGCGGTACGGGACGGCGCGATACCGCGCTTCCTGCTTTGGCACCCGGGTCTTCGACTAGCATCCGACCATAGTAAACGGGGGATGAACGCCATCCCCCTGGCCAGCTGAACGACAGCCGACCTATCCGCGCCCGGACGTTACTGTTTCAGCTCCTCGACCAGGGCGTCCACCACCGCGATCAGGTCGCCCTGCGATGCCGCGGCGACGCGGCGCTGCCGTTGATAGGACGCGCCCCGCTTGGGAATCTCGGCGACCATCGCGAGTTCGTCCGCGCAGCCCAGTCGCGCCGCCGTCGGCTCCAGCCGGTTCAGCAGATCGTCCAGGTCGTCGGTGACCAAGCGCTCGTTGCTGTCGGCATCGGTGATGATGATCGCGTCCAGTCCGTACCGGGCGGCCCGCCACTTGTTCTCCTGCACATGCCACGGCGGCAGGGTGGGCAGGGTTTCGCCGTTCTCGACACGCTGGTCCAGGTCGACGATCAGGCAATGGATGAGCGCGGCCAGTGCTGCGAGTTCGGCGCGCGTGGAGATGCCGTCGCAGACCCGCACCTCGATGGTGCCCCACTTGGGCGCCGGGCGGATGTCCCAGTGCATGCCGCCCAGCTGGGTGAACACACCGGTCTTGACCTCGTCGTGCACGAAATGCTCGAACTGGGTCCAGTTCTCGAACTGGAACGGCAGGCCCGCGGTCGGCAGCTGCTGGAACATCAGCGTCCGGTTGCTGGCGTAGCCGGTGTCCGATCCGGACCACATCGGCGAGCCCGCCGACAGCGCGAGCAGATGCGGATACGACAGCAGCAACGAGTTGAGGATCGGAAACACCTTGTCGCGGTGCGAAACTCCGACGTGCACGTGCACGCCCCAGATCATCATCTGGCGACCCCACCACTGTGTGCGCTCGATCAGCTCGTCGTAGTGCTCCGACCGGGTGAGCTGCTGGGCCGACCACTGCGCGAACGGATGGGTGCCCGCGCAGAACAGGTCGACGCCGAGCGGCTCAGCCGCGCGCCGCACCGTGTTCATGGTGCCGGTCAGGTCCTCCACCGCGGCGCCTACGGTCTCGTGCACGCCGGTGACGAACTCGACGGTGTTGCGCAGCAGCTCTTTGGTCACCTGCGGGGTGCCGTCGTGGGCCCGCAGCTCACCGAGTGAATCGAACACCTCGGCGGCGGTATTCGACAGATCCCGGGTCACCTTGTCCACCAAGGCGATCTCCCATTCGACCCCGATCGTTGGCCGAGGCGAACCTTCGAAGGGAACGTGCTCGATTCCTGCCCCGGCCATATACCACCGCGCTACTGGATCACGCCACAGGCGACACGGCCGCCCGCGTCGCCCGTCGCTAGGGTCGTCTCGTCAGGACCCGCGACGCCATCGGCGCGGTTGTAACGATTCGGGATGTTGCCGAAGTTGTCGGCGTCGGCGTGGATGATCAGGGCCTTGCCCTTCACGTCGTCCAGCGTCACCGCGTCGGTGGTGGTGACCAGCTTGGCGACGCCGTCGCCACGCACCTCCAGCGAGGTCAGATCACCGCTGGCCGGATGCGCGTTGGCGCTGCCGACCTGCAGATGACCACCGGCGGAGAGGAAGTCGCCCGCCGGGCCGCCGGTCGGTGCGACGGAGTTCGGCTCGCACTTGCCCGCCTGGTGCACATGCAGGCCGTGGAAGCCGGGGCGCAGCCCGTGGGCCTCGACGGTGACCTGCAGGTGGTTGCCGTCCTTGGCGAAGTTCGCGGTGCCCACCGAGGCGCCGGAGGGGTCTTTCAACTGCACGTTCACCCCCTGCTCCGTGCTCGGCGTGCCGTGCTCGGTGCTCGACTGCCCGGCCGGGGCGGCGGACCCGGTCCACACCGGCGGGGTGGTTCCCTGGACGTCACTCGACTCCTGGCTGTTCGAGCAGGCGGCGAGGCCGAACACCGCGACCGCGAGCACCGGGGTCACAGTCCGCCAAGACGGGCGGCGAGTTGTGGACGGGGCCATCGGGGAACTCCTTTACGAGTACCGAGTTTACGAGTAAAGCTGGGTGGACACGTTCGTTACCGGACAAGATGATGCCACGCCGCCATGCCGTGTCCCCGACAGGGCGGCGCGCCCTCACCTCACGTTCGCCGGTCCGAGCGTGCGAACAGCGGCCACACGGGTCAGTTACCCGTGACGATCACCGTTACACCCGGTCCGGTGTCCCCGATTCCGTCCGACTTCGGCGCCACCGACGCGCCGAGCTCGTCCGCGACGGCCTGCGCCGCCTCCTTGTCGCCGGGCGAAGTGCCGTAGTACACAGTGGTTTTCGAGATACTCGCGCCGGGGTAGTTGCCCGTTTCCGCGATCGTCCACCCGCTCGCCGAGAGCTGGCCCGCCGTCTTGGCGGCGAGTCCGGGCACCATGCTGTTGTTCAGCACGCGCACCGGGACCGAACGGGCCGCCGCGGAGGTGGTCGCCGCGGCGGTCGTGGTCGGCGTGACCGTCGCCACCGCGGTGGACGAGGACGCGACCGAGGTCGCCGCCTTGGGCGTGGTCGTGCTCGCCCGGATCTGGGGCGCGGCCGTCGCGCTCGAGGTGGGCGATTCGCTGGTTCCCGAGGCGTCGCTGTCGGCGTCGGAACTCGACAACGACATCGCGCCCAGACCGGCGAAGACGATGGCCAACGCGATCAGCACCATCGCAAGGGCGCGCAACGGTGGCCCACCGGAGGTGGGATTCGGGTAGCTCACCCTCGCGAGCCTAGTCGCACGAGGCGGGTCAGGGTCCGCATCGCCGGGTCAGACCTGGAATCCCAGCCGCCGCGCCGCACGCGCCTTCTGCCTGCTCGCGCGCAGCCTGCGCAGCCGCTTCACCAGCATCGGGTCGGCGGCCAGCGACTCCGGCCGGTCCACCACCGCGTTGAGCACTTGGTAGTAGCGGGTCGGCGACATGGCGAACAGCTCGCGGATCGCCTCCTCCTTGGCCCCCGCGTACTTCCACCACTGCCGCTCGAAAGCCAGGATGTCGAGTTCGCGACGGCTCAACCCGGAGCCGTCCGCCTGGTCGGCCGGAGCCTGCCCTGTCGTGACATCTTCGCTCGCGGAAGGGCCGTCCTGGCTCTCGGAAAGATTCCGTGCCGCTGCGCCGTCCATCTCGCTCCCTCGCCGAGTGACCACCAGACGAAAATGGTGCTTGTACGTCGCGGAACATTCAACCACGCAGCCCGGGAATCGCCCTGGCCACGACGCGGCGTGTTCCCTACCTGCCGGTAGCCGCGGTACCCGAAGCGCTGTGACGTGGCACCCACGGCAATAATTGGCCCATGGCAATCCTCCCGATCGTGATCGTCGGCGACCCGGTTCTGCACAACCCGACCGAACGGGTCACCCGATCGCCGGAGGAATTGGCTCCGCTCATCGCGGACATGTACGAGACGCTCGACGCGGCGCACGGCGTCGGTCTCGCGGCCAACCAGGTCGGCGTTCCGCTGCGCCTGTTCGTCTACGACTGCCCCGACCTGGGCGCGGACGGCGCCGCGACCCGGCGCCGCGGCGTGGTGGTCAACCCGGTACTGGAGACCTCGCAGATCCCGGAGTCCATGCCCGACCCGGACGACGACGAGGAGGGCTGTTTGTCGGTACCCGGCGAGCAGTTCCCCACCGGCCGCGCCGAATGGGCGAAGGTGACCGGCACCGACGAGCACGGCGAGCCGGTCGAGGTGGAGGGCAAGGGTTTCTTCGCCCGCATGCTCCAGCACGAGGTCGGGCATCTGGACGGGTTCCTCTACGTGGATGTGCTGATCGGCCGCAACGCACGGGCCGCCAAGAAGGCGATCAAACGCAACGGCTGGGGCACACCGGGTTTGAGCTGGCTGCCCGGCACCGACCCCGACCCGTTCGGGCATGACGACTGACCCCGCCGCCGGCCTGCCCGATATTCCGCTCGGCCGCCGCGTGGTGCTGCGCTATCGGTTGCCCGCGGGTTATCCCCAACCGTTGACCGACGTGATCGGCGAACTCGTCGCGCTGGATCCGCCGACCGTGCGCGGCGCCGACGGCACGGTCGTATCGGTGGCGCCGGAGCGCGTGGTGGCGCTGAAAGCGCTCGGACCAAGGCCGATTCGCACCAAGGAGATCCGCGCGCTGGAGGCCGCGGCCGCCTACGCCTGGCCGGGCGTGGAACACGCGTGGATCGACGGCTGGCTGGCGCGTGCGGGTCGCGGGTACACCGGCCGCGCGAACTCCGCTGTGCCGCTGGGCAGTTCCGAGGCGCCCGCCACCGTGTCCGCGGAGACGCTGCACCGGATCGGCGAGTGGTACACCGCGCACGGCCTGCCCTTGCAACTCGCGCTGCCCGATCGGCTGGCCCCCGTGCCGCCCGGCTGGCACAGCTGGCGAGAAACGCTCATTCTCGCCATCGACATCGACAATTTCGTGCTGCCCCAGGGTCCTTCGATGGTGCGGATCGCCGCCGCCCCTGACGCCGACTGGCTGGAGATGCACCGTTACGGCGGCGAAGTTCACACCGGGCAGGCGATTCCTCCACCGGATCCCGAGGTGCTGACCGCGGTCCTCGACGGCGAACTCGGCTTCGCCTCGCTCGGCCTGCCGCGCCCCATCGCGATCGGCCGCGGCGCGCTCACCACCGCCCCGGACGGACGCCGCTGGGTCGGCCTCACCTGTGTGGCCGTCGCCGCCGCGCACCGCAGGCACGGGCTCGGCTCGCTGGTCTGCGCCGAGCTGGTTCGCTGGGGCCACGACCGCGGCGCGACACACGCCTACCTCCAGGTGGAGGCCACCAACGAGGCGGCCCGCGCGATGTACCGCGAACTGGGCTTCGTCGAACACCACGCCTACCGCTACGCCGCGCCGGAGCCACTCGCCGGGTCCGGCGGCCTGCGGTAGAACAGACCTGTCACCCGCGCGAAGGAAGGCCGCCGTGCGTCTCGCCACCTGGAATGTCAACTCGATCCGCTCCCGGCTCGACCGTGTCGCGGACTGGCTCGACCGCCAAGACATCGACGTGCTCGCCCTTCAGGAGACCAAGTGCCGGGACGACCAGTTCCCGTTCGAGCGCTTCGACGAACTGGGCTACGAAGTGGCCCACCTGGGCATCAACCAGTGGAACGGAGTGGCGATCGCCTCCCGGGTCGGCCTCGCCGACGTCGAATTCGCCTTCCCCGAGCAACCTGGTTTCGACAAGGACGCGGGCGAGTCGCTGATCAGCACGCCGGTCGTCGAGTCCCGCGCGATCGGTGCCACCTGCGGTGGCGTGCGGGTGTGGAGCCTGTACGTACCCAACGGCCGCACCTTGGCCGACCCGCACTACGCCTACAAGCTGGAATGGCTTGGCGCCCTGCGGGACAACGGCGCGCGCTGGCTGGCCGAGGACCCGCAGGCCAAGATCGCGCTGGTGGGCGACTGGAACATCGCGCCGACCGACGACGATGTCTGGTCCGTGGAGTACTTCGCCGACAAGACGCACACGTCGAAACCGGAACGCGATGCCTTCCAGGCCGTCGTCGACGCCGGGTACGCGGACGTCATGCGTCCGTTCGCACCGGGGCCGGGCGTCTACACCTACTGGGACTACACCCAGCTGCGCTTCCCGCGCAAGGAAGGGATGCGCATCGATTTCATCCTCGCCTCCCCCGCGCTCGCCGCCACCGTGACGGACGCGATGGTCGATCGCGAGGCACGAAAGGGCAAGGGGGCCAGCGATCACGCTCCGGTGATCGCCGATTTCGCCGACGGACCCGGGCCCTCGTGACCCGCCCGGCGCAGCCGCCCTTCCCGCGCCGCAGTGGAAACCGGGCAACCGGCGCCCGGCTGGGCGGGGTGAACAGCGACTCGGCCATGGGGCAACGGCAACGGGCGCAGCACCTCGGCCCGGAGCGCCGCCGCCCGCAGGTGCTCGACACCGCGCTGGCCATCGCCGTCGACAACGGCATCGCCGCGGTCACCATGGCCGCGATCGCGGAGCGGATGAAGGTGACCCGGCCGGTGGTCTACGCCTGCTTCGCCGATCGGGTCGAGCTGATCGAGGCGCTGATCCAACGCGAGGAGGGCTACCTGGTCAGCGGCGTGCTGGAGGTGGTGACGCCGCGCGACGTGGACGCGGACGAGACCGTGTTCGTCGAGGGGTTCCGCGCGCTGCTGACGAAGGCCGCGAGCCGCCCCGATGCCTGGCGGCTGGTCTACGGCAACCCCGACCCCGCCGTGGCGAAGTCGTTCGGCCGCGGCCGCAAGCTGGTCATCGAGCGCTGCGCCAAACTGCTGCGACCGACGCTGCGCGCGTGGGGCACCGCCGACGCCGAGCGCAAGCTGCCCGTGCTGGTGGAGCAGTGGGTCTCCGCGGGCGAGGGGGCGGTGCGCGCGCTGCTCGCGGACCAGGAGGGCTGGACACCGGCGGATCTCGGCGCGTTCGTCGGGGCCGCGGTCTACCGCGCCCTGCGAAACGCCTGATAGGCGACGCGGCCGCACTACGATGGTGATCAACTATCCGACCACCGGTTGGCGGAGGAACGGTCATGGCGTTCTATCGGCAAGTGGGTGCGGTACCGCCGAAGCGGCACACCCAGCATCGGGATGAGCAGGGCCGGCTCTACTACGAGGAGCTGATGGGCGAGGAGGGCTTCTCCGGCGACTCCTCGCTGCTCTATCACCGCGGCCTGCCGCCCGCGCTGGTCGATTCGACGGTCTGGGAGTTGCCCGATCAGCGGACCACGCCGAATCATCCACTGCGCCATCGTCATCTGCGGCTGCACAACCTGTTTCCCGGCGACACCCCGTCGGAGACCGATCCGGTCACCGGGCGGCGGTTGCTGCTCGGCAACGCCGACGTGCGCATCTCCTACGTCGTCGCCAAGGGCGGATCGCCGTTGTACCGCAACGCTATCGGCGACGAACTGGTGTACGTGGAGTCCGGCGCGGCGGTGGTCGAGACCGTGTTCGGCGCGCTGCACGCGCGGCAGGGCGATCAAGTGCTCATTCCGCGAGCCACCACGCATCGCTGGCGGCCCACCGGCCCGGAACCGCTGCGAGCGTATGTGATCGAGGCTGCCGGCCATATCACTCCGCCGAAGCGCTATCTGTCGAAGTTCGGTCAGCTGCTCGAGCACGCCCCGTACTGCGAGCGCGACCTGCACGGACCGGCCGAGACGATCACCGCGACCGGCACCGAGGTGGAGGTGCTGGTCAAACACCGGGCCGGCGGGCAGGTCGTCGGCACCCGGATGGTCTACGCCACCCACCCGTTCGACGTGGTCGGCTGGGACGGCTGCCTGTATCCGTTCACGTTCAGTATCGCCGACTTCGAGCCGATCACCGGGCGCATCCATCAGCCGCCGCCCGTCCATCAGGCATTCGAGGGCGGCAACTTCGTCATCTGCAATTTCGTGCCGCGCAAGGTGGACTACCACCCGCTGTCGATCCCCGTGCCGTACTACCATTCCAACGTCGATTCCGACGAGGTCATGTTCTATTGCGGCGGCAACTACGAGGCGCGCAAGGGTTCCGGGATCACCCAGGGCTCGGTGTCGGTGCACCCCGGCGGTTACGCCCACGGTCCGCAACCCGGCGCCTACGAGAACAGCATCGGCATCGAGTACTTCGACGAGCTGGCCGTCATGGTGGACACCTTCCGTCCGCTGGAACTCGGTGAAGGCGCCCTGGCCTGCGAGGACCCGACCTACGCGTGGACCTGGTCCGGGCGGGGCCCCGCGTGAGGACGAGGGTCGAGGTATCCCCGGAGTCTTTGTTCGGTCCGGACAACCTGCCGTACGGGGTGTTCGCACCGAGGGGAAGAAGCCACCGGGTGGGTGTGCGGCTCGGCGAACACGTCGTCGATGTGCTCGCGCTCCTGGATGATCCGGTGTTCGCCGAACCGAGCCTGAACGCCTTCCTGGCGCAGGGGCCCGGACGCTGGCGCGCGGTCCGCGACCGGATTCGCGAGGCGGTCGAAGGCGAGCTGGACAGCGCCGCGGTCCATCCCCTGTCCGACGTGGAACTACGGCTGCCCGTACGGATCGGCGACTACGTGGACTTCTACGCGAGCATTGATCACGCGACGAATCTCGGCCGCCTGTTCCGGCCGGACGGCGACCCGCTGCTGCCGAACTGGCGCCACCTGCCGGTGGGCTATCACGGGCGGGCGGGGACCGTGGTGGTGTCCGGCACCGAGGTGGCGCGGCCGTGCGGGCAGCGCCGATCCGAATCCGGTGCGCCGGAGTTCGGCCCCTCCCGGCGGCTGGACATCGAGGCCGAACTCGGCTTCGTGATCGGTGTCGGCTCGCGGCTCGGCGTGCCGGTCGGCATCGACGAATTCGCCGACCGGGTCTTCGGCGTCGCGCTGGTCAACGATTGGTCCGCGCGCGATATCCAGGCCTGGGAGTATCAACCACTCGGACCTTTCCTCGGTAAGTCGTTCGCGACCTCGCTCGCACCGTGGATCACGCCGCTGGCCGCACTGGAGTCCGCGCGCATACCGCTGCCCGAGCAGTCGCCCGCGCCGCTGCCCTACCTGCGGGGTAACGAGGCGTGGGGCCTGGACATCGATCTCACCGTGGCGTGGAACGGGCAACCGGTCGCGCACCCGCCCTATGCCCGGATGTACTGGTCACCGGCGCAGATGCTCGCTCATCTCACCGCGAACGGAGCTGCTACCCGCCCCGGTGATCTGTACGCGTCGGGCACCATCTCCGGCCCCGAACCGGACCAGCGCGGGTCGTTCATCGAGTTGTCCTGGGGTGGGAGTCAACCGATTCCGGTGAACGACGGGCAACGCACCTTTCTCGAAGACGGCGACGAAGTGACGATCACGGCATCTGCTCCCGGTCCTCAAACGTCTCGCATCGGATTGGGCGAGGTCACCGGCCGCATCCGCCCCGCGCATCCGCGCTGAACCCCGAGCAATCTTCCAGCGCTTGAGCTCGCCCCCTTCCGGGTACGCCGCGCTACGGTTGCATCCGCCAGACAAGGAGCGAGGTCATGACCGATCGCCCGGACGTAGCGCACCGCAGGCCCGACGGCGTCGACGACACCACGGTCGCCGCCACCGGCAAACTGTCGGAGGCGCTGGAGATCATCGAACGCGCCCGCGGTCACCTGTACTCCTTCCACCAGCTGACCGGCGGCGCCGACCTGGCGCTCGACGAGGCCGTGGAGCTGTTCCGCGAGGCGGGCCATGCCCGCATCGCCGACCGGATATCCACCGAATTGATCGGTCGCAACGTGCTGGCCGGACGCTGGACGTTCCAGATCATCGAAGAATACGACGACGGCTACTACGCCCTGTTCCGCGAAATCGACCGGGCCGCCCGAGACGAATTGCTCGACGGTCGCCGCCACCTCTACGAAGCCGAGATGAAAGAAGCCCGCCGCACCCGCGGCGCGCCCGGCCATTCGGCCAAACCGGAAGAGTTGTGATCTCGACCGGGAATCCCGGGCATGCCGCCTGGCCGGGCGCCCTCGCCGTCGGCGCCACACCGACCGAACACGCATGCTCCCAGGTCGATTGCACCGCCTGTTCGTCGCGCGGAGTCCGCCGCCACACCTTCCTGAGCGCCTGGCCGGACTCCCGGGTATTCAGCAGCGCCTCATCCCGGCACGCGACTTCCAGCCGCGCCTCGGCACGTCGTCACCGATGTCCACTGCCTGTGAGTTCGCTCGATCGCGGCGAATCGCCGGGCACGCGGCCGGGCGGTCCGGGTATGGTCGGGCGGGAAAATTTCACAACCAACGGGGGCTCGCACCAGCGGGCTGAGAGGACGGCTAGCCGAGAGGCGTCAGGGCCGTCGACCGTATGAACCTGACCGGGTAATGCCGGCGTAGGGAGGAAAAGATGGCACCCGCCGCTGCGTCCGACGGCGCAACCGCACCAGTCGACAGCGTCACCACCGGCCCCATCGAGGGCAGCGTCAAGCACTATCTCGAAGTCGAAGACCTGCGCATACCCGTGCGCCGGATCAATCTGACCAATGGCGAGCACTTCGATGTCTACGACACGTCTGGGCCGTACACCGACGAGACGGCGACGATCGATCTCGAAGGCGGTCTACCGAAGCTGCGCGACACCTGGCCCAGATCAGAGGGGGCGGGCCCGCGCACCCAGCTCGCCTGGGCCCGCGAGGGCATCGTCACGCCCGAGATGCGCTTCATCGCCGCGCGTGAAGGCGTCGCGCCGGAGCTGGTGCGCGAAGAGGTCGCCGCGGGCCGCGCGGTGATCCCGGCCAACCATAAGCATCCGGAACTCGAGCCGACCATCATCGGCAAGAAATTCCTGGTCAAGATCAACGCGAACATCGGGAACTCGGCCGTCTCCTCCTCGATCGCCGAGGAGGTGGAGAAGATGGTGTGGGCGACCCGCTGGGGCGCGGACACCATCATGGACCTGTCCACCGGCAAGAACATCCACGAGACGCGCGAGTGGATCCTGCGCAACTCCCCCGTCCCGGTCGGCACCGTGCCGATCTACCAGGCGCTGGAGAAGGTGAACGGCGACCCGACCGCGCTCACCTGGGAGATTTACCGCGACACCGTGATCGAGCAGTGCGAGCAGGGCGTGGACTACATGACCGTGCACGCGGGCGTGCTGCTGCGCTACATCCCGCTGACCGCCAAGCGGGTGACCGGCATCGTCTCGCGCGGCGGGTCGATCATGGCGGCTTGGTGCCTGGCGCATCACCAGGAATCGTTCCTGTACACGCACTTCGAGGAACTCTGCGAGATCCTCGCGCGCTACGACGTCACCTTCTCCCTCGGCGACGGCCTGCGGCCCGGCTCCATCGCCGACGCCAACGACGAGGCGCAATTCGCCGAACTGCGCACCCTGGGCGAACTGACCAAGATCGCGAAATCCCATGGCGTACAGGTGATGATCGAGGGTCCCGGTCACGTGCCGATGCACAAGATCGTGGAGAACGTCCGGCTCGAGGAGGAGTGGTGCGAGGAGGCGCCGTTCTACACACTCGGCCCGCTCGCCACCGACATCGCACCGGCCTACGACCACATCACCTCGGCCATCGGCGCGGCCATCATCGCGCAGGCGGGCACCGCCATGCTCTGCTACGTCACGCCGAAGGAACACCTGGGCCTGCCCAACCGCGACGACGTGAAAGTCGGCGTGATCACCTACAAGATCGCCGCGCACGCCGCCGACCTGGCCAAGGGACACCCGCACGCCCAGCAGCGGGACGACGAACTGTCCAAGGCCCGCTTCGAATTCCGCTGGCGTGACCAGTTCGCCCTGTCGCTCGACCCGGACACGGCGCGCGAGTACCACGACGAAACGCTGCCCGCCGAACCCGCCAAGACCGCGCACTTCTGCTCGATGTGCGGCCCGAAGTTCTGCTCGATGCGGATCTCGGCGGACGTGCGCGAATACGCCGAGCGCCACGGCCTGAACGAGGTCGAGGCGCTGGAAGCGGGCATGGCGGAGAAGTCCGCCGAGTTCGCGGGCAAAGGCAACGCCGTCTACCTGCCCGTCGTCTCGTAACGACCACCCGCCGCTCGCCGCATACCTACGATGCGGCGGGCGGCGGGACGCCGGGTTCGAATGGAACTCTCGGCGACAACCGGTTGAAAGTGCAATCGGTGTACACGTAATGCGTTGCTGTAGCTGATATTCCAGTCTTCTAGGAACTGCGAATTCGCGCATTCCGGGGGGTCAGGGTGCGACGCTTGGCGACGATCCGGCCGAGCAGGTCTTTGGCGGATCGCTGTTCGATCAGCCACATGGCTTTTCCGATCAGGACCGCTCGGCGATCAGTAGGACTGGAGTTCGATCAGTGTGCCCTCCGGGTCACGCAGGTGGGCGGTGCGCAGCCCGGGGCCCCACTGCGGCCGATCGGCTGGACCTGCGACAACCGTGGCGCCGTGCTCGGCACACAGTGTCGCACCCGCGTCGACATCGCGGACCCGGCAGACGAACATGACCGCGTCCTGCGACGGCGCGGCTCGCTCCGGCAGCGCCGATGTCGCGACGACCTCCGCCATCGCGGAGCGATCGAAGAGCACAAGCGCACCTTGATCCCCGACGTCCCAGTTCGCGTAGGGACCCGCAGCGGTTCCCTTGATCAGGGTCGCCCCGATCAGCTCGGGCAGCACGGCCGCGTAGAACTCGAAGCACTCGGCGAATCGGGTGACCAGAAGTCTCGGATGAAGTGCGTCCACGGCGTCTCCAACTAGTTGGTGCCGACCTATTGTAGGTCCACACCTACAATAGATCCATGGACTCCGGACGCGCACTGCCGCCGAGCCTGCTCGGCCTCGACATCTACCTTCTGTCCCGGGTGGGCAAGACCGCGCGCGGCCGATTCGCCGACCGGCTCGCCGCTCGCGGCCTGCGGCTGTGGCACATGGCCATCCTCGCGGCGCTCGCCGATTTCGGCCCGCACGCCCAACGGGATCTGGCCGAGCGCCTGACCATCCACCCCAGCGACGTCGCCAAGATCGTCGACGAACTGGAAGCCGCCGGTCGGGTGGAACGCACGCGCGACGACCGCGACCGTCGCCGGATCACCGTGCGCGTCACCCGCACCGGCCGCGCAGCATTGCGTTCCCTCGATCGCGAGGCCGGTCGGGTCGGCGACGAAATCCTCGCCCCATTGGACACGGCCGAGCGCGATCAACTGCATGCGATGCTGGAACGCGTCTTCACGCATGCGCATCCGGAGTCCGCTATCGAGTGATTTCGGCGACGACCGTTGCGTGAAGATCTCCGGCGGCATCGGGCGAGGGCGACTACCTCGCTCTGGTCGCTCGTACGAGTCGGACGAATGGTCACCGTCGCGCCATGACCGCGCCGATATGCGAGATCAGAGCACCGTCTGCTCGATCAGGCGGCGGGCCGCGCGATCGGTGCGCTCGACCTCGCCGGTGATCATCCGGTCCTGCAAAATCCCTCGCAAGCCCGACACAAGCAGGGTCGCGACGACTTCGGGGTCGTCAATGGACGGAAGGTTGCGCAGCCCGTCCGCCAGCGCCGACACGAACGCGGCGATGGCGGAGATGGCGTAGTCGGCATACGGACTCCGTGGTGCACAGGCTGCGCCGAGGACTTGCAGCATCACCCGGACGCTCGTTCGGCCCTCACCCGAGGTGTTCGCGGTCCAGAAGTCCCACAGCCGGTCGCGGAGTTCGGACGGGTCACCGATGTCGGCGAAGAGGGCTGCGAGGTCAGGGCGCTGCGTCGCCAGCGCTTGGACCAGCAGCTCCTCCTTGGTCGTGAAGTAGTAGATCAGCATCCGCGAACTGGTGCCGAGTTCGGCGGCCAGTGGGCGCAGCGACAGGTCCGCGAGGCCGTGGTCGGCGATGTACCGCACCACGGCGGCGAGCAGTTCGGCGCGTTTGGCGTGGTCTAGGGGGCGGGCCATGGGTTGACCGTAGCGATTGGTACAGGTATTCATGACATCGTGACTGTAACAATCGCTTCAGAAACTCGGGATTCGGTGGTGGTCACCGGGTACGCGGCGACCACGTCGCTGGCCGACGATATGGACACGACCTGGTCCGAACTGCTGGCGGGGCACAGCGGAATCGGCGCGCTCGAGGACGATTTCGTAGCCGAGTACGACCTTCCGGTCCGCATCGGCGGCAAGCTGAAGTCACAGCCCGGCGCCGAGCTCACCCGGGTCGAACAGCGCAGGCATTCCTACGTCGAGCAAATGGCGCTGGTGCTCGGCCGCCGGGTGTGGCGTTCCGCCGGCGCCCCCGAGGTGGACGGTGACCGATTGGCGGTGGCCATCGGCACCGGGCTCGGGGGCGGCGACGCGCTGATCTCGGCGGTCGACGCGATGCGCGCGGGCGGCTATCGCAAGGTGTCGCCGATGTCGGTGCCGATGGTGATGCCGAACGGTCCCGCCGCCACCGTCGGGCTCGAGATCGGAGCGAGGGCAGGTGTTTTCGCTCCGGTGTCGGCCTGCTCCTCGGGTTCGGAGGCGATCGCGCACGCGTGGCGGCTGATCACCACCGGCGAGGCGGACGTGGTGGTGGCGGGCGGCGTCGAAGGGCATATCGACGCCGTGCCCATCGCGAGTTTCGCCATGATGCGCGCCATGAGCACCCGCAACGACGACCCGGAACGCGCGTCACGCCCGTTCGACCGCGACCGCGACGGATTCGTCTTCGGCGAGGCGGGCGCGCTGCTGGTGCTCGAGTCCGAGCGGCACGCTCGCGCGCGCAGGGCCGCCGTGCACGGGCGGGTGCTCGGCGCGGGCATCACCTCCGACGCCTATCACATCGTCGCGTCCGAGCCGGAGGGCATCGGCGCGGCTCGCGCGATGCGCAAGGCCATCGAGACCGCAGGACTGCGGGCTTCGGATATCCAGCATGTGAACGCGCACGCCACGTCGACCTCCATCGGCGACGCCTCGGAGGCCAACGCGATCGCGTCCGTGGTGCCCGATGCCTCGGTCTACGCGCCAAAATCCGCGCTCGGGCATTCCATCGGGGCGGTCGGCGCGTTGGAGTCGCTGGTCACCATGCTCACCCTGCGGGATCAGGTCGTCCCGCCCACCTTGAACCTCGACAATCTCGACCCAGCGATCGACCTGGACATCGTCGCGGGCGCGCCGCGCACCCAGCGCATCGATTTCGCGCTGAACAATTCGTTCGGCTTCGGGGGGCACAACGTCGCGCTGGCGTTCGGCCGGGTCTGACCTCGAGTTCCGTTCCGGAGCGGGCTACCGTCGTTGTACAACCGACCGATCGGCCCGAAGGACGGACAGCGACGTGAGCGAGCACCGGCGAAGGAACCGAGGAGCGTGCGCGCGGGCGTGCGCGACGGAATCGAGCGCAGGCGGGGCGCTGTGAGCGACGCCTTCTACCTTCCCGACCCCGACCGGCCGGATCGCTTTCTGTCCACCGAGCTGACCCGCGGCCCCTGGTCGCCGGATGCCCAGCACGCGGGTCCGCCCTCGGCGCTGCTCGGGCACGTGATCGAGCGGTGCGAGCCGCGCCCGGGATTCCAGGTCGGCCGGGTCGCGGTCGAGATCCTCGGCCCGGTGCCGCTGGCACCGCTCACCGCGGCGGCGCGGGTCGTCCGCCCCGGCCGCAGCGTCGAACTCATCGAGGCGACGCTGTCCACCGAGCGCGGGCCGGTGATGCGGGCGAATGCCTGGCGGTTCAAGCTTTCCGAACCGGAATTGCCGCTGCCGGAACGTTTCCTGCCCACCGGCACACGCCCCGGTCCCGAACACGCGGACGTTCCCGCGCCGTTCCCCTCCACCCAACCGGTGGGCTTCCACACCGCCATCGAATACCGCTTCGTCAGCGGCTCTTTCACCGAGCCGGGTCCGGCGGTGTGCTGGATCAGGATCAAATACCCGATCGTCGCGGGCACCGACCCGAGCCCGCTGGAACGCACCCTCGCGGCGGCGGATTCCGGAAACGGCGTCAGCGCGGTGATGGACTGGTCGAAGTACCTGTTCATCAACACCGACCTGACGGTCACCCTGCACCGCCAACCCGCAGGTGAATGGGTCTGCCTCGACGCCGTCACCTACCCCCAACCCCATGGCATAGGTATGGCCGAATCGGCGCTCTACGACGAAAAGGGTCCCTTGGGCCGCAGCACGCAAACCCTCTTCCTCGGCAACCGATAGCCGAGGCAGACCCACTCGGCGTTCGTCGCGACAACCCTCACGGACGGGTCGAGATCTGCTGGACGCCCCAGCCGTTCCCGTCCGGGTCGGTGAAGAAGAAGAATCCGACGTTGTCGAGTGGGTCGGGCATGGGGGCGGGGTTCTCGCCGAGGACTTGGATCTCGGTGACCTCGACGCCTCGGGCGGTGAGCTCATCGTGGGCTTTGCGCAGGTCGTTGACCACGAGTTGCAGGCCCTGCTGGGAGCCGGGTGTCATGTCGGGCACCGCGCCCTTGCCGATCACGATCGAACAACCCGAGCCGGGTGGGGTCAGTTGCACGATGCGGACGTTGTCGTCGATCTCGGTGTCGTGGTCGACGGCGAAGCCGAGTTGCTCCGCGTAGAAGTTCTTGGCTCGGTCGATATCCGACACGGGCACGATGACGACCTCGAGTGTCCAGTTCACGGCGCATCCTTTCGGGGCGGACAGCGGTATTCCTACCAGTGCGGACCGGTCGGCACGGGAGAAATCATCGCCGAGCCCAGCGCCAGTTGAACTCGTCCGGCGCGGGCGGGGGGCCGGGAAGTTCGCCGTCCGCGCTCAGCCCGGCCAGCAGCATCGCGAGCACGCGGCGGCGCAGCTGGACCGTGCGCTGCGGATCGGGCACCGCGACGGCCGCGCAGGACTCCAGGATCAGGCCGAGATCCTGCGGGGTGACGTCCGAACGCAGTTCGCCGGTGGCGTGGGCACGGCGCACGAGATCCTCCGTGACCTTCGCGGAGTGCTGCACATCGGGCAGCATCGATTCGTCGGGGGTGAAAGTGCCCGCGAGATGCACGGCCAGCGAGTGCACGTCGGCGTCCACCACTCGCTCGAGAAAGCCGACCAGGCCTTGCCAGCCGTCCGGATCTTCCAGCGCCGCATCGGCTTCCGCGTTGTACCGGCGCAGACCCTCGTGGCAGAGCGTGCGCAGCAGCACCTCCTTGCTCGGATAGCGGCGATACAGCGCACTGATCCCGACGCCCGCGCGTTCCGCGACGGCGGAAATCGGGGCCGTGGCATCGGCGAGGAACACGGCACGGGCGGCCTCCAGGATCAAGCCGTCATTGCGGGCGGCCTGCGCCTTGCGGCCGGGTAAACCCTTCTGAGCTGGGTCATCGGATGTCTTCGGCATGACAACAGGATAGCACTTGAACGGAACGATCCGTTCTGTTACGGTTCAATCAGAACAGAGCATTCCGTTTCAAAAGGAGTAAGACATGAACGCGATCACCCCCTTCCGCATCGACGTCGACCAGGCCGACCTGGACGACCTGCGCGATCGCCTCGCTCGCACCCGCTGGGCCGAGCAGATCCCCGGCTCGGGCGATACCTACGGGGTGAGCGTCGAGCGGGTGCGCCACCTGGTCGGTTACTGGCGCGACGGGTTCGACTGGCGCGGGGTGGAGAACTCGTTGAACGCCTACCCGCAGTTCACCACCGAGATCGACGGCCAGAACATCCATTTCCTGCACGTGAAGTCCAGCCGGGAGGACGCGTTTCCGCTGATCCTCACGCACGGCTGGCCCGGCACCTTCGTCGAGTTCATCGGCGTCATCGAGCCGCTCATTGCCGCCGGGTTCGACCTGGTGATCCCTTCCGTGCCCGGTTACGGCTTCTCCGGCCCCACCACCGAGGCGGGCTGGAACGACAGCCGGATCGCACGCGCTTGGGCGGAGCTGATGCGGCGGCTCGGCTACACCCGCTACGGCGCGGTGGGCAACGACGGCGGTTCGCAGATCTCGCCGGAACTCGGGCGGGTGGCGCCGGACCAGGTGGTCGGCGTGCACGTGACGCAGGTGTACTCGTTCCCGTCCGGCGATCCAGCGGAACTGGCCGATCTCGACGAGGACGAGCAGCGGTCGCTGGCCACCCTGGACTGGTTCGTGAAGAACAAGATGGGCTTCAACGTGCTGCAATCGCAGCAACCGCAGACGCTGGCGCACGCGATCACGGACTCGCCCGCCGGGCTGGTCGGCTGGAACGGCCAGTTGCTCGGTCCGGACCTCGACGACGACTTCGTGCTGACCAACATCGCGATCCACTGGCTCACCGGCACCGCGGGTTCGGCGATACGGCACTACTTCGAGAAGGACAAGGCCGAGCACCCCGCGGCGCCGACCACGGTTCCGCTCGCGCTGTGCGGCTCCGCCGGGGATTTCCACGGCATCCGCCGCTTCGCCGAGCGCGACCACAACATCGTGTCCTGGCGCACGCACGACGTGTTCACCCACTACCTGCACCACGTGGCGCCCGCGTTGATGGCGGAGGAGATCACGGAGTTCTTCGCCGAGCTGCGCTGAGACTTTCTCTTATGGCATCGAGACTTGTGGCCATGGTTCGTCTCGTTTCCCGCTGATGTACTGGATTCATCAACGGCACAGCAGCTTTCGAAACAGGAGAGAGAACCATGAAAATCGCAGTCTTCGGAGCCACCGGGACCGTCGGCCGTCTCGTCGTCGAGCAGGCGCTGCGGGAGGGCCACGAGGTGACGGCCTTCACCCGCAGCGCCGCGAGCGTCACGCAGCGGCACGACCGGCTGCGCGTGGTGGAAGGCGATGTGCTGGACACGAATTCGGTGCGGCGAGCGGTGCAGGGGCAGGACGCGGTGCTGATCTCACTCGGCAACGGGCGCAAGGGCGTGGTCCGGGCGGGCGGCACCGCGGCGATCATCGACGCGATGAATCGCACGGGCGTCAAGCGCCTGATCTGCCAGACGACGCTCGGCGTCGGCGACAGCCGGGGCAACCTGAACTTCCTGTGGAAGTACGTGATGTTCGGGTTGCTGCTGCGCCCGGCGTATGCCGATCACGTCCGGCAGGAGGAATACGTCCTGGCCAGCGACCTTGACTGGACGATAGTGCGGCCAAGCGCGTTCACCGACGGACCGGCCACCGGCAGCTACCGGCGCGGATTCCCGGCGGGCGAGCGCGGTCTGAGCCTGAAGATCGCCCGTGCCGACATCGCCGACTTCATGATCGAGCAACTGACCGACACGACTTACCTCCGCCAGGCGCCCGGCATCTCGAACTGAGCGCGCCATGCGGTGGCACGGCAGCGGCCCATGCCCCGAAGCCAGGAGCATGGGCCGCGATCTTCAGGCGTGCTCGTGCAGTTCCCCCCACGCCGGGAAGGGATCGGGATACTCGGCCCACGCGCCCGGCCCCTCGGCGAACTCCGCGTCGGTGAGCAGGGCGCCATCGAGTAGCGAGCGCACCTTATCGCAATCCAGCTTTATGCCGATGAGGACGATCTCCTGCCCCGGCGGCACTTCCAGCGACGACCACCAGGCGGCGGGTTCGAAGACCAGGTTCGGTCCCGCTTGTGACCACACCGCGGCCAGCGTCGACCGGCTCGCGATCCAGCAGAATCCTTTGCTGCGCAGCAGACCTCGCAACTGTTCCAGCGCGCCCGACAGACGCAGCGGATGGAAAGGCCGATCGGCCGTGTAGGTGAGGCTGCGAATGCCGTACTCCTCGGTCTCCGGTGTGTGCCCGCCGGCGAGTTCCTCCGCCCAGCCTTCAGCCTCCGCGGCGACCACCGGGTCGTAGCGGCCGGTGTCCAGGACCTCGGACAGATCGACCACGCCGTTGCTGGTGCGCAGCACGTGGGCGCGCGGGTTCATGCGGCGCACCGTCGCCTCCACCGCCCCCGCCGCGACCGCGCCGACCAGGTCGGTCTTGTTGACCAGCAGGACGTCGGCGAACTCGACCTGATCCACCAGCAGGTCGGCGATGGTGCGCCCGTCGCCGTCGCTCGCTTGCAGGTTCCGCTCCGCCAGCGCCTGACCGCGCGCCACCTCCGCGAGGAAGGTCGAAGCGTCGACCACGGTCACCATGGTGTCCAGCCGAGCGACGTCACCGAGCCGGAAGCCGTCCTCGAATTCCCAGTCGAACGTCGCGGCCACCGGCATCGGCTCGGAGATGCCGGTCGATTCGATCACCAATTGATCGAAGCGGCCTTCGCGAGCGAGCCGGGCCACGGCTTCGATCAGGTCCTCGCGCAGACTGCAGCAGATGCAGCCGTTGGTCAGCTCGACCAGCTTCTCCTCGGTGCGGTCCAGGTGGCCCTGGCCGGCGACCAGCGCGGCGTCGATGTTGACCTCGCTCATGTCGTTGACGATGACCGCCACCCGGCGGCCCTCCCGGTTGGCCAGGATGTGGTTGAGCAGCGTCGTCTTGCCCGCACCGAGAAAGCCGGACAGCACGGTGACGGGAAGCAGGTCGGAGTCCATGACATTAATGATAACGATTTTCATTTGCCATCCGCGGGCGGGTTCCGGTTGCCGATGGACACCGGACCGAGTCGCCGTAGGGTTTGTGTCGTGAAACTGCTGCCATTGCCCGCCGAGGGGCAGACCCCCGTCCGGGCGCTCACCATCGCCGGTACCGATTCCGGCGGAGGCGCCGGAATCCAAGCCGATACCCGCACCATGGCGCTGTGCGGTGTGCACGCACTTGTGGCCGTCGCGGCGGTGACCGTGCAGAACACGGTGGGCGTCAGCGGCTTTCACGAGATTCCGCCGCAGGTCGTGGCCGATCAGGTGCGCTCGGTGACCACGGACATCGGCGTCGGCGCCGCGAAGACCGGCATGCTCGCCTCCACCGCGATCATCGAGGCGGTGGCGGCGGTGTGCCAGGAGGTCGGCATCGGTCGCGACGGCGAGATTCCGCTGGTCGTCGATCCGGTCGCGGCCTCGATGCACGGCGATCCACTGCTGCACGCCGAGGCGCTCGACGCGCTGCGCAGCACCCTGATCCCGCTCGCCACTGTGGTGACACCGAACCTGGACGAGGTCCGCCTGCTCACGGGCATCGACGTCGACGACGAGGATTCGGCGCGGCGCGCCGCCGAGGCGCTGCACAAGCTGGGGCCGCGGTGGGCGATCGTGAAGGGCGGGCACCTGCGTTCCTCCGAGTACAGCACCGACCTGCTGTTCGACGGCGAGCGGTTCCTCGAGTTCACCGCCCCGCGCATCGCGACCGGCAACGACCACGGCGGCGGCGACACGCTGGCCGCCGCGACCGCCTGCGCGCTGGCCCATGGCTATTCGGTACCCGAAGCGGTTGAGTTCGCCAAGGAGTGGACCTACCGCTGCCTGGCCGCGTCCTACGATCTGGGCGCGGGCCACGGGCCGGTGTCCCCGCTGTGGCGGTTGCACGGAAACTGAGCGGAGCAACCGCACGGCGCACGCCATTTATTGTCGGTGGGCGCTGCGATACTGAGGACGTCGCCGACACGGATGGCTTCAACGGCGAGGCGATCGGAACAACGACGTTCGGCGTGGATGCGGCGAAGACCTCGGCGCCCGGCCCGGGGGGCGCTGGCGGTCACATAGCGGAAAAGGCGCGATGCAGCGGAAGATCGGCTGCGATCGCGATGCCATGCAGCCGAGCGCTGGCCGCCACGAGCGCGAAGATGATCTCGCTCAGATAGGCGGCGAACTGCTCGACCGGCATGGCGGGCGGCTCCACCCGGTTCACCCCCAGCCACCAATCGGTGGCCGAGGCCACCGCACCGAAGATCGAATAGATCACCAGTTCCGCGCTCGCGACCTGCACCGACTCCTCGTGCACGGCACCGGCGAACAGTTCGGCGGCGCGGTGGGCGGACTGCCGGGCCGATTGCAGCGCGCGATCGGCGTCGTCGGAGCGTTGCGTGAAGTGGCTGTGCAGCATGAACCGGAAGACGTTCGGCTGCCGCGACACCACCTGCGCGTATTCGGACGCGGCGCGGCGCACCAGGTCGGCGGCCGAGTCGCCGGTCAGGTCGAAACTGGTCATGATCTGTTCCCAGAGCATGTCGCGCACCCGGTCGACGATCGCGTTGTAGAGGTCGGTCTTGTCTTCGAAATGGCGATACAGCTTCGGTTTGGCCGCGCCCGCCTCCTTGGCGATATCGCCCATGCTGACCGCGGGGCCGAATTTGTCGAGCGCGCGGAAAGCCGCGTCGACGAATTCTTCGCGCACCTTCCGGCGATGCTCGCGCCAACGCTCGGTGCGCGCGTCCACACGTTTGCGCGGCGGGTCGTCTTCCGTCCGGCCGCTGAGCATCACGAATCCGGATGCTACCTGTCGACCCGGGTACGGAGACCCGGCCGTCGGCCGGGTCCCATCCCACCGGTCAGTGTTTGCTGGAACCAGCGCCGCTGTCACCCGCGGTCTTGGCCTTCTTCTCCGCTCGCTTTTCCTTCAGGGACTTCCCGGATTTCTTGGACATCGAACTGCGCGGAGATTTGTCGGACAAACGTGGTCCTTTGCTCGGAGAACCTGAATGGTCCCGCTGTGATCGACCGTACGCTATGTGGCCTGCCCGCGGCGTGATCCGGCTCGGGCGGCACCCCCAGGAACCTCACAGCTGAGGCCCAGCAGCGTGGCAGCGTAGCCGTCGAGTGTTGTTCGCATGACCGAGACCTTGACCGTCGCGGCGGCGGAACGGACCGAGACCACGGGTGCGCCCGTGCTGGACGTGGTGATACCCGTCTACAACGAAGAGGCCGACCTCGGCGTGTGCGTCCGCAGACTGCACGCCTACCTGCGTGACGGGTTCCCCTTCCCGGCGCGCATCACGGTCGCCGACAACGCGAGCACCGACGACACGCTACAGGTCGCCCAGCTGCTCGCCGAAGAACTGGACGACGTACGGGTGGTGCACCTGTCCGCCAAGGGGCGCGGGCGGGCGCTGCGAGCGGTGTGGGAACGTTCCGACGCGCAGGTGGTCGCCTATATGGACGTCGACCTGTCCACCGACTTGAACGCGCTGCTGCCCCTGGTCGCACCGCTGATCACCGGGCATTCCGACCTGGCCATCGGCACCCGGCTCGACGCCGCGTCGCGGGTGGTGCGCGGGCCCAAGCGCGAGATCATCTCGCGCTGCTACAACCTGCTGCTGAAAGCCTCGCTGCGCGCGCACTTCTCCGACGCCCAGTGCGGCTTCAAGGCCATGCGCACCGACGTGGCGCGCCGCCTGCTGCCGCTGGTGCACGACGGCGAGTGGTTCTTCGACACCGAATTGCTGGTGCTCGCCGAGCGGGCGGGGCTGCGCATCCACGAGGTTCCGGTGGACTGGATCGATGATCCGGACAGCCGCGTCGACATCGTCGACACCGCGCGCAAAGACCTCCTCGGCATCTGGCGGCTCGGTCGGGCGCTGGCCACCGGCACGCTGCCGCTCGAGGAACTGCGCCGGTCGGTGGGCCGCGAACCGCTGGTGCCGGGGGTGCCGCTGGGCATGGTCGGGCAACTCGTGCGGTTCGCGATCGTCGGCGTGCTGAGCACGCTGGCCTATCTGCTGCTCTACGTGCTGTTGCAGCCCCTCGCCGGCGCGCAGGTGGCGAACTTCGCCGCGCTGCTGATCACGGCGGTGGGCAATACCGCCGCCAACCGGGCCTTCACCTTCGGCGTGCGCGGCTCGAACGGAGCCGTGTCGCATCAGTTCCAAGGGCTGGTGATCTTCGGCATCGGATTGGCGCTCACCAGCGGATCGCTGTTCGCGCTGCATCGGTGGGCGCCGGACGCCTCGGTGCACCTGGAGCTGTTCGTCCTGGTGGTGGCCAATCTGGTGGCGACGCTGTTGCGGTTCGTCGGGCTGCGCTGGGTGTTCCGCGACAGCGGAGGCGACGGCGCGTCGAGCGCACCGGCTCTCGCCGCCACCGGAAGCGCCGCCGAGGGAGACCGTTGATGACGGCGACGCTCACCGCGCAACCCGCCGCGACCGAACCGCGGCCGAGGCCGCGCCGGAACTGGGAGTATCCGGCGCTGGCGGCGCTACTGATCGGCACGGCGGTGGCGTATCTGTGCAATCTGAGCGCCAACGGTTGGGCGAACTCGTTCTACTCGGCTGCGGTACAGGCGGGTTCGGTCTCGTGGAAGGCGTTCTTCTT
Source organism: Nocardia sp. NPDC005745 (assembly GCF_040630775.1). NCBI lineage: Bacteria > Bacillati > Actinomycetota > Actinomycetes > Mycobacteriales > Nocardiaceae > Nocardia > Nocardia sp. NPDC005745. Next base: position 76,909 of record NZ_JBEXYF010000013.1, read on the forward strand.
CGGGTCCTCCGACGCGGCGAACTCGATCACCGTGGACAAACCGCCCGCCTCACTGTGGCTGATGGAGCTGTCGGTCCGGGCCTTCGGACTGGGCAGCTGGAGCATCCTGGTGCCGGAGGTGCTGCTCGGGGTGGCCGGTGTGGCAGTGCTGTGGGCGACGGTGCGCAGGCCGTTCGGGCCCGCGGCCGGATTGCTCGCCGGGTTGGCACTGGCGGTGACGCCCGTCGCGGCGCTCATGTTCCGGTTCAACAATCCCGAGGCGCTGCTGGTGTTCCTGATGGTCGCGGCCGCCTGGGCGATGACGCGGGCGGTGGAGGACGGCCGCTGGCGCTGGCTGATCCTGACCGGCGCGCTGATCGGCTTCGGCTTCCTCACCAAGCAATTGCAGGTGCTGCTGGTGGTTCCGGCGCTCGCGCTGACCTACTCGATCGCGGGCCCGCCGAAACTCGGTAAGCGCATCCTGCAACTCTTCGCCGCCGCGGCCGCGATGGTGGTGGCCGCGGGCTGGTGGTTGCTGGCGGTCGAACTGTGGCCCGCCTCGTCACGTCCGTGGATCGGCGGCTCGCACGACAACTCGATCCTGGAACTCACCCTCGGCTACAACGGGCTCGGCAGGCTCAACGGCAACGAGCGCGGCAGCGTGGGACCGGGGGGCGACCTTCCGCCGGGCGGCAACGGCATGTGGGGAAGCACCGGCATCACGCGGATGTTCGAACCGGCGCAAGGCGGTCAGATCGCGTGGCTGATCCCCGCCGCGCTGGTCGCGCTCGTGGTGGGAATCCTGCTGCGCGGCAAAGCCGCTCGCACCGATCCGCAGCGCGCCTCGCTCGTCCTCTGGGGCGGATGGCTGCTGGGGACCGGGCTGGTCTTCAGCTTCATGGCCGGCATCTTCCACCAGTACTACACCGTGGCCCTGGCTCCGGCCATCGCCGCGCTCGTCGGCGCGGGTGCGGTGCTGTCGTGGCGGGGACGGCACCGGCTGTGGGTGCGGATGGCGTCGGCGCTCGCGGTGGGTCTCACCACGGCGACCGCCTGGTTGCTGTTGTCCCGCAGTCCGGAATGGCAGTCGTGGCTGCGCTGGACGGTGCTGGTCGTCGGTGTGATCGCGACGCTCGCCGTGCTCTTGCCCGCGCCGCGCAAGCTCGCCGTGGCGTCGGCGCTGGCCGTGGCGTTCACCTTCCTCGCCGGACCGGTCGCCTACGCCGTCGACACGATCGCGACGCCGCACGCGGGTTCGATTCCTTCGGCCGGGCCGAACGTCGCGATGCGTGGTCGGCCACCGTGGGGCGAGGGAATGCCGGGGATGAATCGCCGGATGCCGGACGGAACCGGGACCACCGGCCGCGATGGTGCCGGACAGGTCCCAGGCGGTACGCCGCCGGATGGGCGTTCGCCGGGAACGAGCCCGCAGGGCACGACACCGGACGGCCGTATTCCCCAGCCGGGCAACGCGCCCGGCGGGCAGATACCGGACGGCACGGGCACACCGCCCGGCTTCCCGGCTGGTGCCGCGCCACAGGCCGACGGCACGATGATCCCGCCCGGAATGATGCCCGATGGGCAGGGAATCCCGCCGATGCAGGGTATGCCCGGCACGCCCGGAGACGGCGGTCCCGGCCCCAACGGCGGCGGAATCGGCGGTCTGCTCGGGGCGAGCGAACCCAGCGCCCAGGTCGTGTCCCTGCTCGAGCAGAATGGCGGCGACTACACCTGGGTGGCCGCGGCCATCGGCTCGAACAGCGCCGCGGGCTTGCAGCTGGCCACCGAACTGCCCGTGATGCCCATCGGCGGCTTCAACGGCAGCGACCCCTCGCCGACACTGGAGCAGTTCAAGCACTATGTCGCCGAAGGGAAGATCCATTACTTCGTCGGCGGCGGACGGGGCGGACCGGGTTCGTCCGACTCCTCCCCCAGCGCCCAGATCACGCAGTGGGTCCAGGAGAACTTCACCGCCACCCAGGTGGACGGGGTCACTTTGTACGACCTGACCGCCACCCACTGAAACCGCGCGATGCGGTCCTGTCGCCCTGCATTCCCCGGGGCCGCATCGCCTCCCGGTGTTCAGCGCGACCCCCTGCGCCCGCTGAACACCGCATCCGCACCGGCGCCATACCTCGGCGCCGGTGCGGATCGCGTTGTGCGGCAGTCACCTTCCCTGGTCGCAATCCCGCGAATGCGCGCGGGCGCACAGCGGCGGAACCTCGAACATGCGACCGGCGCCGATGATTCGAGCGCCCACTCTTGGCATCCCCCAAAACTCCAGCGATGATGATCGGACGCGTGACGGCTCCGGGCCGGTAGCCGGACCATCAGCTGACGTGTCCACCGCGAACTTTCAGGGAAACAGTTGAACGCTTTCATGAAGCTGGCCGTGACGGTGGTCAGCGCACTGGTCGCAACCGCGCTCACCGTCGGATTCGCCGCCACCGCGTCGGCGGCCCCCGCCGACCGAGCCGAATCGATCGTCGCGGCAACCGGCGAACCCCCGCAGGTGACCTACATCAAGGCATGCCTGCCGCCCGGCGACACCATCGAACTGCGCACGGGAATCGGCGCGGCGATCGGCGCCGCCATCGGCGCGCTCGTCGGCCTGCCCGTCTTCTTCGTCGGCGCGATTCCCGGCGCGATCATCGTCGGCCTGATCGGCGCCGCCATCGGAGCTTCCTCCTACGCCATCGATTCGGGAAGGCTCGAGCAGCAAGGTCTGTGCTGAGCAGCGCGGCGTGCGGCGCGCCGCGATGCGCAGGCCGCTCGGCGAGCGCCGCGGGTCAATCGCTCCCGGCGGCCAGCGCGCGCACCAGCCGGTCCAACGCGGGGCGCGGATCGAAGTCCGCCGCCGGGTTCACCAGCTGATGCAGGATGACCCCGTCGAGTTGGTCGACCACGATCCGCGCCACCGCCTGATCCACGCCGATACCCGTCAGCAGCGACGCGGTCCATTCGGTCAGCCGCAGATGTCCTCGGCGGATGGTCTCGCGTAGCGCGGGAATGCACTGCGCCTCCAGGAACAGGGCATAGCGGGCCAAGGTGCGCACCTGGTCGGCGCGCACCGCGTGCACGACGAAAGCGGCCATGCCCTCGACGAGTTCGTCGATCGTGCCGGGCGCGGGCTGCCGGGTGAGCACCTCCCAATCCGCGTAGTCGCGCGCCTCTAGGCGCTCGGTGATACCGATCAGCAGCGCTTCCCGGGTGCGGAAGTAATTGGACGCCGATCCGGCGGGCATGCCCGCGGCCTCGTCGACCGCGCGGTGGGTGAGCGCGCGGGTACCGCGGGATCCCAGCAGGTCGATCGCCGCGTCCAAGACGAGGTCGCGTTTGGTGGACACCCTTCGAATACTACGTAGGTAGTGACACAGGTTACAGTTCCCCCTCCTGACACTACAGAAATAGTAGCCGTATCGTTAGTCCCGCTTACGGTTTCAGCGTTGCCCGCAGGATCGGCCCGGTCACCATCTCCGGCTCCGATCCCGCCCGATTCAACCGACATCTGATGAAGGAAAAGGCATGGCGACTGTCGCACCGGCGACAACTGTCGTTGTCGCGCCTGCGACGGAGCTACCGGTCGCGCGCAGCCCTCGTCCGCGAACCCGGCCGGCGCTGGGCGCGGCCATCGTTTTCACCGCGGCCTCGCTCACCCTCTGGTTGCTGTTCTTGCGCCCCAACTGGGAGATGTACTGGCACCAAATAGATCTGCAGGTCTACATGTGGGGCGGCAACGCCGCCGCGCTGCACCCGGCCCAGTTGTACACCGCACGCGGCCCGCTGTTCCTGCCGTTCCTCTATCCCGTCTTCGCAGCGTGGATCTGCGCGGAACTGGCGCGGTTCCCGATCAACTATGTCGGCACCGGCATGGTGGTCGCGACACTGATCGCCTTGTATGCCGGCGTGTGGTGCACCGCCGTGCTGCTGCGGTATCGGCGCGGGCTCGGCATGCTCGCGGTGACACTGGCCGTCGGCAGCGCCGCGCTCTGGCTCGAGCCCGTACAGCAGACCTTCCGCTTCGGACAGATCAGCATGATCCTGATGGCGATGGTCCTGGGCGATTTCACGATCCCGAAAGAGCACTGGAGCCGCGGCATCCTCATCGGGATCGCCACCGGGATCAAGCTCACGCCCGCGGTGTTCATCGTCTATCTCGTGGTCACGCGCCAGATCAAGGCCGCCGCCATCGCCATGGGCGCCTTCGCGGCGACGGTCGCGGCCGGTTTCTGGTATCGGCCGACCGAGGCGGCCCAGTTCTGGACCACGACCGTGGCGTCCCAGAACCGGATCGGCTTCGCCTACGTGCAGAATCAGTCGCTCAACGGTCTGCTCGGCCGCCTGCAATGGACCACATGGGACAGCCACGTGCTGTGGCTGCTCGGCGCGGGCGCGCTCGGCCTGGCCGGACTGGCCGCGGCTCGGATCGCGCACGCACGAGGCGACGAGATGCTCGGCATCCTGCTCGCCGCCGGTGTGACGCTGCTGTGCTCACCGATCTCCTGGACCCACTACTGGGTGTGGATGGTGCCCGCGCTGGTATGGGCCGGTCACGCGCTGTCCCGCCGATCACGGGCGGGCGCGATCGCCGTGCCCGCCGCGATCATGCTGTTCGCCTTCGCCTGGCCGATGCAGGTGGACTCGATCGGAGCCTGGGATGAAACCCTTCCGCTGCTGCCGCAAGGGCTGATCTGGTTCGTGCCGCAGACCAACGGCCGCGAATTCCATTGGGATATCGTGCAATTCCTGGACGGCAACTCCTACGCCCTGCTTACGCTCGCCGCGCTCGTCACCGCTATCGTCCTGCTCTCGCGCACACCGAGACCGGTACTCGAGCCATCGCGTCCGGCCCGGTCGCGGGCTCCGGTTCAGCGGGAGGCGTGCAAGGCGGCGTGAAGCGTGGCCGCCCACTGTTCGACTATCCGCTTACGGCGGGCCGAATCGTCGGTGAGGACGTCGGCGAGGCCGAGACCGCGGGCCATGTCCAGGGTCGCCTGCACCAAATGGTGGGTGACCGGGTCCGAGTCGTCCACACCCAGGGCTTCGACCGCGCGGCGGTGCGAGGCGCGCCCGAAGCGGGCCTCCAGCGGGACGATCCGCTCCCGCAACACCGGGTCGGCGGCGGCGTGCGTCCAGACTTGCAGGGCCGCCTTGAACAACGGGCTGGTGTAGGACTCGACCAGCCCCGCCACCACCGCCTCGGTGCGGGCCAGGCCGTCACCCAGCTCCGTCAGCGTCGCGGCTTCCTGCACCGCCTGCCCGCTGCGCGTGTCGAACATGTACTCCAGCGCGGCGGTGATCAGATCCTCCCTGGTGGGAAAGTGATGCTGCGCCGCGCCACGCGACACCCCGGCCCGTTCGGCGACCACGGCGACCGTCGCGGCCGCCCAGCCCATCTCGGCCAGGCAGTCGATGGTCGCCTCGAGCAGGCGCTGGCGGGTGGCGCGGCTGCGGTCCTGCTTGGGTTCGTGGGGTGTCGCCATGGTCGTCATTCTGCCCAGCTCGGCGGGCGGCGCTGCAAAAAGGCCAGCATGCCCTCGTGTACCTCGGGGGTGCCGAAGAAGCTCGCCGAACGCCGCGCGAGTTCTTCGGCGGAAGTGTCGAACTCGGCGAGGATGCCCGCGTTGACCAGTCGCTTGGCCTCCGCCAGCCCCTGCGGGGAGCCCTTGCGCACCTCCGCGCACAGCCGCGCCACCTCGGCCGCCGGGTCGTCGGCGGTGACGGTGACCAGGCCGATCTCCTCGGCCACGGCGGCGTCGAACTTCTCGCCGGTCAGGTAGTACCGGCCGGCCGCACGCGGGCTGAGCCTGGGCAGCAGGGTCAGCGAGATCATGAACGGCGCCAGCCCGATGCGCACCTCGGTGAGCGCGAAACTGCTGGCCGGTCCGGCGACGACGAGGTCGCAGCCCGCCACGATGCCCATACCGCCTGCCCGCACGTTGCCGTCGATCCGCGCGATCACCGGCTTCGGAATCTCCACCAGCCTGCGCAGCACGCCGATCATGACCCGGGTGCGCTCATCGGCGGCCACGGCCGGATCGGCGTCACTGGCCTCGCTCAGATCGGCGCCCGCGCAGAAGGTGTTGCCGGTGTGCGCGAGCACGACGACGCGCACCGCGTCGTCGGCGGCCGCGTCGTCGAGCCCGCGCAGCAGCTCGGCGACCAGCTTGGACGACAGCGCGTTGCGGTTGTGCGGCGAATCGAAGGTGAGCGTCGCGACGCCGTCGCTCACCTCGTAGCGGACGAACGGAGCCGTCTCGGTCATGCGACGTCCCCTCAGTACGACTTCGGCAGGCCCAGCGAGTACTGGGCGACGAAGTTGAGGACCATTTCCCGGCTGACCGGCGCGATGCGGCCGATGCGCGCGGCGGCGAGCATCGCGGCCAGCCCGACGTCCCTGGTCAGGCCGGAGCCGCCGTGGGTCTGGATGGCCTGGTCGAGCGCCTTGATGCTGGCCTCCGCCGCCGCGTATTTCGCCATGTTGGCGGCCTCGGCGGCGCCCATCTCGTCGCCCGTGTCGTACAGGGTCGCGGCCTTCTGCATCATGAGCTTCGCCAGCTCCAGTTCGACCTTCACCTGGGCGAGCGGATGCGAGATGCCCTGGTGCGCACCGATCGGCGTCTTCCACACCGTGCGCTCCTTGGCGTATTCCACGGCGCGATCGATGGCGTAGCGGGCCAGGCCGATCGCCATGGCCGCGCCCATGATGCGCTCCGGGTTGAGGCCCGCGAACAGCTGCATCAACGCCGCGTCCTCCTTGCCGACCAGCGCGGTGGAGGGCAGCCGGACGTCGTCGAGGAACAGGCTGTACTGGTGGTCGGGCTCGATGATGTCCATCTCCTGCGCCGTCTTGGTGAAGCCTTCGGCGTCGGTCGGCACGATGAACAGGGCGGGCTTGAGTTTGCCGGTCTTGTGGTCCTCGGTGCGGGACACGATCAGCACGGCCTCGGCCTGGTCTACGCCGGAGATGAAGATCTTGCGGCCGTTGAGGATCCAGTCGTCGCCGTCGCGGCGCGCGGTGGTGGTGATCTGGTGGGAGTTGGAGCCGGCGTCCGGCTCGGTGATGCCGAAGACCATCTTGCCGGAGCCGTCGGCGAGCTTGGGCAGCCACTCCTGCTTCTGCTCGTCGGTGCCGTACTCGGTGATGATGGTGCCGCAGATGGCCGGGGAGACCACCATGAGCAGCAGGCCCGCTCCCTGCGCGGACAGCTCCTCCATCACCAGCGACAGCTCGTACATGCCCGCGCCGCCGCCACCGTACTCCTCGGGCAGGTTCACTCCGAGGAAGCCGAGTTTGCCCGCCTCCTGCCACAATTCGTCCAGCGGCTCGTTCTTGCGCGCCTTCGGCAGCACGTAGTCGCGGTAGTTGTATTTCGCGGCCAGTGCGGCGACGGCGGCCCGCAGCGCCTTCTGCTCGTCGGTTTCGATGAAGCTCATCAGTTCTCCTGTATCTTGCGGGGGCTCCCGCACCCCGTCGGCTCGATGAGCGCTGCGCGATTGTGGCTCATCGGTTCTCCTGCGTTTCTACGGGTTCGACGACCGCAAGCACGGCGCCGACGTCGACCTGCTGGCCGACGGTGACGTTCACGGCGCTGAGCACGCCCGCGGCGGGCGCGGCGATGGTGTGCTCCATCTTCATCGCCTCCAGCCACAGAATCGGCTGACCTTGTTCGACCTGGCTGCCGACCTCGGCGCCGAGCCGGATCACGCTGCCGGGCATGGGCGCCAGCAGCGAGCCGGTGGCCACCTGGTCGGCGGGGTCGCTGAAGCGCGGCGCCCGGCGCAGCGCCACCGGGCCGAGCGGCGAGTCGACGTAGACCTGGTCGCCGTAGCGGGCGACCTCGAATCGCCTGCGCACCGGGCCGCGTTCGCCCGGAACCGACAGCACGACACGATCGGGAGCCGACTCGACGAGTTCCAGGCCGTCGTGACCGTCCACGGTGACGCCGGTCCGGCCGAAGCGGTATCCCACCTCGTGCGTCCCGGTCGCGCGGCTCTCGTACGACTTGCGCTGCGATTGCGACGGCAGGTTCCGCCATCCGCTGGGCAGCCCGCCGCCCACCCGCGCGCGGCCACGGTTGGCGGCGGCCTCGGCGAGTGCCGCCGCCACGACGGACAACGCCTCGTCGGACGCCGACACCAGCGGAGCGGCGAGGACGTCCAGCCCGTGCGTGGTGAAGAACGCGGTGTCGGTGTCACCGGCCAGGAACGCCGGATGACGCAGCACGCGCACCAGCAGGTCGCGGTTGGTGACCAGGCCGTGGATCTTGGCACGATGCAGGGCAGCGGCCAGCAAGCGGGCCGCTTCGCCGCGCGTCTCGGCGTAGGAGATGACCTTGGCCAGCATCGGGTCGTAGTGCACGCCGACCACCGAGCCGTCTACGACGCCCGTGTCCAGGCGCACGCCCGGCCGGTCCAGCAGATCGAATTCGGTGCGCACCGAGGGTATGTCGATCCGGTGCACGGTTCCGCTCTGCGGCTGCCAGTCCTGCGCCGGGTCCTCGGCGTAGAGCCGCACCTCGATGGAGTGTCCGCGCATCGCGGGCGGTTCGGCGGGTAGCGCGCCGCCCACGGCGACGTCAAGTTGCAGCCGGACCAGGTCCAGGCCGGTGGTGCACTCGGTGACCGGATGCTCCACTTGCAGACGGGTGTTCATCTCCAGGAAGAAGAACTCGCCCTGCTCGTCGGCGAGGAACTCCACGGTGCCCGCGCCGGTGTAGCCGATCGCGCCCGCCGCGAGGCGGGCCGCCTCGAAAAGTCGCTCCCGCATGCCTTCGATGCGTTCCACCAGCGGCGACGGAGCCTCCTCGATCACCTTCTGGTGGCGGCGCTGGATGGAGCACTCGCGCTCGCCCACCGCCCAGATGGCGCCGTGCGTGTCCGCCATCACCTGGACCTCGATGTGCCTGCCGGTCTCCAGGTAGCGCTCGCAGAAGACCGTCGGATCGCCGAAGGCGGATTCCGCCTCGCGCCGTGCGGCCTCGATCTGCGGGGTCAGATCGGCCAGCTCGCGCACCACGCGCATGCCGCGCCCGCCGCCGCCCGCGGAGGCCTTGATCAGCACCGGGAGGTGGGACTCGGTGACCTCGGCCGGGTCCAGCTCGGCCAGCACCGGCACTCCGGCGGCGTCCATCATTTTCTTCGAGGCGACCTTCGAGCCCATCTGCTCGATCGCCTCGACCGGCGGGCCGATCCAGACCAGCCCTGCGTCGAGAACGGCCTTGGCGAAATCGGAGTTCTCGGACAGGAACCCGTAACCCGGGTGGATGGCGTCGGCGCCCGCGGCCAGTGCGGCCTCGATGATCAGTTCACCGCGCAGATAGGTTTCGGCGGGCGTGTTGCCGGGCAGCCGCACCGCGGCGTCCGCCTCGGTGACGTGCGGCGCGGCGGCATCCGCGTCGGAGTACACCGCGACGCTGCCCAGACCCATCCGGCGGCAGGTGGCGAAGACCCGGCGCGCGATCTCGCCACGGTTGGCGACGAGAACGTTCGTGATCTGCCCACCCGTATTCGAATCGCCGTGCGATGCAGTCATATCCGGCCTCACATTCGGAAGACGCCGAAGCCGTCGGCGCCTTTGATCGGGGCATTGTGAATGGCCGACAGGGACATTCCCAACACGGTGCGGGTGTCGCGCGGGTCGATGACTCCGTCGTCGTAGAGCCGCCCGGACATGAACATCGCCAGCGATTCGGCCTCGATCTGCGCCTCCACCATGGCGCGCATCCCGGCGTCGGCCTCCTCGTCGAACGGCAGGCCCTTGGCCTCGGCGGCGGCCCGGCCGACGATCGAGATGACGCCCGCCAGCTGCGCGCCGCCCATCACGGCGGATTTCGCACTGGGCCAAGCGAAGACGAAACGCGGGTCGTAGGCCCGGCCGCACATGCCGTAGTGGCCCGCGCCGTAGGACGAACCCATCAGCACCGAGATGTGCGGCACCTTCGAATTGGAGACCGCGTTGATCATCATCGCGCCGTGCTTGATGATGCCCTTCTGCTCGTATTCCTTGCCCACCATGTAACCGGTGGTGTTGTGCAGGAACAGCAGTGGCGTGTTCGTCTTGTTGGCCAGCTGGATGAACTGGGTGGCCTTCTGCGATTCCTCGGAGAACAGCACGCCGCGCGCGTTGGCCAGGATGCCCACCGGATAGCCGTGCAGTTCGGCCCATCCGGTGACCAGGCTGCTGCCGTAGAGCGGCTTGAACTCGTCGAAGTCCGAACCGTCCACGATGCGCGCGATCACCTCGCGCGGGTCGAACGGGATCTTCAGGTCCGACGGCACGATGCCGAGCAGATCCTCCGGGTCGTGCAGCGGCTCGATCACCTCGGCGCGCGGAGCCGGGCCCTGCTTGCGCCAGTTCAGCCGCTTGACGATGGAGCGGCCGATGCGGATCGCGTCCTGCTCGTCCAGCGCGTAGTAATCCGCGAGGCCGGAGACCCGCGCGTGCATGTCGGCGCCGCCGAGGGATTCGTCGTCGGACTCCTCACCGGTGGCCATCTTGACCAGCGGCGGACCACCGAGGAACACCTTGGAGCGCTCCTTGATCATCACCACGTGGTCGGACATGCCGGGAATGTAGGCGCCGCCCGCGGTGGAGTTGCCGAACACCAGCGCGATGGTCGGGATGCCCGCCGCCGACGCCTGGGTGAGGTCGCGGAACATCCGGCCGCCGGGGACGAACACCTCCTTCTGCGTGGGCAGATCGGCGCCGCCGGATTCCACCAGCGAGATCACCGGCAGCCGGTTCTCCCGCACGATGTCGTTGATGCGCAACGTCTTGCGCAGCGTCCACGGGTTGGAGGTGCCGCCGCGCACGGTCGGGTCGGGCGCGACGATCATGCACTCGACGCCCTCCACGATGCCGATCCCGGCGATGGTGCTGCCGCCCACGTGGAATTCACTGCCCCAGCCCGCCAGCGGGCACAGTTCCAGGAACGGCGAGTCCTCGTCGACGAGCAGTTCGATGCGCTCACGCGCGGTGAGCTTGCCGCGCTTGCGGTGCCGGGCCAGCTTGTCCGGTCCGCCGCCCGCGATGGCCTTGGCGAACTCGGCCTCCACCTCCGCGAGCTTGGCCGTCATCGCGTCGGCGGCGGCCTCATACTCGGGCGCCGCGGTGTCAAGAGCGCTGCGCAGAATGGTCATTTCTGGTACCCCAATCGCTTCGCCGCCAGTCCGGTGAGGATTTCGGTCGTGCCGCCGCCGATGCCGAGGATGCGCATATCCCGGTACTGGCGTTCGATCTCCGATTCGCGCATGTAGCCGAGACCGCCGAACAGCTGGACGGCCTGGTTGGCCACCCACTCGCCCGCCTCGACGGCGGTGTTCTTCGCGAAGCACACCTCGGCGATCAGATCGGTCTCGCCTTCGGCGCTGCGCTGCACCACATCACGGGTGTAGACGCGGGCGACGTCGATGCGCCGCGCCATCTCGGTGACCGTGTTCTGCACCGCCTGCCTGCTGATCAGCGGCCGCCCGAAGGTCTCCCGGTCGCGCACCCACTCCAGGGTCAGGTCCAGGCACCGCTGCGCGCTGGAGTACGCCTGCACCGCGAGGCCGACGCGCTCGCTGACGAACGCGCCCGCGATCTGGAAGAAGCCGGAGTTCTCCGGACCGACCAGGTTATCCACCGGCACCCGGACGTCGATGTAGGACAACTCGGCGGTGTCGGAGGCCAGCCAGCCCATCTTGTCCAGCTTGCGGCTGACCGTGAAGCCGGGCGTGTTCTTGTCGACGATGAGCAACGAGATACCGCCGGAGCCCGGCCCGCCGGTGCGCACCGCGGTGACCACGAAGTCGGCGCGGACGCCGGAGGTGATGTAGGTCTTGGCGCCGTTGACGATGTAGTGATCGCCGTCGCGGCGCGCGGTGGTGGTGAGGTGCCCGACATCCGATCCGCCGCCGGGTTCGGTGATCGCGAGCGAACCGATCTTCTCGCCCGCCAGCGTCGGCCGCACCCAGCGTTCGATCTGCTCGGCGTTGCCAGAGGCGATGATGTGCGGAACGGAGATGCCGCAGGTGAACAGCGAGGCGAACAGTCCGCCGGACGCACCGGCCTGATGCATCTCCTCGCACACGATCATCGCGTCCACGCCGTCGCCGCCGGAACCGCCCGCGGATTCCGGGAACTGCACGCCGAGCAGGCCGAGCGCGCCCGCCTTCTTGTGCAGCTCGCGCGGGATCTCCCCGGCGCGCTCCCAGCCGTCCAGGTAGGGCAGGATCTCGCGTTCCACGAAGCCACGGACCGTGGCGCGCAATTCGCGCCGTTCCGGCGTTTCCCAGAGTTTCGTCATGACAGCAGCTCCACTGGAATGTCGAGGTGACGAGACCGCAGCCATTCGCCGAGTCCCTTGGCCTGCGGGTCGAAGCGGGCCTGATAGGCCACGCCCTGACCGAGCAGGCCTTCGATGATGAAGTTCAGCGCCCGCAGATTGGGCAACACATGCCGGGTGACCGTCAGCGAGGCCGTCTCCGGCAGAAGTTCTTTGACGCGCGCCACGGTGAGGGTGTGCACCAGCCAGCGCCATTGTTCGTCGGTGCGGACCCACACGCCGATATTCGCGTCACCGCCTTTGTCGCCGCTGCGGGCCAGCGCGATCGTCCCCAGCGGTGCGCGGCGGGTTTCCCCGGCGGGCAGCGCTTCCGGGGCGGGCGGCTCGGCGACCGCGGCGAGTTCGGCCGTTTCGGCGGACGGCGGCACGCCGACGCGGGTGCCGTCGGGCAGCACCGCCGTGTGCGGGACCTCCGCGGCGTCGACGAACCCGGGCGTGAACACGCCGTAGGGCGATCCGTTGCCGGGCAGGGTCGTGAAACTGCATCCGGGATAGCTGGCCAGCGCCAACTCCACCGCGACGTTGGAGAAGGCGCGCCCGACCTTGTTCGGGTCCGGGTCGCGGACCACGCAGCGCAGCAGCGCGCTGGCCTGCTCCTCGGTCTGCGCGTCCGGCCGGTCCAGGCGGGCCAGCGTCCAGGTCAGCTCGGCGGGGCGGGTCGGCAGCCAGGATTCCAGCTGTCGTTGCGCCAGTTCGGCTTTCGCCTCGATGTCCAGCCCGGTGAGCACGAACTCCATCTCGTTGCGGAAGCCGCCGAGCGTGTTCAGCGAGACCTTGAGCCGGGGCGGCGGGGCCTCGCCGGTGACGCCGCTGATCCGCACCCGGTCCGGGCCGTCCTGGTCGAGCCGGATGGTGTCCAGGCGGGAGGTCACGTCGGGTCCCGCGTAGCGGGGCCCCTGGATCTCGTACATCAGCTGGGCCTCGACGGTGTCGACCGTGACCGCCCCGCCGGTGCCCGCGTGCTTGGTGATGACGCTGCTGCCGTCGGCGCGGATCTCCGCGATCGGGAAGCCCGGCCTGCCCAGATCGGCGAGTTCGGTGAAGAAGGCGTAGTTGCCGCCGGTGGCCTGGGTGCCGCACTCGATCACGTGCCCGGCCACCACCGCGCCGGCCAGCCGGTCGTAATCGGTTCGGCCCCAGCCGAAGTGCGCGGCGGCCGGGCCGACGATCACCGACGCGTCGGTGACCCGGCCGGTGACCACGATGTCCGCGCCCGCGTTCAGGCATTCGACGATGCCCCAGGCGCCGAGGTAGGCGTTGGCGGTCAGCGGCGCGCCGAAACCGAGGTCACCGGCGCGGGCGAGGAGGTCGTCGCCCTCCACGTGCGCGATCTTCGCGTCCAGCCCGAGGTCGGCGGCCACCTTGCGCAGTTTCGCCGCCAAGCCGGCCGGGTTCAGGCCGCCCGCGTTGGTCACGATGCGCACGTTGCGTTCCAGCGCGAGCCCGAGGCAGTCCTCGATCTGCTTGACGAAGGTCTTGGCGTAGCCGAGGTCCGGGTCCTTCATGCGGTCCCGGCCGAGGATCAGCATGGTCAGCTCGGCGAGATAGTCGCCGGTGAGCACGTCGATCGGGCCACCGTCCAGCATCTCGCGCATGGCGCCGAGCCGATCACCGTAGAAGCCGGAACAGTTGCCGATCCGGAGCACGTCCGGGTCGGCGGCCAGCATACTCATCAGCGGGAATGCCTCCTGTACGGCGAACCGTCAGGATGGGCCGCATGCCGCACCCGTGAAGTCCGCGTTCCGCGACCAGCATCACACCCGGGCCAGAAAAAAGCAAGCATGCGTGCTTGTTAATTGCACCCCGAACGATCCCCACCCGCACGGCGGTGGTCGAGCGGGCCGGAGCAAGATGGGCACGGTGTCCAGCGACGTCACCGTGATCGTTCTGTTCGCCCTGGCCGGGTTCCTGCTCGGCGGCGCCTACACCACCTGGAAGACGGCCCGGCCGCTGTCGATCGCGCTGGTCGTCTGCGCCGTTCTCGCGGCGGGCGGCGCGCTGGCCTGGTGGCTCGGTTAGCCCCTGGACAGCCGGAAGATCCGCAGGTCATCGGGGACGCCGCTGAGCGGAGCCGCGAACAGGCCGCGGCGATACTGCTTGACCGTCAAACCCAGCTCCGCCAGCGTCTCCGGCCGCAACCCCAGCAGCGTGGCCTCCGACAGCATGGTGTTGCCGTTGCCGCCGGCCTCCATCACCCGGGCCGCGATCGTCACGTCCACCCCGAGCCAGTCACCCCCGATCTCGCGCGGGGAACCGGTGTGCAAACCGATCCGCATGTTGGGGGTGTAGCCGCGCACCTGCACGTCGGCCAGGTTGCGCTTGGCGGTCACCGCGGCGCGTATCGCCCGGTCCGCCGAGGGGAACACCGCCATCACGCCGTCGCCCATGCGCTTGACCACCTGACCGCCGCGTTCGGCGATCGGCGGCTCGATGGCCTTGGCCACCTTGCGCAGCAGTTCGAGGGTGGCCTCGTCACCGGCCGACAGCGACCAGCGCGAGAAGGCCACCAGGTCGGTGAACATGACAGTTATTTCCTGGCTACCTCTGCCGCGCCCCATCCGCTCCAGCGCGGCCTGCCAGACCTGCAAGGCCCCGAAACCGATTTCGCGCGCCGCGCTGGGGGCGTCGCCGACCAGCTTGTCCGCCGCGCGCGCCACCGCCCGCGCGCCACCGGGCCCGGAAACCGACAGCGGATCGCCGAAAGCAGGGTCCCCAGGCAGCTGCTGGCGCGCCCTGCGCAGCGCGCCGATCAGATCAGCCCGCTGATTCGCGGCGTTCACCAGGGCGGACAGCTGCCCGCGACGGAATCTACCGGAACGGCGGGAAGGATCGATCCCATCGGACGGCTCCAACGGAATGACCACCTCGGGCGGCACGCCTCCATCGGCCTCCGGCCCCGGCCCCGACTCGGGGCCGCCGGAAGGTGTTTCATTCACGCCCCGAGAGTATCTCAGCCGATCTGACGTCGGCAGATTACCGATCATCGCCATCTCTCACCTCCGCGACGAACACAGCGAGCACGTCGGCGGGCTCCGCGTTGGATAACGAGCTGGTTGCTGAAACGAGGCTACTCGGCCGAGAAGGGGTCTCGGAAGCGGCATGCGGCATAGTTTCCGCGATGTTCACACGCACGATCGGCCCGGCGCGAGCATTCGCGCCGGGCCGATCGACGCACCGTCCGCCGGGCAGTGGCGGGCGGTGGACGGAGCGCCGGACCTCCCGACAAGGTCGGCGCCCCGCCGACCCGAGTGGCGAGGGATGGCGACTCGGGTGGTCGAGCGGCCTCGCCCGCGTGCGTCACGCGTCGCGCTGGTTCACCACGACCAAGGCCGCGCCGAAGACGATCGCGACGAAGACGGTGAAGTACAGCAGGCTGCCCCACGGCCCCCAGTGCCAGTTGGCCGTGGCCGTGGACGCGGAGGCGCTGAAGAAGTGGTTCGCGTTCGCGAACGGCAGGAACGGGGTCACGTTGCGGCCGAAGCTGCCGAACGCTCCGAGCAGCCCCTCGATGAGCAGCGGCCACAGCACGATCAGCGAGATCGCGGCGGCGGACTGCCGCACCAGCACGCCGATGCCGATCGCGAGCAGGACGCACAGGAACGCGTAGATCGGGATGCCGTAGACCTCGCGCCAGTCCTCCGCGCTGGACAGCGTGAGGGCCACGCCCGCGTCCGGTCCGCTCAGCGCCTTGGCCACCAGGTAGGCGAGGAACACCAGGACGAAGGTCAGCACCGCGCCGTACCCGCCGACCAACCCGGCCTTGGTCGCGACGACCTTGGCCCGATGCGGCGTCGCCTGGAACGTCGTCCGGATGAGGCCGAAGCGATATTCGCTGGTCACGGTCAAGGTCGCCATGATCATCAGGACCATCACGCCGAAGCCGCTGATCCCGGCCACCGCGGTGGAGACGGTCAGGTCGATCGCGCCCTCCTTGCCGTGGGACGCGCGCGCCACCGAGGCGAGCAGCGCGGCCATCCCGAGCGCGAGGGCGACGACGATCGCCGAACACCACCAGGGCGACCTGGTGGAGGTGAGCTTGATTCTTTCCGCTGCCAGCACGCCCATCAGAGCGCACCTCCCATCGCTGTGTAGGAGCCGCCGTCCGCGGTTACGCGAGCTGCCGCATCCGGGCCCGACGCTCCCGTCGGGTCGAAGCCTTCGCCGTGGTACTGCACGGCGCCACCGGTCATCCGCATGAACGCCTCTTCCAGCGACGCGCGCTGGGGGGCCAGCTCGAACAGCGTGATGTTGTGCTCGCCGGCCAGCTTGCCCACCGCGTCACTGGCCACGCCCGCCACCATGAGCGCGGGGCCGTCGGCTCCCGCGCCGTCCTCGCGGATGGTCATCCCGTTCGAGGTGAGCACGCTGCGCAGCTGGTCGAGCTGCGGGCTGCGCACCCGCACCGACTGCTCGGAGGCGCGTTCGATGAACTCCTGGGTGGTCGAGTCCGAGATGAGCTTGCCGCGCCCGATGACCACCAGGTGCTCGGCGGTCTGCGCCATCTCCGACAGCAGGTGGCTGGAGACCAGTACCGTGCGCCCCTCGGTGGCCAGCCGCTGCATGAACCGGCGGATCCACAGGATGCCCTCCGGGTCGAGGCCGTTCACCGGCTCGTCGAACAGCAACACCTCCGGGTCGCCCAGCAGCGCGCCGGCCAGGCCGAGGCGCTGCGACATGCCCAGCGAGAAACCGCCCGCCGTCTTGCTCGCCACCTCCGAAAGGCCGACCAGCCGCAGCACCTCCTCCACCCGGGACTTGGCGATGTCGTTGGACGCGGCCATCCACTCCAGATGGGCGCGCGCCGACCGGTTCGGGTGCACCCATTTGGCATCCAGCAGCGCGCCGACGGTGCGCAGCGGATGGTCCAGTTCGTGGTACGGCTTGCCCTTGATCAGCGCGGTGCCCGCGGTGGGCTTGTCCAACCCGAGGATCATCCGCATGGTGGTCGACTTGCCCGCACCGTTGGGCCCCAGGAATCCCGTCACTTGGCCGGGTCGAACGGTGAAGGACAGATCCTGCACCGCTACGGTCTGCCCGTAGTGCTTGGTCAGGCCTCTCAGTTCGATCATGCGCCCAGCATTCCGCAAATCGCGGCCGCGCGCGTCGGTAAATAGTGCCGAGTTGGATCATCCTCGAGGATGAGGAAGACGTGTGCGGGTGGGTGCAAGCCCGTACGGGTAGGTCCAGTGAGCTGTAGTTTCCCACTCTGGCGCACTCTCGTGGATTCCCCGTACGAACGGAATTGTGCCAAGTTGGTGACACGCTCACCAGAACAGAGAAGGTCAACCAGACGAATCGGTTGCGGGCCTTCGTGGTGTTGAGCGGTCCACGTTCGGTGGTCGGTCGTAGGCGTCGATCAAGTCAGATCTTGATGTTGGCCCACATGGCGAACCGGGCGAGTTGGTCGGTGCCGCGCCGTGCGTTGGCGAGCACCCGCACTGTCTCGTGCACCTGGGGGTGGTTGCGCGTCAGCTCCGGCGCGATCCGTCGCGCCTGGTCCAGACCGGCGAGCGCGCGGTCCTTGTCCCCATGCAGCAGCCAGGCGCGGGACACGTCGATCCAGTGATGCCCGGCGCGCGACGGCGCCACCGACGCGGGCAGGCGGATCTGCTCGGCGCGAGCCACGGCCGTGGTTCCATCGGATAGTTCAACGGGTACGGCAACGGAGTGGATGTCGACGTTCGACGGTCGGAACCCGGTTCCATAGTTGCGGTACTTGTCCGCACCGATCGCCGCGGCGATACCGCGAGCCTCCTGTATGTGCGAGTCCGCGGCGTCGCTATCGAGTGCTCGAGCCGAGAGGATGGCCCCGCGCAGGTGCAGTGCGCCGCGCACCGCGAGCAGATCAGGCGTCGTAGCCAGTTGCTCGCTGGCGGTGTGGGCGCGTTCAATCGTCCGCAATCCTCCGACATAGGCACCGGAGGACAGCAAGACCAGGGCCCGGTTGTACTCGGCAGCGATCGGCCAAATCGGGTCGCCGCTGCGTTCGGCCGCCCACCCGCAGCGTTCCGCGGCCAGCCCTGCCAGGTCGAGGTAGCCGTATTGGTAGGCGAACAGCATGGCCTTGCTGTAGGCGTAGGCGAGGGTGGAGTGGATTGCTTCCCGATGGCGGCTGGAGTGCTCGTCGTCGGCGAGCATGTGCAGGCCCCGGATGGCGTCGGGAAGGTCGGCGGTCAGCTCCGAGTAGTGAGCCCGGCGCATCCCCTCCCGTACGCGGTCGACAGCGTCGGTCAGTTCCTCGAATGTGGTTGGCCCGGCGAGGGGTTCGTCGTTGAACGCGACGATGGCGCGCCGAAGTTCGGGAATCGCGGCGTGCGCCGCGGTGTCGGTGCGGTCCTGGATGTAGGGCTGTCCGGTCAGGTCGGCGACATTCAGCCCCAGTACGCGAGCGACGGCAGCAATGAACGCGGGCGAGGCCGGGCGGTCACCCTGTTCGACCTTGCGTAACAGGGACAGCGACAAGTTTGCCTTGTGCGCAAGCTGAGTTTGTGTGAGCCGCGCCAGCTTGCGCGCCCTGGCGGTCCGTCCTCCGACCCCCATCTCATCCATGCTTCAACGCTGCCACATGTTGTGGCGATTCGCAGCGGTCCCCGCAGACCACACTTTCTGTAGCACCCAGCGCCGGGTCGAGCCCCGAACTCCTCGGCGGCGGGTGCCCACCAACACACCACAATGCAAGGGGGTTCCGGAGTGACCGAACTCGCTGTCACCTTGATCGTCATGGCCGCTGTAGGCGGCTTGCTGATCCTGCTGTTCTGGGTGCTGCCGTGGCTACTCGAGTTCGGTGACGATCCGGACGAGCGCGTGCCGTTCCGTGAGGTCATGGACCGAATCGACCGCGAGGAGCAGCGATGACGCCGCGGCGCAGCTGGATCCAGGACTATTGCGAGGACAGCAACTGGCCCGTCGATGAGAAGCACGCGCAGGGCCTGCTGAAGCTCCATGCCACATGCACCCCGCCGTGCCCGCGCAAGCTGTCCGCTGAGCGGTGGCTCCGCGAGTGCGGCACGAGCAGTGAACCGGACAACACAGTCGGCGACAGGTAACTCAGCCCATCCGGTTACGTCGTGACCACCGGCGCGCCGAAGCCTCAGCGGCTCACCAGTTCGGCGACGTGCAGGAGCGGCGTAACCGGGGATCGGGCTCGGATCACGCAGCACGCCCGATACCGGGATCCGGGTCGAAAGGTCGGCCGCGACGCCCGAGAGATCGCGGCGATGCGGTCTCGAGCCAGCCCGACGGCCGCGATCAGGAGGTCGCGAGCGCGATGACGCGGGTGAGCGCGGCCGCCGCGTCGAGGAGGGCGTGGGAGCGAGCGGTGATGCTCGCGTCCCTGGCCACGAGGGCGGCGTCGACGTCCGCGGATCGGTCGCCGCGCGGCAGGTCGGGCATCAAGGTCCGAAGGGTGTCGACGCTGTATCCCGCGCTGCGAAGCTGGTGGACGATCCGAGCGTCGCGAACCTGAGCAGGTGAGTACCGCCGCGTCCGGTGTGTGGCGGCACGGTCCGGGACCACGAGTCCCTCGGTGTCCCAATGCCGCAGTGTCGAGGGGCGTACGCCCAGCGCGGCGGCGAGTTCGGCGACGCTCATCGAATCGGACGCACGAACGTCATCGATCGGCTCGGCCGAGATCGCCGAGGCCGCACGCTTCGCCAGCGCGAGGTCCGTTCGCTCACGGTGCAGGCGCGCGTGCGCCGCGTCGAGTAGCGCGAGCGCCTCGTGGATGGGGCGGTCGCGCACGGCGCGGAGGATTCGCTTGGCTTCGACAGGACCGACGCCCGCCGCCAGCGCGCGGTATGCCAGCGCGGATCGCACGTGTACCTCCCCGTACCCGCGATAGCCCGATGCCGTGCGCAGCGCAGGCGGCAGCACACCGTCCCGCTCGAGATTGCGGATCTGCTGCACCGAGTACCCGGCGCGCCGCGCCACATCGACCGTGCGTATCCGCGAGTTGAGAGTTTCCACGCTTTTGGTCCTCGATCTTCCGGCCGAAGTCTCCACAAGCACCTTAATGAAACGCTGGAGCACATGACCATCGACGAGATCATCGGCTTCGTCTCCGCGCTCGACGGAGTCCACACCCTCCGCCCCGGCCCCGGCGACGGCTCACCGGAGATCAGCTGGGGCGACACGTTCTTCTACTACTCACCCGACGGCGTCGTCCCGAAGGCGACCCAACCCTTCGCGACGATCGTCACGAAGAACTACCCCGGCGACGAGGAATCCCGCTTGGACCGCCCGGACGCCTTCCGAGTCAACATCGCAGCCGGAAAAGAAGCCTTCATCCGGTGGACCGGCCACTCCCCCCGCGAACCATCTGCCGATCACGATCCGAGCGCGACGGACACGGTCATCGCACACCCTGTCTACGGCTCCGCTGGTTGGCTCGCGGTGGTGAACCCCGCCCAGCGAACCGACGAACCAACCCGCGAACTCCTCCGAACGGCCTACGACCTCGCCCGCTCACGCTACGAACGACGTGCAGCCGCAACCCGCGATTGACACCGCGCGAGTGGCACCATGCGCCACTTGGGCCTTGGGCACGAAAATGCCCGATCTTGATCCCAACGAGAAGTGCTGCGGCGCGTGATTTTTCATTGGACCGGAACGCAGGGTTCGAAGCGGGCGGAGGATCCGGATCGTCGCTGTTGACATGGAGCGCGCTCCAGCACCTAGCGTCGGCAACGACGGATTCGAACCCAGGAGGTTGCAGCATGATCGACGTTTCCACTCGGCGGCTCGGCGAACTCGAAGTCTCCGCGCAGGGTCTGGGATGTATGGGCATGAGTCACGCTTACGGCGAAGCGGACGACGCGCAGTCGATCGCGACGCTGCACCACGCCCTCGACCTCGGTGTGACCCTGTTGGACACCGCCGACTTCTACGGCGCGGGGCACAACGAGGAATTGATCGGGCGGGCCATCGCGCAGCGCCGTGACGAGGTGGTGCTGGCCACGAAGTTCGGCTTCGCCAACCGCCTGGGCGAGCCCACCCACATCCGTGGCGACGCCCCCTACGTGCGGCAGGCGTGCGAGGCGTCGCTGCGCAGGCTCGCAGTCGACCACATCGACCTCTACTACCTGCACCGGGTGGACCCGAAGGTGCCGATCGAGGAGACGGTCGGAGCGATGGCCGACCTGGTAGAGGCGGGGAAGGTGCGCCACCTCGGGCTGTCGGAGGCGGGCGCGCAGACCATCCGGCGCGCGCACGCCGTGCATCCGATCGCCGCGTTGCAGAGCGAGTGGTCGCTGTGGACCCGCGATCCGGAAGCCGAGGTCGCGCCGGTCTGCCGGGAACTCGGCATCGGCCTTGTCCCGTTCTCCCCGCTCGGGCGCGGTTTCCTGACCGGCCGCTACAACTCGGTCGAGGGTTTGGCGGAGACCGATGTGCGGCGCAGCCAGCCGCGTTTCGCCGAGGGCAACCTCGAACGGAACCTCGCGATCGTCGCGAAGCTGACCGAGCTGGCCGCGGCGAAGGGGGTCACGGCGGGCCAGCTCGCGCTGGCCTGGGTGCAGCACCGCGGCGAGGACGTGGTGCCGATCCCCGGCACCCGGCGGCAGCGCTATCTGGAGGAGAACCTCGCGGCCCTGGCCATCGAGCTGTCCCCCGAGGACCTCGCCGCTGTCGAGGCCGCCGCCCCGCCCGAGCAGGTCGCGGGCACCCGCTACGACTCGACGAATCTCACCTTCGTCAACCGCTGAGGCCCGCGACAACGGCGCGTCCCGGACCGGCGCCACCCACCGCCGCGGACCGGCCGGGCCTACCGAGTGATGCCCGGGCCCGGCCTTCGCCACCCAGTAGTGGCCGCCGGGGTCGGGAGCTCGTTCACGGCCTCCGGGAACTGGCCGGGAGGGTCAGGGACGCGAGTAAGCCGCTCACGGCGCCGGGGACGACGCCTGTGCCCAGAACCGCTTCGGGATGCGCCCGGCCAGCCGGGCCGCATACCCGGCGCGGACGGCGTCCGCCATCGCCGCTGCCATCAGTTCGGGGCGGCGAGCCCTGGTCACGGCCGTGGCGAGCAGTACCGCCGAGCACCCGAGTTCCATGGCGAGGGCGGCGTCGCTGGCGGTGCCGATGCCCGCGTCCAGGATGACCGGGACCTCGGCGTCCGCGACGATCATCTCGATGTTGTGCGGGTTGCCGATGCCGAGGCCGGTGCCGATGGGCGCGCCGAGCGGCATCACGGCCGCGCAGCCTGCGTCCTGCAAGCGGCGGGCCAGCACCGGGTCGTCGTTGGTGTAGGGCAGCACGACGAACCCGTCGTCGACGAGTTGTTCGGCGGCGGTGAGCAGTTCGATCGGGTCGGGCAGCAGGGTGCGCTCGTCGGCGACCACCTCCAGCTTCACCCAGTCGGTGTCCAGCGCCTCGCGCGCCAGCTGCGCGGTGAGCACCGCTTCGGCCGCGGTGCGACAGCCCGCCGTGTTCGGCAGCGGCGCGATGTCCAGTCGTTTCAGCAGGTCGAGCACGCCGGTGCCGCCCGCGGCGTCGATGCGCCGCATGGCCACGGTGGTCAACTCGGTGCCGGAGGCGATCAGCGCCTCCTCCAGGACGGCGAGGTTCTCCGCGCCGCCGGTGCCCATGATCAGGCGGGAACCGAACTCGCGGTCCGCGATCCGCAGCGGCGCGTCGGCCCTCCCGGCTTCCGCCGCGGCCTCAGCCACCTTGGACCGCCGTCAGCACCTCGATCTGCCAGCCGCGCCCGACCGGTTCGTCCCAGCGCGACTTGGGGAACACCGCGCCGTCCACCGCCAGCGCGACGCCCCGGCACGGCAGGTCGAGGCGCTCCAGCAGCTCGCGTACGGTCAGTGGATCGGCGAACTCGTGCTCGTCGCCGTTCACCGTGACACCGATGGGGACGGATGACAGCGTCATCTACTTCCTCCTACAGTCGTCGAAAAGCGTTGCGGGTCGGCAACTTCCGCTTCGGGCAGCACCGCCCCGCCGAGCAGGCCGGTCACCGCGTCCACGGTGAGCGGCACGGTCAGCATGCCGTTGCGGCCGTGCCCGGTGGCCACCACGATCCGGTCGGTGAGCCGGCCGATCAGCGGCAGGTTGTCCGGGCTGCCCGGCCGGGAACCGGCGCCGGCCTCGGCGAGTTCGTATTCGCCGATGCCGGGGAACACCGCCTCCGCGTCGGCGATCAGATCGCGAACGCCCGCTACGGTGACGGCGGTGTCGAAACCCGCTTCGTACTGCGTGGCGCCGACGACGATGCCCTCCGCGCGCGGCACCAGGTATACCGCCCGCCCGTGCACCCGGGCCCGGATCACCCGGCGCGGCGCGGGGGCGACGCCCGGCCGGTGCCGCAGGCGCAGGATCTCGCCCTTGACCGGGCGGACCGGCAATTCCGGCCACAACGCCGCCGACGCGGCTCCCGCCGCGAGCACGACTTGGTCGTGTGGAAGTTCCGTCAGCGAGTCTACGGACTCGGCGCGCACCACGACGCCCGCCGTCTCGGCCGCCTGCCGCAGTGCGGCGAGCAGCTTGCGGTTGTCGATCGCGGGTTCGGCGGGCGCGAGCAGCGCGGCGCGCACTGTTCGGGCCAGGCCGGGTTCCCGCTCGCGAACTCCTGCGCGGTCCAGCATCCGCAGCTCGTGCCCGCGGCTGCCGACCCAGTCGGCCACGGTGCGCAGGTCGGCCGCGTCGGCCGCGTCCAGCGCGACGGTCATGGTCTCGTCCGCCACGAAGACCGACACGCCGGTCGCGGCTTCGAGCCGGGCGGCGAAGGCGGGCCAGCGGGCCAGCGATGCCGCGCCGAATTCCAGCACCCGGTCCTCGCCGGGCCAGCCTTCCGACAGCGGTGCGAGCATTCCTCCGGCCACCCAGGAGGCCCCGGTCGCGACCGCCGGATCGAGCAGCGTGACCGACCAACCGGCCTCGGCGGCCCGCCAGGCCACGGCGAGCCCGATGGCGCCGCCACCGACGACGGCCAGAGTCCGCATCCCGATCCACCTGCCTCCTGTTTCGCATCCCCACGGTAGCGCGGCTACGGTCGAAGGCGTGCAACCCTCCCACCCCAATCGACCCGCCTCGCCGCGGGAGCGTCTGGCGAACGCGCGGCTGTATCTCTGCACCGACGCACGCCGGGAGAAGGGCGATCTGGCGAAGTTCGCCGAGGCCGCTTTCGCAGGCGGAGTCGACATCATCCAGCTCAGAGACAAGGGATCACCGGGCGAAGCGAAGTTCGGTCCGCTCGAGGCCAGGGCCGAACTCGGCGCGCTGGCCGAACTGAAATCCGCCGCGCGCAGGCACGGCGGGCTGGTCGCGGTGAACGATCGCGCCGACATCGCCCTCGCCTCCAGCGCCGACGTGCTGCACCTCGGGCAGGGCGACCTCCCGCCCTGGTACGCGCGCCGGATTCTCGGGCCCGAGGTGGTGATCGGACGATCCACGCACAATCGCGCGCAGGCCGGGCTCGCCGCGATCGACGAGCACATCGATTACTTCTGCACCGGACCGATCTGGGCGACCCCGACCAAACCGGGCAGGCAGGCGGCGGGCCCGGAACTGATCCGCTCCACCGCGGAAGCCCATCCCACCCGGCCCTGGTTCGCGATCGGCGGGATCAACGCCGAGAACCTCGCGCAAGTGCTGGAAGCCGGAGCGAAGCGGGTCGTGGTGGTGCGCGCGATCACCGAAGCGCGCGATCCGGAAGCCGCCGCGCGCGAGCTGAAAACGGCGCTGCTGGCGAACGCGTGAGCGGCGCGGTCAGGAAAGCACCTGTCCGCGGGTGAACGAAAGCGCGGTCTCCACCGCCGTGCTTCCGGCCGAGGCGGGCTCCGTGACCTGCGCGCCCGGCTCGTCGATGATCCTGGCGTAATCGCCGGGCCCGGCCGGATCCGAATGCAGCCAGACGAAACCGAGGTCGGCGAGGTCGAGCGTGCGCGGCAGCGCGGCGGCGACGGCTCGGTCGCCCGCGATCTCGGCGAGCAGCACCCGCGCGGGCGCGGCGCGCAGGGTGGGCCAGGACGCCGCGAAGCCCGGATGCAGCGGGCGGGCGTCGACCTCGTCCTCGGGGACCCAGGCCAACTCGGTACTTTCGCGATTACCGGTGGTCGGGAGCGTCATCACCGCGTCGGCGACGACCGTCGTGTAGGTCCAGCCGCTCAAGGCCGACGCCGTCACCCGCTCGCCGCGCACCCGGACGTCGGCGGGGTCGATGCCCGTCTCCTCCCAAGCCTCGCGGACCGCCGCGTGCACGGGCGTCTCGTGGCTGTCGCGCGCCCCGCCGGGCAATGCCCAGGTGCCGCCTTGATGACTCCACGGAGCGCGGTGTTGCAGCAGCACCGCCGAACCGCCCTCGGCCAGCGGAGCGCGCAGGAGGAGTCCGGCGGCGCCGAAGCGACCCCAGTGCCGCAGCCCGTCCGGGCCCAGCGACCAACCGTCACCGTCACCACGCATCTCGTACCCATCCTCGTCCAGCTGCGGCAGCGCCCACCATCGTTTCCTCCCAACCGAGGGTGTTTCACACGCAACGGCTCCCGTACGACCACAATAAACTCCGCACCAACACGCACGGGTCGATCGGATCTTCGGTCCAACCGTCGAGAAATCCGCGTACGCGGCCCAAACTGGGGAGGTGGACATGGCTAGCTCCGAGCCGACGACGGCCGAACTCCGGCCATCGTCCGTGCCCGAGGCCGCCGGTCGGGACGATCCGGGCGGGCTGAGCGTCGCGGTGGTGCGCGAACGTCTCGACCTGGCCAACCTGCGCTCGTTCGCCAATTCCTCACCCGGACGGCTGATCGCGCTCGGGCTGCTGCTGATCGGATTGTGCCTGGCCGCGGGTTCGATGACCGCCGCGACGGTCGGTGACCGGCAGCAGAGCCTGGACGTGCTGCTCTACGACACCGAACCGGACGCCGATTCCGCGCATCGGCTCTACACCTCGCTGTCGATCGCCGACGCCGCGGCGAGCACGGCCTTCATCGCGGGCGGGCTGGAGCCGCAGGCGGTGCGCGATCGCTACACGCAGGCACTGGGCGAAGCAGCCGCGGAGTTGGTGACCCAATCCGACCGGGCGGGGCCGGGGGCGGCGATCGATCCGGATGCCAGGCTGCGCACCGGCATAGTCACCGGCCTGCCGGTGTACTCAGGTCTGGTGGAAACCGCACGGACGAACAATCGCAGCGGATATCCGGTCGGCGCCGCGTATTTGAGCGAGGCGTCCAACCAGATGCAGACGACGCTGCTACCGATGGCCGAGGAGCTGCACAACCATCGCTCGGCGGCGGTGACCGACGCGCAGCGCAACCACGTGCGCCCGCCGTGGGGCGCCATCGGGCTGCTGATCCTCACCCTCGGCGTGCTGGTCTGGGTGCAGCGGGATCTGGCGCGACGCTGGCGGCGGGTGCTCAATCCCGGCCTGCTGCTCGCGTCGGTGGCCATGCTGATCCTGCTGGCGTGGACAGTGATCGCGGGTTCGGTGTCGGCGGCGTCGATGATCAGCGCCCGCGACGACGGGGCGGTACCTTCCTCGCGTCTGACCGAGAGCCGGATCCTGGCGCAGCAGGCGCGCGCCGCGGAGACGTTGAAACTGGTTCGCCGGGACGCGACCGGCGACTACGACCGCACCTACGACGCGGACATCGAACGGCTGGCCGATCTGATCGGCAACTATCCCGGCTCCGCGCCCGCGGCGGGCGAGGTGCGCAACGCCGTTCCGGCGCTGGCGCGCTGGCGTGTGGCGCATCAGCGGATGAACGACGCGCTGGCCAAGGGCGATTTCAACAGCGCGGCCGTGGTGGCTACCGGTCCCGGCTCCGCCGACGCCACCGTGCAGGTGGAGGCGCTGGACCGTTCGCTAGAGCAAGGTATCGCCGCGACCAGGAACACGCTGCGCGACGAGATCTCCCAGGCCGCGCGCGTCCTGGACTTCCTGGGCGCGGGAGCGATGGTGCTCGGCGTCCTGGCGGCAGGCTATGTCGGACTGGGCATATGGCCCCGGCTTCGGGAGTACCGATGAGATCCTCCCGCGGCATTCTGGTGGCCGCCGTCCTCGTGGTCGCGCTGACGGGCGGCTGTGCGAGCGATTCCAGCGCGCCGGTGTCGACCAAGACGCCGAAGTACACCGATTCCCCGTTTCCCGCCAGAGCCGTTCCGGTGCTTACCGATTCGCCGGTCCCGCCGCCGCCGGGCACACCGCGATGCGGCGACCCGACCGCCAGTCTGCGCCCGAGCGGCGCGGGGGCGGGCGCGCACGGACCGACGATCGATGCGATCCGGGCGCGCGGCAGGCTGCTCGTCGGCCTGGACACCGGCAGCAATCTGTTCAGCTACCGTGACCCGATCTCCGGCGCCATCGTCGGTTTCGACGCCGACATCGCCAGGGAGGTGGCCCGCGACCTGCTCGGCAGCCCGGATCTGATCGAATTCCGCAGTCTCGGCTCCGCCGAGCGCGAGACCGCGTTGCAGAACCGCACCGTGGACCTGGTCGCCAAAACCATGACGATCACCTGTGAGCGGCGCGAGAAGGTCGCGTTCTCCACCGTCTACCTCCACGCCAACCAACGGGTGCTCGCGGTGAAGAACTCCGGGATCCGGAGTCTGGCCGATCTGGCGGGCCGACGGGTGTGCATCGTCTCCGGCACCACGTCGCTGGAGCACATGCGCCGCGACCAACCCGCCGCGACCATCCTCGCCGTACCGAGCTGGGCCGATTGCCTGGTCGTCCTGCAACAGCGCCAGGTGGACGCGGTGAGCACCGACGACGCCGTCCTCGCGGGCCTGGCCGCGCAGGACCCGTACACCGAGCTGGTCGGCGGCAGCATCAGCGAAGAGCCGTACGGCATCGGCATCACCAAAGGCAACGACGATCTCGTGCGATTCGTCAACGGCACGCTGGAACGCATCCGTAACGACGGCACGTGGGTCGGGCTGTACCAGAAATATCTCACCGTCCTCGGTCCCGTTCCCGCCCCGCCCGCCCCTACCTATCAGGACTGACCGGCCGATGAGCACACGGCCCGCCCCCGAGCCCGACCCGGACGAAACCGCCCCGGGGCGGCCCGGCCCGGCCGAGGTGTTCGAGGACGGGTGCACCGGAGCGGCCGGGCGTCATCCGGGCGCGGCGGCGAAACCGCCGCACGGAGACCACACGGGCACACGACACCTGGATGCTCACCCGCAGGCAACCGGCAGGGGGGTGGGCTCGGTCGATCCGGAATCGCCTGGGGCCGAGGAGCTTCAGCACACGGTCCACACGCCGATCGACCGTATGGCTGTCTCGCCGGGCACGGTCGCCCGGCACCGTGCCGAGGACGCGGACCCGTCAGGTGCGGCGCTGGATCCATCGGTCGCTCGAGACACCACACCAGCCGCCTCCGGCGAGGTCGCGGCCAGCACCGGTGAAGACCAGCCCGCCGCACCGACACGAACCGCGGGCGCCGGGCAAGAAGCGTCGTCCGCGAAATCGGAACGGCAAGCGGCGGAGCAAGACTCGGACGCAACCCGCATGCAGGTCAACCGTCCCTACACCCCATCGGTCACGACGGAACAGACAGCGGCCGACCAAGACTCCGACTCGACCCGGATACAGGCCGATCATCCGGACACACCGTCGGGCACTGTCGCGTGGACGCGCGACTCCGGACCGGAGAAGCCCCCGGCGTTCGCGCCGGACGAAATCCCCGGCACGGAAAAGGCGGGCGACCAGCCGGTGACCGCGGCGGCGGGACCCGACCAAACGCGCCGCACCGCATCCGAACCCACGTCGTCGCCGCTGCGCACCTCCGGACGCAGCGTGCGCACCGCGCGCACCCGTCCGGCGGTGCGGCGGCTCGGCGCGGGACTGGTGCCGATTCCGACGGTGACGCCCGCCGATCCCCGCGACGCCGTCCTCACCGACGCGGTGGTCTCCGAGGGCAGGCGATTCTGCTGGCGCTGCGGCAAACCGGTCGGCCGGGCGACGGCGACCCGGCCCGCGACCACGGCGGGCACGTGCGCGACCTGCGAGGCGCCCTTCGACTTCCGTCCCACGCTGCACGCGGGAGACATGGTGGCGGGGCAGTACGAGGTGCAGGGCTGCATCGCGCACGGCGGACTCGGCTGGATCTACCTGGCGATCGACCGCAATGTCAGCGATCGCTGGGTCGTGCTGAAGGGCCTGCTGCACAGCGGTGACGGCGAAGCGCAGGCGGTGGCCATGGCCGAACGCCAATTCCTGGCCGAGGTGGCGCACCCGAGCATCGTCAAGATCTACAACTTCGTCGAGCACACCGGCGCCGACGGCACACCGGTCGGTTACATCGTCATGGAGTACGTGGGCGGCCGGTCGCTGCGCGACATCCTCGACTCCTACGAACGCCCGAAGCGCATGCCGGTCGCCGAGGCGATCGCCTATCTGCTGGAAATCCTGCCCGCGCTGGAGTATCTGCACTCGACCGGCCTGACCTACAACGATCTCAAGCCCGACAACGTCATGGTCACCGAGGACCAGGTGAAGCTGATCGACCTCGGCGCCGTCGCCACCATCGAGGCATACGGAAACCTCTATGGCACCAGGGGTTTCCAGGCGCCGGAAATCTCGCGAACCGGCCCGACCGTCGCCTCCGACATCTATACCGTGGGGCGCACGCTGGCCGTGCTGACCCTGCGCATGCCTTCGGAGCACGGACGCTATCTCGACGGGCTCCCCGATCCCGCCGACGAGCCGGTGCTGGCGCGCTACGAGTTCTTCCATCGACTGCTGCTGTGTGCCACCGACCCGGATCCGCGGCGGCGCTTCCCCTCGGCCCGTGCGATGTCCGCGCAGCTGTCCGGCGTGCTGCGGGAGATCCTCGCGTTGGAGACCGACACCGAGCACCCGCAGTTGTCCACCGTCTTCGCGCCGCCGCGGACCAGTTTCGGCACCGAGGAGCTGATCAGCCAGACCGACGCCTACACCGACGGCCGTCCGCGCAGCAGCATGCTCGACGCCCGCGACGTGGTGGCCGGGTTGCCGATCCCGCTGCTCGATCCGGTCGATCCGGCCGCATCCCTGCTCTCGGCCGCGGTGCATCCAGAGCCGGACCACGCGCTGGAGGCGCTGCGCACCGTCCGCGAACGAGCCGAGGCCGATCCCGGCAACGCCCCGGAGACGCTCGATCTGGAACTCTCCCTCGCCGAGGCGCGCGTGCGGCTCGATCTGCGGGAGTCGGCCACCGTCCTGGACCTGCTCGCGCGGTTGCCCGAGCGGGAGTGGCGGGTGAGCTGGTACCGCGGTATGGCCGAGTTGCTCGAGCGGGAGTACGAGCGCGCCTTCTCGAATTTCGACGAGGTCCTCCGTGTGCTCCCCGGCGAGCTGGCTCCTCAGCTCGCCCTCGCCGCCACGGCCGAACTCATTCTCCAGCATTGGGATTCACCGGATCCCGAGCAATGGCGCGCGTACGCCGAAAAGGCGTACGAGACCGTGTGGCGCACCGACCGCACCGTGGTGAGCGCTGCCTTCGGGCTGGCCAGGCAGCTGGCCGCGGACGGCAGGGTGGACGAGGCCGTGCGGGCGCTGGACGCCGTGCCCGCCGCGTCGCGGCATTTCACCACCGCACGGATGACCGCCGTACTGTTCCTGCTCACGGCCGCGCCGGTGGCCGATCTCGACGAGGCAACCCTGCACATCTCGGCGTCCCGGGTGCTGAGCCTGCCCACGGGCGAAGGTCGGGCGGTGCAGATGCGGGTGCTGGTGCTCGGCGCCGCCTTGGCCTGGCTGCAAGCGGGCAACACGCCGAAACGTCCCGATGCCACGCTGTTCGGCGCGCCGTTCACCGAACGCGAACTGCGGACCGGCACCGAGGCGGGGCTGCGCTCGCTGGCCCGCGGAGCGCCCGATCGCAAACATCGCTACGCGCTCGTCGACCTGGCGAACGCTATTCGCGCGAAGACCTGGATCTAGCCGCGCCGCTCGACCAGTCGCCGTGCGGCGCGGGCGATGGCCAGCTCCTCGTTGGTCGGCACCACGAGCACCGCGACCGGCGCGCCGGACGGGGAGATGAGTCGCGCGGCACGGCTTTCCGCGATGTTGGCCACCGGATCGACTTCGATGCCGAACCGGCTCAGCCCGGCCAGGGCGTCGGCGCGCACCTGCGGACTGTTCTCCCCGACTCCGGCGGTGAAGGTGATCGCGTCGACCCCGCCGAGTTCGATCAGATACGCCCCGAGGTAACGCCGCAGCCGATGGATGTACACGTCGTAGGCCAGCCGCGCGGCCTCGTCCCCGCTCGCGATGAGGCGCCGCAGTTCGCGGAAATCGTTCACGCCGGACAGGCCCTTGATGCCGGAATCCCGGTTGAGCAGGGCGTCGATCTGGTCGATGTCCAGGTGTGCCGACCGCGCCAGATGCGCGACGATGCCGGGATCGAGATCGCCGGACCTGGTGCCCATCACCAGCCCTTCCAGCGGGGTGAGGCCCATGCTGGTGTCGACCGGCCGACCGCCCCGGATGGCCGACGCCGACGCGCCGTTGCCGAGATGGAAGACGATCTGGTTCAGCTCGGCGGGGTCGCGGCCGAGCAGCTCGGCCGCACGGCCGGACACGTACTCGTGCGAGGTGCCGTGGAAGCCGTACTTCCGGATGCCGTGCGCGGCGGCCACCTTGGCGTCGATGGCGTAGGTCTTGGCGGCGGCGGGCAAGCCGTGGAAGAACGCCGTGTCGAACACGGCGACCTGCGGCACTCCCGGCAACAGCGCCCGCGCGCTCTCGATCCCGGCGACGTTGGCCGGATTGTGCAGCGGCGCCAGCGCGGCGAGTTCGGAGATCGAGGCCACCACGTCGTCGTCGATCAGGGTGGGCCGGTAGAATACCTCGCCGCCGTGCACCACCCGGTGCCCGACCGCTCGCACGCCCTCGCGTACCAGATCATGGCCCGTCGCGGCGAAGGTGTCGAAGACCAGCCGCAACCCGGCGGCGTGGTCGGCGATCGGCTCGCGGCGCTCGGTGGTCTCGCCGTCGACGCGATGCTCGAGCCCGCCCTCGTCCTCACCGATCCGCTCGACCATGCCGGAGGCCGCGACCACACCCGAATCGGGATCCAGCAGTTGATATTTGATGGACGAGGAGCCGGAGTTGATCACCAGCACCATGTTCTCGGCCGTCTCGCTCATCGAACCTCCCGCATCCCGCGCGCCCGCATCAACTCTCCTGCGCCTGAATGGCGGTGATCGCCACGGTGTTGACGATGTCGGCCACGAGTGCGCCGCGCGACAGGTCGTTGACCGGCTTGCGCAGGCCTTGCAGCACCGGTCCGATGGCGATCGCTCCCGCGCTGCGCTGCACCGCCTTGTAGGTGTTGTTGCCGGTATTGAGGTCGGGAAACACGAACACCGTCGCGCGGCCGGCCACTTCGGAATCGGGCAGCTTGGCGTCGGCGACGGTCGGTTCGATCGCCGCGTCGTATTGGATCGGGCCCTCCACCGGCAGCTCCGGCGCGCGTTCACGCGCCAGTTTGGTCGCCACGCGCACCTTGTCCACGTCGGCCCCGCTGCCCGATTCGCCCGTCGAATACGACAGCATCGCGACCCGGGGTTCGATGCCGAAGCGTTCGGCGGTCGCCGCGGAGGAGATCGCGATATCGGCCAGCTGTTGTGCCGTCGGGTCCGGCACGACCGCGCAGTCACCGTAGGCGAGCACCCGGTCGGCCAGGCACATGAGAAACACGCTGGAGACGGTGGAGACCCCTTCCACCGTCTTGATGATCTCCAGCGAGGGCCGGATGGTGTGCGCCGTGGTGTGCGCCGCGCCGGAGACCATGCCGTCGGCGATCCCCTTGTACACCATCATGGTGCCGAAATACGAGATGTCGGCGACGGTTTCGCGGGCCCGCTCCACCGTCATGCCCTTGTGTCTGCGCAGTTCGGCGTACTCGGCGGCGAACTCGTCCAGGTAACCGGAGGTGCGCGGGTCGAGCACCTGCGCGGCGGAGATGTCCACCCCGAGTTCGGCGGCACGCGCGCGCACCGTCGTCTCGTCGCCCAGGATGACCAGGTCGGCGATCTTGCGCTGCAACACCCGGCCCGCGGCGCGCAGGATACGGTCGTCGTCACCCTCGGGCAGCACGATGCGCTTGCGATCGGCTCGTGCGCGCTCGATGAGCTGGTATTCGAACATCTGCGGCGTGACCACCGGACTGGGCGGAACATCGACGCGCCGCAACAGTTCCACGGCGTCCACGCGTTCTTCCATCAGCGCCAGGGCGGTGTCCACCTTGCGTGGGTTGCCCGCGGACATCCGCCCGCGGGTGCGGTAGGCGGCTCCTGCCGTGTCGTAGGTGCCGAGTTCGGTGGTGAGGATCGGCAGTTTGGGCTTGAGCCCGGTCATCAGCCGCGCCACCGCGGGATGCGGCAGCAGGCCACCGTTCATGATGATGCCCGACAGCGACGGAAAGCCCTCCGCCTCGTGCGCGTTGACGACGCTGAGCAGCACGTCCGACCGATCGCCCGGCGCGATCACCACCACGCCCTCGACCAGCCGTTCCAGGATGTGTTCCGCCGTCATGCCGCCGACCATGATCTTCAGCGCCTCACGGTGCAGCAATTCCGGATCGCCGCTGTACATCTCGCCGCCGATGGCGGTGCACAGCTCGGCCATGGTCGGCGCGATCAACAGCGGGACCTCGGGCAGCGTCCAGGAGGGGACGCCGAAGCCGCGCAGCGCCGAGGCCACCTCGTCCAGCCGCTGCGGGTCGCAGCGATTGGCGATGACGGCGACCAGCTGCGCGTGCTCGTGGGCCAGCTCGGCCGCGCACAGGTCGGCCAGCTGCTTCACCTCGTCCGGGGTGCGTCCGGCGCCGCGCACCACCAGCAGCACCGGTGCGCCCAGATTGACCGCGATCCTGGCGTTGAAGCGCAACTCGCTCGGGCTCGCCACGTCGGTGTAGTCGCTGCCGACCACGACCACCGCGTCGCACATCTTGGCGACCTCGTGGAAGCGCAGCACGATCTCGCTGATCGCCGCGTCCGGGTCGGCGTGCACCTGCTCGTAGGTGGTGCCGATCGCCTGCGCGTAGTCGATGTCCGCCGTGCTGTGCTCGAGCAGCAGTTCGAGGATGTAGTCGGGCTCGGTGGTCGAGCGCGTGATCGGCCGGAACACGCCGACCCGCGCGGTCGTCGCACACAGCATCTGCAGCACCCCGAGGGCCACCGTCGACTTGCCGGTGTCGCCCTCGGGAGAGGCGATGTACACGGCGGATAGAGCGTTGTCGGCCATGCCGCAGAGCTTAGTGAACCGAGGGCAACCGGGCCGCGCCGCGCGACGGTGATCACTCGCCGGGCAAGCGAGCGCGGCCGCCGCAGGGCCGTCCCGGAACACTCCGGGCCGCGACGGCAGCCGGTCTGCCGGCCGGTTTCCGCCCCGCTATAGTCCGGGCATGGCTGAGCAATTTCCGGATCGGCAGTGGGGTTCGCGCACCAATCTGTTCGCCCGCGCGGCAAGCAGATTCGCGGCCACCAAGCCGGGCTCCCGGTTGGTCCGCGCCCTCACCCCGCTGGACCGGGCGGTCCTGGAGCGCACCGGCGCCAAGTACACCGTGCTCGGCCCGATCGGCGCGCCGGTCATCCTGCTCACGACCATCGGACGCAAATCCGGGCAGCCGCGCACCCAGCCGTTGCTCTACGTGCACGACGGCGACACGCTCTACGTGATCGGCAGCAACTTCGGCCAGGCACACCACCCCGCCTGGACCGCCAACCTCCTGGCCAACCCCACCGCCACGGTAGCGATAGCCGGCGAACGCATCCCCGTAACCGCCACCCCCGTCGAAGACCCCGACAAAACCCCCATCTTCCAACGCTTCGTCGACATCACCGGCGCCTACGCCGCCTACCGCTCCCGCACCACCCGCGACCTCCGCATCTTCGCCCTCCGCCGGGCATGACGCCGCGAGTGGCACACCACCGCGGCATCGGCCGAAAGGGCATCGCCGTGGTGTGCCACTCGTGAACGTCAGGCGAGGGCGCGCAGGCGTGGGGCGAGGTCGCGCTGGAAGAGGTCGAGGAAGCGGCGCTGGTCGTGGCCGGGGGCGTGGAAGACCAGGTGGTTGAGGCCGGCGTCGAGGTAGGGCTTGATCTGGGCGACCGCCTCGTCGGGGTCGCTCGCGACGATCCAGCGCTTGGCGATCTGCTCGATGGGCAGCGCGTCGGCGGCGGCCTCCATCTCGATCGGGTCGGTGATGCTGTGCTTCTGCTCCGCGGTGAGCGAGAGCGGGGCCCAGAACCGGGTGTTCTCCCTGGCCAGTTCGGGATCGGTGTCGTAGGACAGCTTGATCTCGATCATCCGGTCGATGACCTCCACGCTGCGCCCGGCCTTCGCGGCGCCCTCGGCGACGGCGGGCATCAACTTCTCGGTGTAGAGGTCCATGCCCTTGCCCGACGTGCAGATGAAGCCGTCGCCCGCGCGTCCCGCGTACCGCGCGACCAACGGGCCGCCCGCGGCGATGTAGATCGGGATGCCGCCCTTGGGCACGTCGTAGATGGAGGCGCCGACGGTCTTGTAGTACTCGCCGTCGTAATCGACGCGGTCGCCGGTCCACAGTGCGCGCATCAGGTCGACCGCCTCGCGCAGCCGCGCGAAACGCTCCTTGAACTCGGGCCATTCGCCGGTGTATCCGGTGGCGATCTCGTTGAGCGCCTCACCGGTGCCGACCCCCAGCATGACGCGATCCGGGTAC
Source organism: Nocardia sp. NPDC005745 (assembly GCF_040630775.1). Lineage (NCBI taxonomy): Bacteria > Bacillati > Actinomycetota > Actinomycetes > Mycobacteriales > Nocardiaceae > Nocardia > Nocardia sp. NPDC005745. Next base: position 112,853 of record NZ_JBEXYF010000013.1, read on the forward strand.
AGGCAGCCCAAGGTGGCGAAGGACTGCGCGATCACCGCGGGGTTGTAGCGGAAGGTCGGAGTGAGCACCGAGGTGCCGAGCTGAATGCGCTGGGTACGCTCGCCGACCGCGGCCAACCAGGCCAGCGAGAAGGGCGCGTGCCCGCCTTTGTGCCGCCAGGGCTGGAAATGGTCGCTCACCGTGGCGCTGTCCAAGCCGTGTTGCTCGGCCAGCACCGCGATCTCGACGAGTTCACGGGGGCCGAACTGCTCCGCCGATGCCTTGTATCCGAGCTTGAGTCCACTCATCTGCCACGCTCCTCGCGTTTCGTTTCGCCGCCGTCGCGATCCGTTCTCGACAGTAGTCAACGCTGCCGCCTCCGCGCCGACGGCCTGGCGCGGATGATCTGCACAGCTTGCCGGTCGTGGCCGTTCCGGTCGCGGCGCGATAGCGGATAATGGCCCGCGTGACCGCAGACGAGCCGATCCTGTCCTACTTGACCGATATGGACGGCGTGCTGGTGCACGAGGACCATCTCATCCCGGGCGCCGACAAATTCCTCGCCGAATTGCGCGCCAACGACACCCCGTTCCTGGTGCTGACCAACAACTCGATCCGCACGCCGCGCGATCTACAGGCGCGGCTGCGGCACACCGGGCTGGACATCCCGGAAGAAGCGATCTGGACCTCCGCGCTGGCCACCGCCACCTTCCTGAACGAGCAGCGGCCCAACGGCACCGCGTACGTGGTGGGCGAATCCGGGCTCACCACCGCCTTGCACGAGATCGGCTACGTGCTGACCGACAGCGATCCCGATTACGTCGTGCTCGGCGAGACCCGCACGTACTCCTTCGAGGCGATCACCACCGCGATCCGGCTGGTCGAGCGAGGCGCCCGCTTCATCGCGACCAATCCGGACCCGACCGGTCCTTCCCGGGACGGCTCGCTGCCCGCGACCGGCTCGGTGGCCGCGCTGATCACCCGCGCCACCGGCCGCGACCCGTACTACGTCGGCAAGCCGAACCCGCTGATGATGCGCTCCGCGCTGCGTCGCATCGGCGCCCATTCCCAGTCGACGGTGATGATCGGCGACCGGATGGACACCGACGTCATCTCCGGCCTGGAGGCGGGCATGCGCACCATCCTGGTCACTTCCGGCATCTCCACCCGCGCGTCCTTCGAGGCCTTCCCCTACCGCCCCACGATGGTGGTGGACTCCGTCGCCGACCTGATCGGGAAGACCGGGTCCCCGTTCACGGATTGAGCGGTGCGTCCCCGTCGCCTTCCGTGGTGATCGCGTCCACGGCGGCGGACAACGCGGTGAGCGCCTCGACCGCGCGCGCGAGCTGCTCGTGGCCGAGCTCGTCCACGAGCCGTTCGGCCATCACCTTGTGCCGCGGGTTGATGCGGCGTACCGCGGCCAGTCCCGACTCGGTGATGGCGACGAGTTTCGCGCGGCGGTGCGCGGGATTGGGTCGGTATTCGGCGAGTCCCTTGTCCACCAACAGATCCGCGATGCGCTGGACGCTCTGCCGGGTGATGCCCATTTCGCGGGCGATGCCCGCGACAGGCAGCGGCGTGCGCGTCACCGCTCCGAGCACCTGCCACCAGGCGGCGGTCAGACCCGCCGGTCGGGCCAATTCCTCGGCCACCGCGAGGAATTGACCGTTCAGGCGGAACGACGTGATCGCCGCCGTGGCGAACAACTCCTGTTCAGGGGTCATGCGGCACCTCCCGATGTCGGCGATCCGGCCGGATCACCGGCAATTCTCGCTTACGCGTGCTCCGCGTCGTACTCCGCGAGCACCGCCCAGCCGCCGGGATCGGCGTGTGCGAACAACCGGTACCAGCCGTCCAGCACGTGCGGCTCGTACACGCCGAGCCTGCCGAGCACCTCGCGCGCGAATTCGAACGGCGCGCTCGCACTGGCGGTGATCACGTCACCGTCGGTGACAGCCGGGGCCTCGACATAGTGGTCCGCGCCCGCATAGCCGCTGTAGCGCAGGAATTCCGCGACATTGCTGGTGTGCCGGCGGTTGTCGAGCAAGCCGGCCTTGGCCAGGCCGAACGTCGCGCCGCAGATCGCGGCGACCGGCACGCCCGCGTCGACGAATTCGCGTGCCTTGTGCGCGAACGGGTCCAGCTCCGGCCCTTCCCAGGTATCCGCCCCCGGCAGGATCAGCATCGCGCTGTCGGCGGGCGTGAGATCGGCGAGCACGACGTCCGGCACGATGCGCATGCCTCCGATGGTGGTGATCGGCTCCGCACTCGGGCCGACCGTCTTCACCTGCCATGTTCCCGGCTCCCGGTGCCAGGTCGGCTTGTTGATGTGCGCGGTGGCCGCGCCCACCTCCCAATCGGCGAGCGTGTCGTAAACGGCCATGTGCACTGCCTTCATAGTCATGACAGTATGCTGTCATCTTTGACAGCATACTGTCAATAGCGAAGAGCGATTCTCCCGACGAACCGGCAACTACGCTGGGAGCATGCGAATCTCGGTGGCGGCGGACGAGCGGGTCGGAGTGGCCCGGGAACTGATCGACGAGTTGGGCAAGCGCGGCCACGAGATCGTGCCGCACGGCGCGCTGTGCGACACGGAACGCGACGACTGGGCATGGGCCAGCGAGGCGGCGGCCCGTGACGTCGCTTCCGGCGCGGCGGACCAGGCGATCGTCTGCTGCTGGACCGGCACCGGCGCCTCGATCGCGGCCAACAAGGTTCCCGGCGTGCGCGCCGCGCTCTGCGCCGACGCTTCGACCGCCGCGGGCGCCCGCACCTGGAACGACGCCAACGTCCTCGCCCTGAGCCTGCGTTCGACCTCCAGCGCCGAACTCCGGGAAATCCTCGATGCCTGGTTCACCACCGAACCGAGCGCAGGCCACGACGACCAGGCCAACATCGCCCATCTCTCCGAGATCGAACGGCGAGTCTGACGCAGGCTCCCTACCCGATCCGCAGGCGACCGCCGAGCGGGATCAGGACAGGGCGCGGTCGAGGTCGTCGAGGAGGTCTTCGACGTCTTCCAGGCCCACCGAGATACGCACGACGCCGTCGGTCAGGCCGATGGTGGCCCGGCCTTCGGGACCCATGGCGCGGTGGGTCGTGGTAGCCGGGTGCGTGATCAGGGTCTTCGCGTCACCGAGGTTGTTGGAGATGTCGACGATGCGCAACCGGTTGAGGACTTCGAAAGCGCGCTTCTTCGCCTCGTTCTCGGGTGCGCTCAGCTCGAAGGTGATCACGGTGCCGCCCGCGCTCATCTGACCGGTGGCCAGCGCGTACTGCGGATGAGATTCCAGGAACGGGTACCGCACCCAGCTGACGGCCGGGTTGCCCTCCAGGAAACGGGCGATGCGCAGGGCGGAGTCCGCCGAGTGGCGCACCCGCAGCGGCATCGTCTCCAGGCCCTTGAGCAGGGTCCACGCGTTGAACGGGCTCAGCGCCGGGCCGGTATGGCGCATCAGCGTTTTCACCGGGCCGTCGATGTAGTCCCGGTCGCCGAGGATCGCTCCGCCGAGCACGCGGCCCTGCCCATCGATGTGCTTGGTGCCCGAGTAGACCACCACGTCGGCGCCGAGTTCGAAGCCACGTTGCAGCAGCGGAGTGGCGAACACGTTGTCCAGCACCACTTTCGCGCCCGCCGCGTGCGCCAGCTCGGTCACCCGGCGCACGTCGACCAAGGTCTGCATCGGATTGGCGGGCGTCTCGAAGAACACCGCCTGGGTGGGCACCGACAGCGCCTGCTCCCACTGGTCGAGATCCTCGCCGTCGACGAAGACGGTCTCCACGCCCCAGCGCGGCAGGATCTCGTTGCACACCACGAAGCACGAGCCGAACAGGCTGCGCGCGGCGACGAGCCGGTCACCCGCCTTCAGCAGCGCGCCCAGCGCGGTGAACACCGCGGACATGCCGCTGGCGGTGGCGAAACACGCCTCGGCGCCGTCGATCAGGCGCATCCGCTCCTCGAACATGGCCACCGTGGGGTTGCCGTAGCGGGAGTACACGAAATGCTCGACCTCGCCGGTGAACGCGGCCTCCGCGGCCTCGGCGCTCTCGTAGACGAAGCCGGAGGTCAGATAGAGCGCCTCGGCGGTTTCCTCGAAACCGGAGCGCCGCAGCCCGCCGCGCACGCCCAGCGTCGCGGGACCGACGCCGTCGGGCAGCGGCTTGTCGAACGCGCCGCCGGTGATCACGACTGCCGCCAGGGCAATCCGAGGGCACGCCAGCCCGCGCCGCCGCGATGCCCGAATTCGTCGAGCGGGCCTTCGAAGCCCTCCAGCACGTTGTAGGAGGTGCGGTAACCCGCCGAGGTTGCGGCGATCGCCGCACCGATCGAACGCTGACCGGAGCGACAGAGGAAGACGACGGGAGCCTCGGGATCGTGGCCGTCGAGCGCCTGCTTCAACTGCTCGACGAACGTCTCGTTGCGCGCGCCCGTGGAATCGACCCACTCGATCAGCACGGTGGGCCGTTCGATCGAACTGGTGTCGGGGACGCCGACGAACTTCCATTCCGCTTCCGTCCGCACGTCCACGAGGACGGCCTCGGGATCGTCCCGCAGCAGCTCCCAGGCTTGCTGTGGGGTGATGTCACCGGCATAACTCATGTGCACCTCCTGCGAATCCGCACTTGCCGCGCCCGGGACCAAGGCGCCGCCAGGTCGTCACCCGGAGCACCCCACCGCGGAGGAGGGTTGCCGACCAGTAATGCCGGGGCTTGACACTGGTTCTCATGACCTTCGACTGAGATTGCACCGACCCGGGTCACCCTGTCAAACGGTGGCGCACACTGCGCGAACGCTCAGGTGCAGACCAGCCACTTACCGCCGGATCGGGTGAGATTCCAGGTCGAGGTCCGCTCCTGCCCGTCCACCTTCGTGGTCACGGTCGCCTTCCCCCGGTCGCCGTCCATGATCGGACTGTCGATTTTCGTGATCTCGACCGGCTTTCCGGCGCCGTCCTGCCCCGCCAGCGGCGAGCGGGTCGCGTCGAAACCCTGGCACGCGGTGCCGGGCGGCGGCACGGCGTCGCTGCGGTTGGAGCCGTCGACGAAATTGCGGACGGCCGCCGCGATGCGGTCGGCTTCTGTGACATTTTTCTCAGCGGGCGACAGCACGCCGCCGAGCACGATCGCGATCAGCACGATCGCCGCGACCACCGCGGCCGCGATGAACGGGGCCGCCGAGCGCTTGTCGGTCTGATCCACCCGGATGATCTCGTCCTCGCCCGGGGTCGGCTGCTGTTCGGTCATGGCTCGATGATCCCTGGTCGGCGCGGGTATCGAGCGATCGACCCCCGGCCGCGGACCAGGGCGGCGCCGGCCGGGTCCGGCCGTCCGCGATAGGCCGCGCGCGAGCGGGTAAGCGACGATTGTGGCTTTCGACGGCATCCGCCGAGTTCACGCACCGACGCGGGGTGGCATCGGCCATCCCGATAGAATCGCGGGACGGCGGCCTGCTGTCATAGCGAATCGGCAGCTCCACGCCGCGGCGAACGGAGCACCGTGCAGCCACGAGCCGGCAACGCAGGCGTGCGCCCCGAGGGCGCGACCGAGCCGGTGCGTCAACTTAGCCTAAGCTAAGCCAGACGTCATTAATTGTTTCGACCGTAAGGTGCGCGTAAAGAGATGACCGAACAGAGTGCAGTAGAGGATGGCGGTGTTCGCGAGCCCTCCGTGGTGACGCAGGCTTCCTCCGCCGGGCCTGACGCGCACACCGCGAGGACCCGCCCGCTCCGCATCGCGATCGTGGGCGCCGGTCCGGCCGGGATCTACGCCGCCGACGCGTTGATGAAGTCCGATGCCGAGGTGAGCATCGACCTGTTCGAGCGCATGCCCGCGCCGTTCGGGTTGATCCGCTACGGCGTCGCGCCGGACCACCCGCGGATCAAGGGCATCATCACCGCCCTGCACAAGGTGCTGGACAAGCCGCAGGTGCGCCTGCTGGGCAATATCGACTACGGCACCGACATCACACTGGACGACCTGCGGGCCTTCTACGACGCGGTGATCTTCTCCACCGGCGCCAACGCCGACCGCGCCCTGCCCATCCCCGGCATCGACCTCGACGGATCCTTCGGCGCCGCCGACTTCGTCTCCTGGTACGACGGCCACCCCGACGTCCCCCGCACCTGGCCGCTGGACGCGGAGAAGGTCGCCGTCCTCGGCGTGGGCAACGTCGCTCTCGACGTGGCTCGCGTGCTGGCCAAGACCGGCGACGAGTTGCTGCCCACCGAGATCCCGCCGAACGTCTACAAGGGCCTCAAGGCCAACAAGGCCGTCGAGGTGCACGTCTTCGGCCGCCGCGGGCCCGCCCAGGCCAAGTTCACCCCGCTGGAACTGCGCGAACTCGACCACTCCCCCACCATCGAGGTCATCGTCGACCCCGAGGACATCGACTACGACGAAGGCTCCGAAGCCGCGCGCAGGCATTCCAAGCAGGTCGACATGGTCGCCAACACGCTCGAGCAGTGGGCCATCCGCGACGCCGGTGACCGGCCGCACAAGCTGTTCCTGCACTTCTTCGAATCCCCCGCCGAAGTGCTCGGCGAGAACGGCAAGGTCGTCGGCCTGCGCACCGAGCGCACCCAGCTCGACGGCACCGGCAACGTCAAGGGCACCGGCGTGTTCAAGGACTGGGACGTGCAGGCGATCTATCGCGCCGTCGGCTATTTGTCGCAGAACCTGACCCAGCTGCCGTTCGACGACCAGGCGGGCACCGTGCCGAACGAAGCGGGTCGCGTGATCGCCGACGAGAACGCCGACGGCGCCGCGCGCTACATGCCCGCGACCTACGTCACCGGCTGGATCAAGCGCGGCCCGGTCGGCCTGATCGGCCACACCAAGGGCGACGCCAACGAGACCATCGCCTGCCTGCTGGACGATGCTCCCGGCTTCACCCCGGCGCAGCGCCCCGAACCCGAGGCCGTCACCGAGTTCTTGGAGAGCAAGGGCATCCCGTTCACCACCTGGGCAGGCTGGTACCGCCTCGACGCGCACGAACGCTCCCTCGGCGAGCCGGAGGGCCGCGAGCGCGTCAAGGTCGTCGAGCGCGAGGACATGCTGCGCGCCAGCGAACCGCACAAGGTCTGATCACCCCGGCTGCGAACCGACTCCGCTGCCACAACGACACCCCAGCTGTGGCAGCGGAAAATTCGACCCTGAGGCATTCTGTACAAGTGTTCGATGCCCACCTGCACATCTTCGACCCGCGATTTCCGCTGGCCGAGAACGAGGGCTACCTGCCCGACCCGTTCACCATCGCCGATTACCGCAAGCGCATGTCGCGCTTCGACGTCGCGGGCGGCGCGGTGGTCAGCGGGTCGTTCCAGGGCACGGACCAGACCTATCTGAAGGCCGCCCTCGCCGAACTCGGCGAGGGCTGGGTCGGCGTCACCCGGCTCGACTTGGACGCCACCGACGAGGAAATCCTCGAACTGGACCGCATCGGCGTGCGCGCGCTGCGGTTCAACCTCAAGCGGGCGGCGGCCGACATCACCGGAATGACGTTGCAGGCGTTGCGCGCGCACGAACTGGCCGGCTGGCACGTCGAGGTCTACATCGACGGCACGATGCTGGCGTCGCTGCAACCGGTCATCTCCAAGCTGCCCGCGCTGTCGGTCGACCATCTGGGCATGTCCGCGGAGGGGCTGCCCTTCCTGCTGGATCTCGTCGACCGCGGAGCCAAGGTCAAGGCGACCGGTTTCGGCCGGGTCGCGATGAATGTGGCCGACACGCTGCGCCGCGTCCACGCGGTGAATCCCGAAGCCCTCATGTTCGGCACCGACCTGCCCGGCACAAGGGCCGGACGCCCGTTCCGTGACTCTGATGTGGATCTGCTCTGCGACGTGGTGGGCACCGACATGTACGCGGTGCTGGAGGACAACGCGCGCGCGTTCTACCGGCTCCCGGCCCGCGAGCGCGTGGTCAGCGACGATCCGGCCCCCACGCTGCCGCTGTACCGCCCGGAACCGCCGACCCTCCGGCTGCGCCGCGACGATCTCCCGGAAAACCGGGCGGGCGATACGATTCCGTTCCCCGCCATCGATCGGTAGCGCTCAGACGGCGAAGACGCCGACGAGCCAGACCCCGGTGGCCAGCAACGCGCCGAAGAGTTCGATCAGGATGGACAGGCCGACGCCCTTCAACGCGTGCACCGTCGCCTGCCACGCTTCCCGGTTGACCCGCAGCCGCTGGAGTTCGGAAAGATACACGCCGAGAACGAAACCCACGAACAGGCCGATCACCGGGATCACGAAGAAACCGATGATGCCGAGGACCGCGCCGAGGAAGACCGCCCGGCCCGCCACGCCCGCGTCCTTCATCTTGCGTCCGGGCCACGTGTATTTGACGACGCCGGAAAGCACCAGCAACAACGCGCTGATCGCGAAAACCGTCCACGCCGTCGCGCCACCGGTGAGGAAGGCCCAGACGGCGATGGCCGCGAAGATCAGGATGACGCCCGGCAGGATCGGCACGACGACCCCGACGAGGCCGACCAGAATCGCGAGGCCGGCGAGAAGGTTGTACCACCCCTGATCAGACAGCGCTTCCACACGTGCAGCCTAGAGCGGCCCACAGCCGCGGGCGAGCCGTAGCAGCGCGGCGTTATTGTCATACTGTCAATACACCCCTCCCGGTCGCGTCCGGGAGGACACACCGGTCACCGGTGTGCTGGATCAACGACGAACCGAGGTAGGGCGTGAGCACTCCATCCACCGCCAAGCAGGGCCCGCTCGCGGGCATCAAGGTCATCGAGCTGGCCGGCATCGGTCCCGGTCCGCACGCCGCGCTGCTGCTCGCCGATCTGGGCGCCGACGTGGTGCGGGTGCAGCGCGCGGGTCAGCTGCCGGGCGGATTCGACCGGCCGCAGCTGCGCGGCCGGACCATCGTCGAGGCCGACCTCAAGGATCCCGCCGACATCGAGAAGGTGCTCGGCCTCGTCGAGAAGGCGGATGTGCTGATCGAGGGCTTCCGCCCCGGCGTCACCGAGCGGATGGGCCTGGGTCCGGACGACGCGCTGGCCCGCAACCCGCGCCTGGTCTACGGACGGATGACCGGCTGGGGCCAGGAGGGCCCGCTGGCCGACCGCGCGGGACACGACATCAACTACATCTCCATCACCGGCGTGCTGCACGCCATCGGCCGCAAGGGCGAACGCCCGGTCCCGCCGCTGAACATGGTGGGCGATTTCGGCGGCGGCTCGATGTTCCTGGTGTTCGGCATCCTCGCCGCGCTGGTCGAGCGGCAGCAGTCCGGTAAGGGCCAGGTGATCGACGCGGCCATGGTCGATGGCGCCCTTGCCCTTTCGCACATGATCTGGGGTATGCGCGGCTCGGGCGCCTGGTCCGACGAGCGCGGCGTCAACCTGCTCGACACCGGAATGTCGTTCTACGACACCTACGAGACCTCCGACGGCAAGTACATGGCGGTCGGCGCGATCGAACCGCAGTTCTACGCCCAGTTGCTCGCCGGCCTCGAGATCGACGCGGACGGCCTGCCCTTCCAGCTCGACCCCGCCGGGCAGGAGACGCTGAAAAAGCTGTTCACCGAACGTTTCCGGACCAAGACCCGGGACGAGTGGTCCGAGATCTTCACCGGCACCGACGCGTGCGTCTCACCCGTGCTCACCTTCGAGGAGGCGACGCGCAACGAGCACATCGCGGCTCGCGGCTCGTTGCTGGAGCTGGACGCCATCACCCAGCACGCCCCCGCGCCGCGATTCTCCCGCACTCCCAACGGGATTCCGACACCGCCGCCCACCACCGCGACGCCGATCGAGTCGGTCTGGGCAGACTGAGCACCCGGCGGGGTGCCGTGGCGCGTCGCCCGGCACTCCGTCCCGCTGCGGGTAATTGAAAATTACAACATACCAACCGGTTCGACAGCTCGGCACCGGGCCTGCCATACTGTCCGCGAGCAGGCGGCTTTCGTGGGCAGCGAACTTCTCCGGGCATCGTCCGGTCCGCTCCTTGACCGCCGCTCGAGTTGGCGGCCGAGGCGCCGTGCGAGCTTCCGCACGCCGCCCGGGCACGACCAGGGCCAGTCCCGAGGGGTGACCGGCCACTCGTGCCCGGCGGCGCTCGGAGGGGAGTGCCGCCGGCGGCGGCTCCCCTCCCCCGGATCAGAACAGCGAAATCTCCTCAGTAGCAGGTCAAGGGCGTCAGCGGGTCCGCGGCGCGGGGCGTCAGCGCGGCATAGGCGGACGCGATGGCCTTGACCGCCAACCGCAATTCGGGCTCCCGGTGGGTGAACGGCAGCCGCAGGAACCTTTCGAACGCGCCCTGTACGCCGAATCGGGGCCCGGCGGCGAGCAATACGCCGTGGTTGGGCGCCGTGGCGGCGAGCGCGGTGGAGACCGAGGTCGGCAGCTGCGCCCACACCGACATGCCGCCCGCGCCGACGGTGACGCGCCAGTCCGGTAGTTCCTCGGCGAGCGTGTCGAGCAGAGCGGCACGCTGCGAACGCAACTGGTCGCGGCGGCGGTCGAGAATCACGTCCGCGTGCTCGAGCAGGTGCACGGTGGCCAGCTGGTCCATGACGGGGGTACCGAGGTCGACGGTGGAGCGGATGCCGAGGAGCTTGGTGATCAGCGTCTGATTGGTCCGTATCCAGCCGACCCGCAGACCGCCCCAGAACGATTTCGAGGCCGAGCCGATGGTGATGATCTCGGAGCCTTTGGCGAAGGCGGCGACCGGCGGCGGTGCGATGTCCGTGCCGAGGCCGAGATCGGCCATGGATTCGTCGATCACGACGGTCATCCTGGTATCCCTGGCGATGGCGGCCAGTTCGGCGCGGCCGTCGGCGTCCAGCAGCAAGCCGGTCGGGTTGTTGTAGTCCGGCACCAGGTAGGCCAGGCTCGCCGCGGTCTGCCGGGCGGCACTGCGGATTCCGTCGAGATCCCAGCCGCCCGCCGGATCCTCCGGCCGCAGCGGCACCGGCACCGGCCGGGCGCCGACGTCGCGGATCGCCTCGATGGCGTTCGGATAGGTGGGGTGATCGATGAGCACACGGGCGGCGGGCGCGGTCAGCACGTTCAGCAGCAGGCGCAGGCCGTGCTGGGCGCCGAGGGTGACCAGGATCTGGTCGGGTTCGGTCGGCAGCCCGCGCGCGGTGTAGCGGCGGGCGATCGCCTCCCGCAGCGCCAGCACGCCGACCGGGTCCATGCCGTGCGTGCCGAGGTAGGCCGGAATCCCTTCCAGGGCAGCTGAGTACGCGTCCTGCATCTCCAGCGGGGCGGCCATCGCGGCATAGGTCATGTCGATGGTCGGCAGTTCGGGCGAGGCCATCATCGCCAGGATGCTCCTGGCCGGTTTGACGCCGTCGTGCTGCACGTCCCGGGGCAGGGCCACCGTGCTGCGCGAGCCCTGGCGGCTGATCAGGTAGCCGTGTTCGCGCAGCAGCGCGTAGGTGGAGGTGATGGTGGTGCGGCTGACCCCGAGGGTGGCGGCGAGATCGCGTTCGCTGGGCAAGGCGACACCCAGCGGTGCGCGACCGTCGTGGATCAGCAGGCGGATGCCTTCGGCGAGGGCCAGATAGGCCGGACGGGCGGAGCGCCGCCCGGCCGGATCCGGATCACCGTCGTGCGCGTGCCGCCAACGGCCCAGATCGCGGGCCAAACTGCCCGCGCCGATCACTCTCGTCGCCATGCGGTCCAGTATCGGCCGATTGGATATTCCTTGGCAAGGCCAGTAGCGCGCACGCTGGCGGACATGACCGCCCTCGCCACCCTGTTCCTGGTCGCCCTGTCCGGCTACCTGATCCACCGCTTCGCGCCGAAACGCGACGAGCGCGCCTTCCGTCTCGAGCGCTTCCACCCGGGCACGCCGATGTCCGACCACATCCCTTCACACTACGATTACCAGCGGCGATACTCTGATCTCGCCGCGATACACGGCCGACTGGATGTGCCGGATCCGGGCGTGCCCAACGGCGCGTAATCCTCACGAAGCCTCTCGGGACCGCCCGCTTCGAGGCACGGAAGAGCGCTGACGAAAGCCATAGCGCCCGCATCAGGCCAGTGCGGCAGCCACCCGCGTCCCGTCATGTGACTTCAGGTCTCTCCACCGCGCGCACCCGGCTCGGCTACCGCTTCTTCAAAGGCCAGTTCTGAATAACTGGACTGCTAATTGCCTATTTGTCGGTCCCACGGTGCAGACTTGGCTCCATGAGTGACGCCATGAGCCTCGCCGCCGATCGTCCGGCGACCGAGGCCATCGGTTCGGCCACGGAGCCCCCGATCCCGGTCCGTCCCGCGCCGACCCGCCGAGCCGCGGCGACGCTGTTCGACACCGTGATCGGCTGCTGCGCGATCGCGTGGAGCGATGCGGGTGTGATCCGATTCCAGCTCCCGGAGGCGAGCACGGCGGCCACCCGGGCGCGCATCACCCGCGCACACGCGGGCGAGAAGCTGAACGAAGAGCCACCCACCGGCGCGATGGCCGAGGCCATCGCGGGTATCCGCGCCCACCTCGCGGGCGAACTCGACGACCTGCGTTGGATCTCCGTGGACACCAGCGGGATTCCGCAGTTCCACCGCGCCGTCTACGCCGTCACGCGCGCTATCGACCCCGGCCGCACCCTCAGCTACGGCCAGGTCGCCGACCGCGTCGGCGCGCCCGGCGGCGCGCAGGCGGTCGGACAGGCATTGGGCCGCAACCCGATCCCGCTGATCATCCCGTGCCACCGCGTGCTCGCCGCCGACCACGCCCTGCACGGCTTCTCCGCCCCGGGCGGTATCGACACCAAGCAGCGTTTGCTGACCATCGAGCGCACACCGGGATTCGGCGAACCCACGCTGTTCTGAGCCGCTCTCGTCCGTCGCCTTCCTCCACGGCTCTTTCGGCCGACCTGCTCGGCATGCCGCCCTGGCCGCGCGGGAGCCCGCGTCGGCATGCCTGATTCGGCTGCGGCCGAAGCCGAGGCTCGATGGAATCGGAGTCCCCACCGGCGTACGCGACCACACCGGCTCGATATTCGAGCGGAGCTAGTCCGAGCATCCGATGTTCGCGCCGCGGGCGCTGCGAAACTACAGCACCGGGTGCGCTCGAAAGAATTCGCAGGCGTCGCCGGTGATGTAGCCGTCCTCGCAGCCGAAATAAGTCTGAATACAGGCGTTCGTCGAGCAACCGAGTTCGATCAGCTTCTGCCGGATCCGGGCGTTGCGCTCCTGAGGCGTCTCGGTCTTCGACGCCACCGTCGCCGACGGGCGCGCCGAACTGGTTACCGGTTGCGGCTGCCCGTCCGAGCACCCGGCGGCCAGGAGGATTCCGGCTGCCAGCGCGCAGATCACCGCGGCCGGTCGCCAGGTCATCCTCCGCTCCCCGACTCGCCGCGCATCAGCGCCCCGAGGGACTCGCGATCGGTGACGTCCATTTTGATGCAGGCCCGGTAGAGGTGGCCCTCCACGGTGCGCACCGACACCGTGAGCCGGTCGGCGATCTGCCGGTTGGACAGACCCGCGGCGACGAGGTTCGCGATCTCGCGTTCCCGCGCGGTCAAGGGCAAGGGCTGCGCCGCCTGCCGCAGCGCCGGGGTGCTCGCTCCGCCGCAGGCGGCGGCCAGGCGGTTGGCCATGGCGGCGGACTCCAGCAACCTGCGCCGATCCCCGGAACGCTCATGGGCCGACGCGGCCTGCGCCGCGGCGTCGGCGGCCGACAGCAGCACGCCGAGACGCTCGAATTCGGCTGCCGCCGCGTCCAGCCCGGGTCCGTCGTGGGCGGCGAGCGCCACCGCGTGCCGGGCCTGCGTCTGCACCAGCCGTCCTTCCACCCGGACGGCCAGCTCCGCCAGCCGTCCGGACACCGAATGGTCGCCGAAGCGGGCCGCGGCGTGCAGTGCCATGGCCTCGATCGCGTGCTGATGCGAGTGTGCGGCCGCGTCGGCGGCGCCCACCGCGATCCGGATGGCCGGGGTCACGGTTCCTTCGGCGGCGGCCAGCCAAGCGCGGGCCACTTCCAGCTGCGGTTCGTACACCGCGCTGTGCCTTCCGCCCCGGGCGGTGGCATGCGCGATCGACTCGGCGGCCTCGGCGGCGCGCCCGAGCGCCGAATACGCCTCCGCCAGACGGATTCGCGCGGGGAACATCCACGCGGCTGCGCCCTCCGCGGCCAGTGCGGCCAGCGCCTGTTCCAGATTGTCGATGCCGTCCAGGAACCGCCCCTGCGCCACATCGACGGTGCCCTGCAGGATCTTCGACATGCCCCAGGCCAGATACTGCCCCGGCGAGGAGTAGCCGACGAACGACCCGGCACGGCGTCGCGCGGCGTCCAGATCACCGGTGAAGGTCAGGGCGAGCACCTCGGCGTGTGTGGACATGAAGCGGTTGAGCCCGTCGATGTGCTCTTCCGCCTCGTGCCCGCGGGCCGCGTACTGCCTGGCCTCTTCTCCCCTGCCCATCAACGCCAGCGCCAGGCCGCCACCGAACGCCGCCCACCACACCGCCCACGGCGGCGCGCCGTCGGCGGAGATCACCGTCTCGGCTTCGGCGATCGCGTCGTCGACCCGGTTCTCGTTGACCAGGCTCGCGGAGGCCAGCCCGGTGAAGATCGCCGCGATCTTCGGATGCCGCACCTTCCCGCGCACCAGCTTCAGCACCTCGTCGGCGCGATCGGCATCGCCCATGGCCCACAACAGGTTCGCCACCCGGGTGCTGCCCCAGCGTGCCAGCTGCACCTCGTCGAGCTGGTCGGGGTCGAAGCTGGCCAGGGTGCGCTCGGCCTCGATCCGATGTCCCTGCCAGAGCAGGGCGCGCGCCAGCAGGTCGGCGGCCTCCACGCCGCCGCGCCGCTCCACCGCGGCGCGGGCGAAGCGCTCGCCCAGCGGCAGATTCGCCAATCCGATCGCGTCGGCCGCGGCCGCCTCGAACAATTCCAGATCCGCGGATTTGTCGCTGTCCAGCGCCAATTCGGCCAACCGGATACGGTCGGCGGCGGAATTGATCCGGCGCTCCTTCAGCGACGAATACAACCTGCCACGCAGCCGTCGCGCCGAGGCGATGCCCAGCCTGCGCCGGATCACCTCGCCGAACAGCGGATGGTTGTAGCGGACGATCAGATCCCGGGAATTTTCCACGACCCGGATCACCCCGCGCGTTTCGGCGGCTTCCACCGCGTCCTCGCCCGCCAATTCGGCGAGGACGTCGAGATCGATCGGCTCACAGAAGGTCAGCAGTTCCAGCACCCGCAGCACCGGCTCTGGCAGTTGCTCGACCCGATCCTCCAGCAGCGCGGCCAGCTCCGAGGTCACCGCGGCGCGGCCGCGCAACTGCCACACCCCGTTGACCTGGCGCAGCGTGCCCGCCTCCAGCGCGCCCTCGACCAGATGCCGCAGGAACAACGCGTTTCCGGCGGAGGACTCCCACATCAGATTGGCGGTGAACCCCTCGAGCTGCCCGCCGAGCATCGACTCCACCAGCTCGACGCTCTGGCGCTGGGTGAACGGACGCAGGTCGATGCGCGTCAGGTGACCGTCTTTCCACAGCGAGGTGACCGCGTCCGGCACCGGAACGCCGCTGCGCACGGTCACCACGATGTGCGCGGCTTTGTCGATGGCCAGCTGGAGCAGCAGGGTGGCGGAGAGTTGATCGAGCAGATGCGCGTCGTCCACGCCGATCACGGTGTCCCCGTCGGCGAGCAACGCCTCGCGCGCCGCCGACATGAAGGTGACCGGATCGTGCGCCGTATAGACGCCGACCATGTGCGCGAAGACCCCCAGGGGAATGCTGCGCGCCGATTCGGTGCCCGCCACCCAGCGAACATTGCCGCCGAGCGCGGACGTGGCATGCCTGGCCAAGGTGGTCTTGCCCACCCCGGCGTCGCCGGTCAGCACCACACCGACGTGCTCCGAACCGGTCAGCGCCGCGCGGATCGCCTCGAATTCGCTTTCGCGCTCGATCATCGGCCAGTTCCGAGCCATGCTCTAACTGTAGTTCTTCACCGATCATGATCGAAGCCGAGCGACCACGATAGATGGGGTGAATTTCTGGTGACTTCGCCGAATTTCCGCTGGACCACGCGGAATTCGAACAGGTTCTAGCCGAGTACGTCGTGCCGGACGATGGTTTGATCACGCCCGGGACCCACGCCGATGCAGGAAATCCTGGCGCCGGACAGCTCCTCCAAACGCAACACGTACGCCTGGGCGTTGGCGGGCAACTCCTCGAAGGTGCGCGCGTGGGAGATATCCTCCCACCAACCGGGCATTTGCTCGAAAATGGGCTTCGCGTGATGGAATTCGGTCTGCGTGGTCGGCATCTGCTCGACCCGCTCGCCGTCGACCTCGTAGGCGACGCAGATCGGCACCGTCTCCAGACTGGATAGAACGTCCAGTTTGGTGAGGAAGTAGTCGGTGATCCCGTTGACCCGGGTGGCGTAGCGCGCGATCACGGCGTCGAACCAACCGCAGCGGCGGGCGCGTCCGGTGGTGACGCCGACCTCGCCGCCGGTCTTGGCCAGGTAGGCGCCGAACTCGTCGAACAGCTCGGTCGGGAACGGGCCGGAACCGACCCGGGTGGTGTAGCACTTCAGGATGCCGAGCACCGTGTTGATCTTGTTGGGGCCGATGCCCGCACCGACCGCCGCGCCGCCCGAGGTCGGATTCGACGACGTGACGTACGGGTAGGTGCCGTGGTCGACGTCCAGCAGGGTGCCCTGCGAGCCCTCCAGCAGCACCGTCTCACCGCGCTCGAGCGCCAGGTTCAGCTTCAGGCGAGTGTCGGCGATCCGGTGGGAGAAGCTCTCGGCCTGCGTGAGCACCTCGTCGACCACCTGCTGCGGGTCCAGCGCGCGGCGGTTGTAGATCTTGACCAGCACCTGGTTCTTGAACTCCAGCGCCGCCTCGACCTTCTGGGTGAGGATCTTCTCGTCCAGCACGTCGGCGACGCGCACGCCGACGCGGGCGACCTTGTCCTGGTAGCACGGGCCGATACCGCGGCCGGTGGTGCCGATCTTCTTGTTGCCGAGGAAACGCTCGGTGACCTTATCGATGGCCACGTGATACGGCATGATCAGGTGCGCGTCGGCCGAGAGCAGCAGGCCGGAGGTGTCCACGCCGCGCTCTTCCAGCCCGGCCAGCTCGTCCAGCAGCACGCCCGGGTCGACGACGACGCCGTTGCCGATGACATTTGTCACGCCAGGGGTCAGGATGCCGGAGGGGATGAGGTGCAGCGCGAAGTTGTCACCGTTGGGCAACACCACGGTGTGACCGGCGTTGTTGCCACCTTGGTACCGGACCACCCAGTCCACCCGACCACCGAGCAGATCGGTTGCTTTGCCCTTCCCCTCGTCGCCCCACTGGGCGCCGATCAGGACGATTGCCGGCATGGTCGTGTCTCCTACGGTTCGACAGGCAACACTGGCGTGTTGCAGCTACCTGCCGTACTGAGGCGGTGGCCGGAAGGACAGTCTAGCCGACCCGTCCGCGGCGGCATCGAAGCGGATCTCGTCGTAGGCTCGACACCCGTGTGGTCACGGCCGGGCAGGGCTATGGTTGCACGGCACACCGAGCGGAAGCGCGGCGTGCACGGGCGAGCCGCAACTTGGTTCGGCCGCGATGCGAGGGGCCCGACGGTGTCGGCTCGAACCGAGGAGGGTGTACGGCAGCTTGAGTACCCATGTTCTCCGCTGCGACGGCGCCCCCGTACCCATCGCCCTCGCGGCGCTGCCGACCACCCAGACGGCCGCCGTCCCCGATTCCGCGGTGATCGATGAGCTGCTTCCCGTGCTGGCCGCCGACAGCCTCCCGCGCCTGATCGTGCTCGGTGAGGATCCCGCGCTGGCCGCTGTGCTCACCCATCTGATGCGCACCGAGCGCTTGCACGTGGAGATCGGATACGTGCCGGTCGAGAAGACCTACGGTTCCCGTGCCTACCAGACCGGCACCGGCAACGCCGCCGCCAAACGCGCCATCGACGGCCGCGCGGTCGAGACGCCGCTGGTTCGCGACGACACCGGCAAGGTGCTCGTGGGCCGAGCGGTGATCGCGGGCATCGGTGGCGAGAAACTGGAGGGCGAAGCCTATGTCGACGACACGCTGCTGTTCTCCGGACGGGTGACCGCCATGCTCGTCTCGCCGTGCCTCGAACCACCCGGTGTGCGGGCCACCGTGCGCAAACGCTTCCGCAAGCGGCGCTGGGTGGAGGGGCGAGCCGCACAGCTCGGCACGCCCGGCGCGATCGTGACCAGGGACGGCGACCGCGCCGATCGCCCGGTGCCGCGCTCGACTTTCTACCGCCACCACGAATCCTGGCTGCTGGTGCGATGAACGCCCCGTTCCCGATCGGCCGCAGGTCGCGCGCGGTCCGGCCGAGCCCGGTGTTCCTGCTCGTGATCGCCCTGACCGCGGTGGGCGGCGCGCTGGCCTGGGACGCCGCACTCGACTCGACCCGAGCGAAGGCCGGTGTCTTCGTCTTAGTCGTGTCCGGCTGGGTGGTATCGCTGTGCCTGCACGAGTTCGCGCACGCCTACACCGCTTGGCGCGCGGGCGACCGCGAGGTCGAGTTGCGCGGCTATCTGACGCTCAATCCGCTGAAGTACAGCCATCCCCTGCTGTCGATCGTGCTGCCGATCGTGTTCATCGCGCTCGGCGGGATCGGCTTGCCGGGTGGCGCGGTCTACGTGCACACGCACAATGTGGCGCCGCGCACGCAGCGGATCATCAGCGGCGCCGGGCCCGCCGTGAACGCGCTGTGCGCGGTGCTGCTCCTGGTGACCGTGCGGATCTGGGGCAGCTCCAGCAGCCATCCCGCGTTCTGGTTCGGCGTGAGTTTCCTTGCGTTCCTTCAGATCACGGCGGCGCTGCTGAACCTGATCCCGCTGCCAGGACTGGACGGCTACGGCATCGTCGAGCCGTCGCTGAGCTACCAGACCAGACGCTCGCTCGATCAGTTCAAGCCGTTCGGCATGCTGATCCTCTTCGCGCTGCTGTTCACCCCCGCCATCAACCAGGTGTTCTTCGACGCGGTGTACGCGCTGTTCGAACTGTCCGGCGTCCCGTCGAATTGGTCGCGCTACGGCGGCTACCTGACGCGATTCTGGACCTGATCGCCGGCGCGCCCACTCGGCGACGCCGGTGCGGCGCAGGGCCGCCCGGTCAGGTCGGCCGGACGGCCCCGCTTCTTCGCCCGCTTCCGATCCGCCCCGCCTCTCGGCCATCACACCCCTTGGCCGAGAGGTCCTTTCGTCCACGTGCGAAGCGGTCGACCGCGATACCCCTCGAGTCGCGGTCACATCGCAAAGCTACGGCGGGACAACGCACGGAACGCGAGTAGCGGACTACTCGAAGATCGAACTTTCGCCGCGCCGCACCGGGCGCGGAGCACGGTGCCCGGCGCTGATGTCCGAATACCGCTGAGTAGTACGGGTTCACACCTCGGGCCGCACGTAGGGATTCTTGACCGTCGGCGGCAGCAGGGCAATCGCCGAGATACGTTGCACGCCGCACACCTGCATCAGGTCTACCAGCGTGGAACGCACCTGCGCGAAGACGACGTGCGCCGAAAGCCCCGCACCCGCTACCAGTTCCGGGCGCGCGCCCTTCGCGACGGAGCGCAGTACCCGGGCCGCCTCGGCGCGGTCGGGCTGCTCGCCGGGGTCGGCCAGCATCATCCGGCGCACTACGTCGACGGCTTGGCCGAGGCGCTCCACCTCGTCGATCAAGCCGGGATCGAGGATTTCGTCGTCGCGCACCAGGGTCAGCGAGCGCCGCAACAGGACTCGGGTGTTGCGGATGGCGTTGTCCAGTGGGTCCGCGGTGGCCCTGATGCGTTCGAGACGGTCACGGGAGTTCCAGTACAACGGCGAGATCCGGCTGATCTCCCTGCCGCCTTCCAAGGTGGCGCGCAAGGAGTCGATCTGCGGCTGCGTGGCGCGCATCGCCGACAGCGCGTGGTGCAGCTTCTCCGGATCCTGTTCGAGCAGTCCGTCGGCGCAGCTGCTGATCGATCTGCCCATCACGGCGAGGATGTCCGCGGCGAGCGTCCGCGCTCTGCGCACCGGATGCAGCGGGATCGCGGCGACCACCAGCACGCCGACCAGACCACCCACCAAGGCGTCGATCATGCGGGAGAGGCCGCCGCCCGCCGATGGCGGGAGCAACGTCGCGACGAGCACGGCGGAACCGGCCGCCTGCACGGTGATGACCGAACCGCCGTCCAGGAACACCGCCGCGGCCATGGCGACCGCGACCACCAGCGCGATCTGCCACACGCCGGTGCCGACGCGGGAGATGAACAGATCGCCGATGCCGATGCCGACCGCGACGCCGACCACCAGTTCCACCGAGCGACGCAGCCGCGCGCCGAAGGAGATGCCCATCGACACCACGGCTGCGGTCGGCGCGAAGAACGGAAGCGCGTGACCGATCACGTGATGGGCGAGGAACCAGGCCAGCGCGGCGCCGACCGAACACTGGATGATCGGCAGCGCCGACCGGCGCAGCCGCGACCAGGAGGCGCGCAGCCTCGCCATGCTGTTCGCGCGGGCCACGCCGACCCGGGACCTCGGGTCGAACGCACCCCTCGCCCGGCCACCACCCCTGCTCGAATCGCTACGCGGTACTCCGATCACTACGACTCAGTCGAGGCCGAGCTCCGCGGCCGCCCGAGGGTCGCAGTCTTCCAGCAGATCGAGGCAGCGGGCGTACTCGTCGGTCTCGCCGATCAGCTTGGCGGCCCGGGCCAGCGCGCCGACGCTGCGCAGGAAGCCCCGATTGGGCTCGTGGCTCCACGGCACGGGACCGAAGCCCTTCCAGCCGTTGCGGCGCAGCAGGTCCAGGCCGCGATGGTAGCCGGTGCGGGCGAACGCGTACGCGGCGACGATGTCGTGATTGATCGCCTCGTCCTGGGCTTCACCACGGGTCAGCGCCGCCTCGGCGAGGTACGCCCAGGCGATCGAGGCGGCCGGATGCTCGGCCGCGACCCGCACCGGATCGGCGTTGTCGAGCAGCGCGTCCTCGGCGTCGGGGATTTCGGGTAGCAGTACCGGTTGCGGTCCGAGCAGGTCACCGAACGAGGTCATGCGGTTCATTGTGCACGGCACGACGGTTTGCTCGACAGGCGGCTTCGCCCGCCGGGCGCAGGTCCGAGGACGAACCTCGGGCGGCTCGGCGTTCGTTCGGCTGGACGTGGGCTGATGCCGGACCTCGTCGGGCCGCGACCATTAGGCTGGCCGTCGAGTTCAAACAGTTCCGCTTTGACGAGGGGTGTGCGTGTCCGACCCGAACGACGAGAAGAATCCGGCGCGGGACAGCGCCGAACCGGCCGACGCCGGAGCCGACGCACACCCCGGTGCCGCCGCGGAACGTAAACCCGACGCATCGGCTGCGCCCACCGAGCGCATCGCCAAGGGACAGCGGCCGAATGCCGCGCCGTCGGGTACGGACCGATCCGCGTCCGGCGCGGACGCGGGCAACCGCGGTCCAGCCCCCAGCGCCCCGCGAGCCGGAGACCCCGGACAAGCACCTGCCAACCCGGGCAGCGGTCCGGCCTCGTCGAGAAACACGGACGCGACGTCGAACACGGCGGGCGCGAAACCGGCGAACGGCCCAGCGGGCAGTCCGAACTCACCGGTCCCCGCATCGAACACGCCAGGTGGGAAACCGGCGAATGGTCCCGCGGCTGGTGCTGACGCACCGTCCTCCGCCACGACTTCGAGCGCCTCCGCAGCGGCGGGCGGCCCCGCGCGTGCCGCGGGCTCCACGCAGCAGCCCGATCCGTCCGGCGGTGCGAAGCCCCCGACACCGGACAACCGAACTGGTTCTGCCTCCCGACCTGCTCCCTCGAACTCCTCGGCAGCCGGATCGAACGCACCCGCGCCCGGTGGCACGAGCGCCAAGGGCGGGCCGTCCTCTGGCCGCGCCGCCGAGGCTCCGCCCTCGAGTTCAGCGTCGAGGCCCGCGGGCAGCACACCCGGCGCGGCACCGGGCGGCACCGGTAAGCCGAACGCACCCACTTCCGCGACGTCCCCGGCGGCCCAACGATCAGCGCAACCACCTGTCGCACAGTCCAGCGGCCAGAACACCCCGCCCGCCGCCGACTCGGCCGCTTCCGGCGCGCCCGCCACGAAGAGCACCTCACCTTCCGGGCCGGCAGGTCCCGGCGCGGGCCAGCGGCCCACGCAACCCCCTGTCCAGGGCAACCAGAACACCCCGCCCGCTTCCAGCGCCCCCAGCACAGCGCCATCCGGCCCATCGGGTCCCGGCCGGGCGAACACCCCAGCGGGCCAGCGCCCCGCGCAACCGACTACCGCGCAATCCAGCGGCCACAACGCCCCGCCCGCCGGGTCGGCCACTTCGAGCGCACCCGGCACCCCGGGCTCAGCACCTTCCGAACCGGCAGGTCCCGGCCGGGCGAACACTCCGGCGGCGCAACGACCTTCGCAACCGCCCGTCCAGGGCAACCAGAACACACCGTCCGGCACACCCGGCACGACACCCTCCGGACCAGCGGGTCCCGGCCGGGCCGATCCCCCAGCGGGTCAGCGCCCTCCGCAACCGCCTACCGCACAGTCCAGCGGGCAGAACGCGCCGTCCTCCGCCGGGTCGGCCACTTCGAGCACGCCCGGCACCACGGGCACGACACCTTCCGGCCCGGCAGGTTCCGGGCGGGCGAACACCCCTGCGGGCCAGCGCCCCGCGCAACCGACTACCGCCCAGTCCAGCGGCCACAACGCCCCGCCCGCCGGGTCGGCCACTTCGAGCGCGCCCGGCACCAAGGGCACAGCACCGTCCGGACCGGCGGGTCCCAGCCGGGCGAAGGACGGGGGCGAACCAGCGCGCTCCGGCGCGGGCGCGTCTGCCTCGGCCCCGGCGCAAGGCGCCGATGCGGAGACGGCCGCGATCGATCGGACGGCCGCACCGAGGCAATCGGAGTCCGGTGGCGCGTCGAAGCCCGGTTCCGCACCGAACCAGTCGGCCGAAGCGCGCACCGTGGTGATCAAACGGGACCAGACGCCGTCCGGTCCGGCGCGCGGTTCCGCGCCGGGCACGGCCCCTGCCGGGAAGTCGGCTTCCAAAGACGCTGCGGCGCAATCCGAGCAGGGCGCAGCGGCGCCCGAATCCGGACAGGCCGCCGCGGAGAAACCCGCCCGACGGGCGACGCCCGAAACCGCAGCGAGTGACTCCACCGGCCCCGAGGCGAAGACCGCCTCGATCCCGCAGGGCACTGAAGGCGCGACCGTTGTGATGCGCAGGCCGCAGCCTCCGGCCGGCCCGGCGACTCCCCGCGCGCAGACGGCCGACGAGTCCACAAAGGGTGATGATCAGAAGAACCCGCCCGGTTCGGATGACGTCACGATGGCGATGCCGGTGATCGGCGTAGACGACGCGAAAACCGTCGCGCTCCCCATCCAGCGCCCCGCCGACGGCGGCAGGCAGGGGACCGATCGTGTGGTCGCGTCATCGGCGGGGCCGGTCCCGATCACGAAGCCCCCGAGCACGCCGCGCCCGGCTTCCGGTCCCAGGCAGCCCGGCCCGCACGGCCCGTCCGCGCCGCCGCAGCACGGCCCGGGAGTCGAGGAGACGCGCCCGTCGCCGCAGCGCCCACAGGGCAGGCCGCGACAGGTGGCGACCGCCCCGTCACCCGCGGACGTCCAGCAGACCGTGCCCGCGCAGTCGATGACGGGCCCGCGCGCGCCGCACACCCGGCCCGTCGCGCCGCCGCAGCGGATCCCCCCGGCCGCGCAAGGCGCCGGGGCGTCCGCCACCGAGCCTGCCCGGAACAACCGCTTGCTGCTCATCGCGGGCGGGGCGGTCGTGCTGGTGGTCGCTCTCCTGGCGGTGATCGTGGCGCTGGTCACGATGTCCGGCGACGACTCCCCCGAGGCTCAGGTGCGCAGCGCGATCACCAGCTACACCGAGGCGCTGAAGACCGGCGACCTGGAGGCGCTTCGCTCCACGACGTGCGGTCCACTGCACGACTTCTATCAGAGCATCCCGAGCGACCAGTTCGCCGGTGTGCACAAGCTATCGGTGGAGCGGAAGAACATTCCGGTGGTGGACAGCATCGACGCCATCCGCATCACCGACGCCACCGCCATCGCGCAGGCGACGGTCTACACCGAAGCCGACCCGGCGAAGCGGTCCGCGCGCACCTTCGACCTGCAGCGCACCGACGACGGATGGAAGGTCTGCGACCCGCCCGGCAGCACTCAGTAACCGCTCGGCGGCGTGATAGCCGACACGCATCGATGCCGGTCGCACGCGTCACACACACCTGGTCAATAGTCCGGTTCAGCAGTAGCATGGCCCGGATCATGAGCAGGGAACAGACGATGGCGCGGCCGGATGTCGATGTCGTTCCGGTGACGCCGACCGGACAGCGATTCCGGGTGCGGGACCATTACGAGGTCGGCCGCGAGAAGGTCCGGGAGTACGCCCGCGGGGTCCAGAACCACCACGCGGCGCATCAGCGCGAAGCCGACGCACGCGCGCTCGGGTATCCCGGGATCATCGCGCCGCCGACCTTCGCGTCGGTGATCGGGATGTCCGCGACCAGGGCGCTGCTCGACTCCGTGCTCACCCAGTACGACCTCTCCCAGTTCCTGCAGACCGATCAGGTCTTCGAGATCTACCGGCCGATCCTGGCCGGTGACCGGGTACGCAGCGAGATCGTCATCGAGTCGATTCGCCGGTTCGGGGACAACGACTTCATCGTGGTGCGCTTCTCGCTGAGCAATCAGCACGGTGAGGTCGCCATCGTCGGCTCGACCACGATCGTCGCCCGCCGCGGCACCGAGGTCGACGCCGCCCTGGACGACGTGGTCGAGAACATCATGATGCACGGGCGCCCGGTCGACTCCGGAGCCGATCTCGCGCCCAATGACATGTTGGTGCCGCTGGGCGTCGGCCCGCTGGTCGAGCCTGCCGAACACGAGCGCACGACCGTGCACACGCTGCCCTCGTTCGACGAACTCGCCCCGGGCGATCAGCTTCCCGAAGGCGCCTTCCGGCTCACCCGCGGTGACCTGGCGAACTACGCGGGCGTGTCCGGCGACGCCAACCCGATCCACTTCAGCGACCACGCCGCGCAGCTGGCCGGGCTGCCGACCGTGGTCGCGCACGGCATGCTGACCATGGGCTTGGCCGGTAGCTATCTCACCGCGTGGCTGGGCGATCCGACCGCCATCCAGAAGTTCAGCGTGCGGTTCTCCGGCTTCGTTCCGGTCGCCGCCGACGCGGCGAGCACGGTCGATTTCACCGGCCGGATCAAGTCGCTCGACCCGGCCGCGCGCACCGCGACCATCCTGCTCGGCGGCTCCTCCGAAGGGCGCAAGCTGTTCGGTCGCGCGGTGGCCGAGGTGCGGCTGCGTTAGCCCGGATCACTCGTTCACGACCGAGTGCATCAGGTAGACGTTGTAGTCACTCCAGGTCGAGATGGTGAAGTAGAGGTCCGATCCCGAGGACCACGGGTGGATGAACCCGCCGTACAGCTCCGGATAGGTCAGCGCCGAGACCGTCGGCGTGCTCTCCGACCACACGCCCTGCGGCGTGTCCGCCTCCCGGACGACGATGGCGGCCTTGGTCGTGTCCAGATAGCTCATCTGCCAGACGTCGCGGGCGGCGTCGTAGCGGACGGACAGCTCACCGACGGTGCCGTCCACGATCGGCGTGGCCGAGGCGAAGCCACCGACGGGCGTCCAGACACCGTCCTGCCAATACTGGTAGGCGGTGGTGTTGAGCAGTTGGTCCTCCGGTACCCGGGCCAGGCCGACCGCGCCGAGGCGGGTGTTGGGCGTGCCGAACATGTAGACGTAACCGCCGTGCGGAACCATCGCGCTCACCTGGAAATTCGCCAGGCCGAAGATGTTGTCCCAGCGGGCGTGCGGATCCTTCGTCCAGGTCTCACCGTGATCGTCGGAGTAGGCGATGCCGCCGTAGTTGGTGAAGAACGTGCCGGGCAGGCTGTTCCAGGTCCGAATCGACATGTAGCTCAGGTATTGTCGCTCGCCGAGCGCGAAACCCGAGGTGGGAATGGTGGTGACCTCGACGTTGTCGAGTTTCCGGCTGGAGAGCACCTCGGCCGCGTGGCAGCGGTCGTCGGTGACCATCCGGTCGAAGGTCACCCCGTCGGCGAGGTCGCGGTCGGTGCTGAAGGCGAGCACGTTGCTGCGCCAATCCAGCCCCATGCCACCCGGCGGATGGAAGCCGCGTCCGACGGTGTCACCGAACGCGGTCGCGATCTCGCCCGGTGCGCTCTCCCACATGATGCCGAGGTCGGTACCGTCCACCTGCCATCGCTTGTCGGTGCGGTTCACCGAATTCGCGCCGGTCAGCTTCGCCACCTCGCGGGCGGGGCCGAGGCGAGGGGCGGGCCGGGCGGGTGACTGCGACGCGGGTTCGACCGGCGGCCGCACCGGCGCGGGCCGCGGCGGCACCTGACCGGGGTCGGGACCTGGCCCGGGAATCGCGAAGTGGAACGGCTTGGGATTCAGCAGGATATCCGGAATGCCCAGCTGTCCGGCGAGACTCGGCGGCGCGCCGGGCAGATCGGTGAGGTCGGGGCAAGGATCGGCGCACGGATCGGGCGGAAGCTCCATCCGCGTTCGTTTCGGCGCGGGGTCCGGCGCCTGCTGCGGGAGCACGGTGACCACCGGATAGGGAATCGGCACCTCCACCGTTTTCGGCACCAGCGGCTCGTGGGTCGGCACCGGATCGGTCGCGCACGGCCCCACCCCCGCCGGGCCTTCGGCCGCTTCCGGCGCCGCGGCGGCGGACCCATCGGTGTAGACGAGCAACCCCGCGCCGACCACGATCGCACCGACGGCGGCCAGCATTCGCATCGCCATAGCAAACCCCTCGAAATCCATTGCGGACACGAACCTTGCGAAGACGAACCAGCGGAACGACCCTACCGCGTTCGACTTTCGAAAACCGGCGGAGCGACACGCTCATTTAAAAGGATGAAATTGCTTCATTTGCAAGGAATAGCGCCAGAACTTTGCTAGCGTCCACTCCGCGACGGCTCCTGTCGGGGAGAGCGGCCGTCCGGAGCACCGCTCCGGGTCATTGTTCGAACCTGTTGCCGCCGAGCGCGTTCCGCCGCGCCCGGCGCTGACCGAGAACGGATCACATGAAGAACACGCTCTTGCGCACCCTGCTCGGCATCGGCTCCGCCTGTCTGGTCACCACCGCCGCGCTCGCCATCGGCTCGCCCGTCGCGGCGGCCGATCCACTCACCGACCTGCTCTGCAGCTCAGGATCCGCACAGTTCTGCGCACCGCCCGCGGCGCCGCCGCAAGCTCCCCCGCCACCACCGAACAACCCGCCGCAACCGAACAACCCGCCGCACTCGAACCCACCCCCGCAAGCGCCCCCGGGTGGCCCGTCCTACAAGAACTGCACCGAGGTTCGCAACGCGGGTAAGGCTCCGCTGTTGCGCGGACAGCCGGGTTACGCCCCGCACCTGGACCGGGACAACGACGGAATCGCCTGCGAGTGAATCGCACCGGCGCACCGGCCGCCGCGGGAGCAGGATGGAAGGCGTGACCGAGTCAGTTCTCCGCATCGCGCCCGCGATCGGGGCGGCGCTGCTGGCGGCCGGAGCGAGTGCGCTCGTGCCGTCGGCGGCGTCCGCCGTCCCGTCTCCTGTCGTCGCGATCGCCGGACCGCACGATGACCATCCGATACCGCACAACCGGTCCGGGCCGAAGGGCGACAGCGAGCGCCCCGAGGAATCCGATGGGCGGTCGCCGAAGATTTACACCGATTGCGACCAGGTGCGCGCGGAGGGCGCCGGACCGCTCTTGCGCGGGCAGCCCGGTTTCAACGCGCATCTGGACCGGGACGGCAACGGAATCGCCTGCGACTAGCCCAGTGCCTGGAAGGTGATGATCGTCCCGCCGATTCGGATCTGGTCGCCGTCGGCGAGCAGCACTCCGCTGTCGATCGGATCCTCGTTGACGAAGACGCCGTTGGCCGAATGCAAATCCTTGATGAGCAGACCGGAGCGGCTCGGCATGATGTGCGCGTGGTAGCGGCTGGCCCGCGGGTCCTCCAGCACCAAGTCGTTGTCGGTCATCCGGCCGATGCGCAGACCGCCCTGGGCGATCGCCACCATCCGGCCGTCCGGCATCCGCAGCCGGCCGCTGCGCACCGCGCCCGGCATCTCGGTGACCGTCTCGGTCATGGCCGCGGCAAGGCGCTCCACCTGCCGGAGTTCGACCGTGCTGAGCGGCTCCTGCCGCAGGACGCGCTGCTCCAGATCGACCAGCCCCGGTCCAGGGTCGATGCCGAGCTCGTCGGCGAGCACGCCGCGCACCTTCCGGCACGCCTCCAGCGCGTCCGCCTGACGTCCGGACAGATACAGCGCGGTGATCAGCTGACCCCACAGCGGTTCGCGCAGCGGGTGCTCGTTGGTCATCGCGACCAGCTCGCCGATCACCGAGGACGCGCGCCCGCAGGCGATCTCGGCGTCGATCCGGGCCGAGGCGGCCAGCAGCCGCTCCTCGTCCATGGCGGTGGCGAAGCCGTCGGCGAACTGCAGACCGGCCAGATCGGCCAGCGCCCGGCCGCTCCACTCGCGCAGGGCGGAGCCGAACAACTGCGCCGCCCCGGCATGATCGCCCAGTTCCGCGGCGCGCGAGCCGGCCTCCCGCGCCGCCTCGAAACGTCCGAGATCGCAGGCGGTCTCGTCGATCTCCAGCCGATAGCCCGACGACTCGGTGCGCAGCACCGTCGCCGGGTCGACCCCGGAGTTCCGCAGCGCCTTACGGATGTTCGAGACGAAGACCTGCAGGCTCGCGGCATAGGAGTCGGGTGGTTCCTCGTTCCACACCAGATCGGCGAGCGCGGCCGAGGACACCGCGCGCCGCCGATTAACCGTGAGCGCGGCGAGCAGAGCTCGCGGTTTGGGCCCGCCGACGGCCACCGGTTCACCACCGACGAGCAGTCGCACGGGCCCGAGCACGCGCACATCCAGACTCATGCGCACCAAGCCCCTGACGGGTGAATCAGGGTCAGGCGCTGATCGAGCGTCCGGCGGAGTGCAGGTCGTTGCACGCCTCGACCACGCGGGCCGCCATCGACGCCTCGGCCTTCTTCAGGTAGCTGCGCGGGTCGTAGGCCTTCTTGTTGCCCACTTCGCCGTCGATCTTCAGCACGCCGTCGTAGTTGGCGAACATGTGCCCGGCCACCGGCCGCGTGAACGCGTACTGGGTGTCGGTGTCGACGTTCATCTTCACCACGCCGAAGCGCAGCGAGTCCTCGATCTCGGACTTCAGCGAGCCGGAACCGCCGTGGAAGACGAAGTCGAACGGCTGCGCGTCGGCGCCGAGGCCGAGCTTGGCCGCCGCGACGCGCTGACCCTCGGCGAGCACCTCGGGCTTGAGCACGACGTTGCCCGGCTTGTACACGCCGTGCACGTTGCCGAAGGTGGCCGCGAGCAGGTACTTGCCGTTCTCGCCAGAGCCGAGGGCGTCGATGGTCTTCTGGAAGTCCTCCGGCGAGGTGTAGAGCTTCTCGTTGATCTCCGCCTCGACGCCGTCCTCTTCACCGCCGACGACACCGATCTCGACCTCGAGAATGATGTTCGCGGCGTGCGTGGCCTTCAGCAGTTCCTTGGCGATCTCGAGGTTCTCGTCGATCGGAATCGCGGAGCCGTCCCACATGTGCGACTGGAACAGCGGGTTCTTACCCGCGTTGACCCGCTCCTGGGAGATCGCCAGCAGCGGCCGGACGAAGGTGTCCAGCTTGTCCTTGGGGCAGTGGTCGGTGTGCAGCGCGATGGTCACGTCGTACCTGGCCGCGACCACGTGCGCGAACTCGGCCAGCGCCACCGCGCCGGTGACCATGTCCTTCACACCCTGGCCGGAGCCGAATTCCGCGCCGCCGGTGGAGAACTGGATGATGCCGTCGCTGCCCGCGTCCGCGAAACCCTTGATGGCCGCGTTGACCGTCTCCGACGACGTGCAGTTGATGGCCGGGAAGGCGAAGGAATTGGCTTTGGCCCGACCGAGCATCTCGGCGTAGACCTCCGGAGTCGCGATGGGCACAGTAAGACCTCCGTGTTGTGCGGCAAAGACCTATTTTGTCAGTCCTTACCCTAAGGCAGCTGTGTTTCGCCTGGTATGCAGGGAGGGAGTGGACAGGTGACCCACCGGTAATTTCGCGCACTGCGCGAGCATTCTCAGGCGGAGCCGGTACTGTGGGGCCGGTAATTTGCGCTGGCAGCTTCCGACGCGGTGGCAAGCGATGCACGCCAGCCGTATCGGGACAGGAGGCCACGTGATTCTGCAGGCAGCGACAGAATCGGTGACGAGCAACCTCGCGCTTACCGAGTTGCTCGACCCGATGCACCTGCTCACGGAGACGTGGCTGAAGAACGCGGTGCTGCCGGCCATCCTGGTCATCGTCTTCATCGAGACCGGCTTGCTGTTCCCGATCCTGCCCGGCGATTCGCTGCTGTTCACCGGCGGCCTGCTGTCCGCGCAGCCGAATCCGCCGGTGTCGATCTGGGTTCTGGTGCCCGCCGTCGTCCTGGTCGCGTTCGCGGGCGACCAGTGTGCCTACTGGATCGGACGAGCGATCGGACCGGCGCTGTTCCAGAAAGAGGACACCCGGTTCTTCAAGAAGCATTACGTCACGGAGACCCACGAATTCTTCGAGAAGCACGGCCCGAAGACGATCGTCCTGGCCCGGTTCGTGCCGATCGTGCGCACCTTCATGCCGGTCCTGGCCGGAGTCTCCAAAATGGACTATCGCAAGTACGTCGCGTTCGACATCGTCGGCGCGGTGCTGTGGGGCGGCGGCGTCACGGTGCTCGGCTACTTCCTGGGCAACGTCGCGTTCATCCGTAACCACGTCGAGGCGATCTTCCTGCTCATCGTCTTCGTGTCGATCCTGCCCGGCATCACCGCCGTGGTGAAGAAGATTCGCCGCGGTACACCCGTGTCCGAGGCGGTCGAGAGCGAGCTGACCGCTTCGACCAGCGAGCGCACCCGCTGAAGCCGGTGACGACGGACTCGTCGCCCCTAGCGGTGGGCAGTTTCGATCCGCTACTCTCCGCGGGCCCCGCGCTCGTCTGGGCAGTGGTGTTGACCTTCGTCTTCCTCGAGTGCGCGGTGATCCTCGGGCTGTTCCTGCCCGGTGACTCGATGCTCATCACCGCGGGCATCGTGATGGCATCGCACGCTTCGGGCGAGGCGCATGTGTGGGCGCTGTCGCTGGGCGCGATGGTGGCGGCCATCGCGGGCAACCAGGTCGGCTACGTCATCGGGCATCGGACCGGACGGCATCTGGTCGCCCGCAAGAACGGCAGATACATCAACGTCCGCAATCTGCAGCGCGTCGCCGAACTGCTGCACCGGCACGGATTCGTCGCGGTGCTGGTCGCCCGGTGGATCCCCTGGGTGCGCACCCTGTGCCCCTCGGTCGCGGGCGCGGCGCGAATGGACCACCGCAAATTCACCGTGGCCAGCACCGTCGGGGCGATCGTCTGGGCGCCGGTGCTGTTGCTCATCGGCTACTACGCGGGCAACTTCCTGGGGCGGGTGCCGTGGCTGATGCCGATCGTGATCGGCACGCTGGTGGTGGGCTTGATCATCGGGACGGTGCTCGGCGTGCGGCACTACCGGCAGGAGATGTCCCAGCCCGCAGAGGACTTCGCGCTGGAGACGGCCCCGGGCGCGGTGCTGGAGTCCGAGAGCTGATCCGCGCTCACAGCCCCGCGGCGCTGACCTGGTAGGCCGCCTCCATGAGCAGCCAGCCGGACAACTGCACCGACATGTCGCGTCCCGGCACCTTCGACGAGGTCACCGAGCCGCCCGCGGTGAAGTAACCGGCTCCCGCGCTGCCGCCGGGCAGTTGCGCGGGCTTGCTCCAGTCGTGCCCGAACAAGGGTTCGCCCTCCACTTGCAGCCGGTTCGCCCACGCCGCCGCGGCGGACGCGGTGACGATCGCGGCGGCCGCACGGCGGTCGGCGACCTGTTCGGAGTCCTCCCCGGGCAACATCACCGCGACCAGCGCCAGGTATCGGGCCAGGATGCCGTTGAACAGTCCGCCGTCGCCCCCGCCGCCGCCGTTGACGACACCGTCGGTGGTCATGTGTTCCTCGACGGCCGCGAGCAGCCGGTGCACGCGTTCGGTGTGCTTCGGGTCGCCCGTCTGCACGGCCAGTTCGGTCTCCAAGCCGAGCGCCACGCCCTGGCAGTAGGTGAACACGGGGCGCTCGATCTCGCCGGAGGGCAGATGGATTCCGTCGAGGATCAAACCGGTCTCCGGATCGCGCAGCGTCGCGTCCAGCCAGTCGGCCATCTCCTGAGCGCGCTGGATGCGCCCGAGCCGTAACAGCGCGATCGCGGCGGGGCCGTTGGCCGGCGCGTTGAAATAATCCGAACCGGTGCGCCAGGGCAGGCCGCCGCCGATCTGCGGCTGCCAGCCGTCGTGCAGTTGCTTCTCCAGGGCGGCCAGCGCGCTGCGCACGTCGGTGCCCTGGGTGCGCTCGGCGCGTTCCAGTGCGATGGCCAGCCATGCCATGTCGTCGTAGTACCGGTTGGTCCAGCCGGTGATGTTGCGGATGCGATGCGAGCGCGCCAGCGCGGCGATCCGCCTGCGGCGCAGCGGAGTCGGCGCCCGGTTCGCGGCATCGATCGCGCATTCGATCAGATGCGCCTGCCACCAGTAGTGCCACCCGCCGAAGACCCGCTCGCGCTTGGTTGCGGGCCAGCCGACCACGCCGAGTTCGGTGCCCGGCAGCGCCCACAGCGCGCGCAGGTGCCGCGAGATGATCGCCGATTCCGCCATGTCGGCCCGTTCGGACCACAGCGTCGCGGGCGCGACGGCCTCCCGGCCCGTCCGTGCCCGGACAGCCGGCGGACGCGGTACCGCGGAGCCCTTTTCGGCGTGCTCCACGCGCGGCACCTCGATGTCGTCGCTCCGCGAGGTCATGGATCAATGGTGCCAGGCCCGAACGGATTTATGCGCCCGATTTGTTACGAAAGCGATGTGCAATCGTGCCGGTGCGCTCCGGGACCGGAAGATCTCCTGCTCACACGGCCGAACACGCGGAAGGCACTCACCACGCGGTCGTCAGATCGGCGTGTTGCCGCACCCACGCGTGCATGGCGATCCCCGCGGCCACGCCGGCGTTGATGCTGCGGGTGGAACCGAACTGCGCGATCGACACCGTCATCACGGCGGCTTGCTTGGCGTGGTCGGTGACACCGGGCCCCTCCTGGCCGAACAGCAACAGGCACGCGCGCGGCAGTGTGACCGTCTCCAGCGGGACCGAACCCGGTACGTTGTCGACGGCGACCACCGTCAACCCGGCGCGCTCGCTGAACGCGAGCAGCTCGCCGATGTCGGTGTGGTGCCGGATGTGCTGGTAGCGGTCGGTCACCATGGCGCCGCGCCGATTCCAGCGTCGTCTGCCGACGATGTGCACGGCCGCGGCGGCGAAGGCGTTGGCCGTGCGGACCACCGTGCCGATGTTCGCGTCGTGCCCGAAGTTCTCGATCGCGACGTGGAACGGATGCCTGCGCCGGTCGATGTCGGCGACGATGGCCTCCCGCCTCCAGTACCGGTACGCGTCGACCACGTTGCGGCGGTCGCCCGCGGCCAGCAGCTCAGGGTCGAGGCGCGGATCGTCCGGCGGCGGCTCGGCGTGCTCGCTCGCCCACGGGCCGACGCCGTTCGGGTGCTCGCCCCACTCCGTCGGCCCTGGTAGGTCCTGCTCCGCCGCATCCGGCACCGGGTGACTCACCCCGACGATGCTAATTCCGGTCACCGCGCCAGTGACGGGTGGCCGGGTACCGGCTCAGTAACCGGACGAGCTGCCCGCGAACGCGCCGACCAGGCCGAGCACCAGCAACAACAGCAGGAACAGCAAGGTCAGGCACATCAGTGCGGTGGCGATGATGCCGCAGATGTATCCCGCGTTGACGTTCCCCCGCCCACCGATGGTGCCGCCGGAGGCGTCGATCTCGTTGAGCGCCCGCTTGCCCATCACCCAGGCGACGGGTCCGATGAACTGGCACAGCACGAGGCTCAGAATGCCCAGGATCAGGATCGTGGTGGCTCTCGGATGGTCCGGGGGTCCGTAGGCCCCATAGGCTGGATAGCCGTACGGCTGCTGCGGCGGATAGCTCATCAGCAGGATCGTAGTAGGTGTGGCGGGCTACACCACATCTTCGGCGGGCAGCTCCATCGAACCTCGAAAGCACCGCGACGACCATGGATTCCAGACCGAGACAGACGCCGGACCGACCCTTGTCGAGCTCGACCTACCGCCCTCCGAGACCCACCACCATCGCGTGCCGGCGGTATTGCGACTCGAGGGCTGATGACGCTGCCGTTTGTCGGCCCGCTGTGCCAGACTGGCCGCAACGCGGTATCCGTGTGGGGAGGGGAGGAAGCGATGACCGTCGACGTGAACTGGCCTGATCATCTGCTGACCCTGGAGGACTGGATCGCGCTGCCGGAGGACAGCAGCCGGAATTACGAGCTCGTCGAGGGGGTTCTGGTCGTGTCACCGAGGCCGGTCTTGCGTCATCAATTCGCGGTCTGGCAACTGGCGGCTCAAATTCACCCTCAATTACCGAAAGAGCTCGCCGCGGTGGCGGAGGCCGAGTTGGTAGTCGATTCGGCACAACCTCCCACAGTGCGTGTACCGGACGCCTTGGTCATCCGACGCAACGCGCTCACGGACGATCTCGCACGTGTGCATCCCGAGGATGTGAAGCTCGCCGTCGAGATCCTGTCGGCCGGTTCCCGGCGGACCGATCGTGTCACCAAGTTCTTCGAGTACGCCGAAGTCGGCATCGAACACTACTGGCTCATCGATCTCGATGCACCGATCAGCCTCAGCGCCTACCGACTGATCGACAGTGACTACGAACTCGTCACCGAGCGGTCGGGCTCGGTGACAGTCGACCTGGCCGGAACTCCGGTCACGATCGACCTTGCCGCCCTGTCCAGCGATTACGCGGGCGGATAGCGCCGCACCCGGTGATGCGCCCGGCCTATCCTGGAGGTCTGGCGCTCGGGGTGGAGGCTGGTATGGATCACGAGCGGATATTGCGCACGGTGCTCGGGGTGACCGCCGGGTATCTGATCCTGCTGGCGCTGTGGCTGGGATGGGTGGTGCATCGGACGCCGCCGGGGACCGTGCCCTATCAGATCGTGGCGCTGGTCGGGCTGTTCGGCTCGTGTGTCGGGATCGGGATGATGCTGGCCGCGCGGCCGTCCAAGGCGGATCGCCAGTTGTGGCGGCACGGCTTGGAGGGCTGGGCGACCGTGGAGGGCGTGCATCCCTTGGAACGCACCGATCATCACACCGAACTAACCGAGCTGGATCTCGAACTGACCGTGCCGGGCTCGGAAAGTTACCGGGGCACTGTCGTTTTCGATGCCACCCCGGCGGACAAACCGCGGCTCGCGGTCGGCGAGATCCTGTCCATCCGCGTCGACCCGGCGAACCGTGATCGCATCATTCTGGTGCTGTGATCACCGGTTCGACGTGTGCTTTCGGATCGGCGAGCAGATACTGCGCGGCCGTGTAGGTCGCCAGAATCACGCCTTCGGTCACCCGGCGGGCTCGCTGACCGCGTGCGAACAATCGCCGCAGCACGATGAGCCCATCGGAGATGGTGAACAGCAGTGCCCCGAGGCCGAGGCGACTGCGCGGGTCGGCGCCGGGAACATTCACGCCCGCAACGTTTTTCGCGGCGGGCGCGAGCGCAGGGTCGGATGCCAGCACGGCCGCGGCCCCCAGGGTGACCCCGTAGGCCGTCAGTGGTGTGGCCACCGAGGGCGCCTTCTTCCGCAGTAATCCGGCGGCGCCCAGCCACGCGGCCACCCGCGGCACGGCCACCCCGGCGGCGGGCCTGCCGCCCATCCGCCACCACAGGGTGGCGTATCCGGCCTGCATCACCGCGAACGACGACGCGCCCGCGATCAGCTTGCGGTCGTCATCCGGATCGATGAGCAGGATGTCGCCGATGGTCGCCGCTCCCAGCGACCCGATCAGCATGGTGCGCTCGGTGGACGGCAGTTCTCTGCCCTCGGTCACCACATCGGCCGCGAGCAGCGGCATCAACAGCGGCTTCGCGATCCACTGCGCCTTCTCGCGCCCGGTGACGGCGCCGTAGACGGTGACTGCCGCGGCGACGAGATACCCGGCTCGCAACGGGCGCACGACTAGAAGCTCGGGTCGGCCGGGGCGGGCGGCAACGTGACGACCTGGCCCGCGTAGCTGAGACCGGCGCCGAAACCGAGCAGCAACGCCGTCTGCCCGCCCTTCGCCTTGCCGGTGACCAGCATCTCCTCGATCGCGAGCGGAATGGACGCGGCCGAGGTATTGCCGGTGTTCTCGATGTCGTTGGCCATCGGGATCTCGTCGGCCAACCCCAGGTTCTTCTTCATCAGCTCGTTGATCCGGGCGTTGGCCTGATGCGGGACGAAGACCTCGATGTCCTCCTTGGCCACGCCGGAGATCTCGAGCGCGGTGGACAGCGCACGCGGCAGGGTGACCGCCGCCCAGCGGAAGACCCGCGGTCCCTCCATCCGCAGCGACATCCGGCCGACCGGATCGACGGCCGGGTCCATACCCTGCATGGACTGGGCGCGGTGCATGTACTCCAGGAAGTCGATGTCCTGCATGATCGCGGCCGCGTTCTCGCCGTCGCTGCCCCAGACCGTGGGCGAGATGCCGTTCTCGTCGCTCGGCCCGACCACTACCGCGCCCGCGCCGTCCCCGAAGATCATCGCGGTGCCGCGGTCGGTGGGGTCGAGCCCGACGGTCATCGTCTCGGCGCCGATGAGCAGCACGTACTCGGCGGAGCCGGACCGGATCATGTCGGCGGCCACACCGAGGCCGTAGCCGAAGCCGCCGCAGCCGGAGGTCAGGTCGAAGGCGGCGACGCCGTTCATCCCCATGTCGTAGGCCACCTGCGGCGCGCCGTGCGGAGTCAGGGTCAGCCAGCTGGAGGTGGCCAGGATCACGGCGCCGATCTTCGACCGATCGACGCCGCTGTTGACGATCGCACGCTCGCCCGCCGCCGCGGCGATCGACCGGAGCGTCTCCTCGCCGCTTATCCAGCGCCGGTTGCGGACACCGGTGCGCTCGTAGATCCACTCGTCGGTGGAGTCCAGGACTTCGCAGACCTCGGCGTTGCTGACCAGGCGCTTGGGTCGGTAAGCGCCGATTCCGAGCATCGCAACGTTTTCGCGACTCTTGTTGACTGCAATGCTCACCACTGGGGACTCACACGACCCTTCACCTTCGAAGACTTAGACCATCGTCCAGGCTATCCCAGGGCGAGATCCTTGAGGCCGAGGATCGACCGGTACTCCAGTCCTTCCGCGGCGATCACCTGGTCAGCGCCGGTTTCCCGGTCGACGACGGTGGCGACGCCGACCACGGTAGCGCCCGCCGCGCGCAGCGCCCGCACCGCGGTCAGCGGCGAATTGCCGGTCGTGGTGGTGTCCTCGACGACCAGCACCCGCTTGCCCACGATGTCCGGGCCCTCGATCTGCCGCTGCATGCCGTGCGACTTCGCCGCCTTGCGCACCACGAACGCATCGATCGGGCGACCGGGTGCGTGCATCACGGCCAGCGCCACCGGGTCCGCGCCCATGGTGAGGCCGCCGACGGCGTCGAAATCCCAGTCCGCGACGAGCTCGCGTAGCAGCTTGCCGATCAGCGGGCCCGCGCCGTGGTGCAGGGTCGCGCGGCGCAGGTCGACGTAGTAGTCGGCCTCCTTGCCGGAGGACAAGGTCACCCGGCCGTGCACCACGGCGAGTTCGCGTACCAGCGCGGCCAGCCTGTCCCTGTCGTTGGTAATCACGTCGATCATCTCAAGTCCTTCCGCGTGCGTTGAACAGCCCGCGATTGAGCCGGGCCCCCAGGGTTCGCGGGATCGCTCCGGCGAGGGTGGTGAGCGCTTTGTACTGCATCCCGGGCACGCTGAGCACCCGGCCCTTCTCCAGATCACGCAGTGAGCCGGCGACTACCTGCTCGACGCTCAGCCACAACGCTTTGGGCAGCGAGGACATCTCGATGCCTGCTCGCCGATGGAATTCCGTGCGGACGAATCCCGGGCACAGGGCTTGGACCCGGACTCCGGTCCCGGCCAATCCCCCTGCCAACCCTTCCGTGAAGGATACGACGTAGGCCTTGGACGCCGAATACGTCGACCCTCGTCCGGGGATCAGGCCCGCCACGCTGGCCACGTTGACGACGCAACCGTTCGCCGCCGCGATCATCGACGGCAGCGCGGCCCTGGTGAGCAGCACCACGGCGGTGACATTGACGTCCAGTTGCGCCTGC
Organism: Nocardia sp. NPDC005745; assembly: GCF_040630775.1. Classification (NCBI taxonomy): domain Bacteria; kingdom Bacillati; phylum Actinomycetota; class Actinomycetes; order Mycobacteriales; family Nocardiaceae; genus Nocardia; species Nocardia sp. NPDC005745. Next base: position 151,083 of record NZ_JBEXYF010000013.1, read on the forward strand.
AACTGCTCGGGCGGCAGCGTCCAGAACTCGCTGGAGTGCGCGAAACCGGCATTGTTGACCAGGAATTCGACGCCCTCGGTCAGCCGCGCCGCGACCTGTTCGCGGTCCTCGGCCCTGGCCAGATCGGCGACGAGGATCTGCGAGCGGGTGCCGAAGCGGTGCTCCACCTCGGTCGCGAGGGCCGTGAGACGCCGCTCGTCCCGGGCGGCCAGCACCAGGTCGTAACCGAGCGAGGCCAGGCGGGTCGCGTAGCCGCGGCCGATACCCGAGGTCGGTCCGGTGATCAAGGCCACCGGACGGGTGGCGCCGGGCAGCCTGGGGTGTGGATGCTCGGTCATGTGGGCGCGTGGCCGGTCACTTCGGCACAGGTCCCTGGTAGGGCCGGAATCCGGGATGGAACGGTCCGCCGGGCGGGTCGGTGGGCCGCTGCCGCGACTCGGGATCGGCCCGGCCCTCGGCGTCGCGCTCCTCGCGCGGCCGCGCCTTCTCGTCCTCGCGCCCGCGGGCACGGGTATTCGGCACGACGGCGAGCGACGGGCGGCGCGCCGGTTCCTGCCCCGGCTCGTCCGCGGGCTCGTGGGCGTAGGAGTCGTCGTCGGGCAGCTCGTCGTCATCGGCCTCGGCGCGCGGCCGGTCGTCGGCGTCGTCCTCGCGCCTGCGTTCACGGGGGCGCGGACGGCCCGGATCGTGTCCGCCGCCGTCGAAGCGCGGCTCGCTGACCGGCGGCAGTACGTGCAGCAGGCCGGACAGGCGCAGCACCGCGTCGATCGCGCCTTCCCAGTCCTTCGGAGTGGTGCCCACCAGCAGCATGCCCAGCGTCCAGTTGCCCTCGCTCCAGAGCATCTGCACGGTGTCCGGCAGATTCTCGATGAAGGCGACCATGCGCTGATCGACAGCGTGCCTGGCGATTTCGGGATTGGTGGCGAAGACCACGCGGTCGCCGATCGCGCCGAGCAGCTCCAGATCGTGGTCCTTGGGCGGTGCGGCCGTCTTCAACCGCATGTCCACGTCGATGTCCGAGCCGATCTGGCGGCGCACCGCGACCAGCGTCGCGGAATCCTCCAGATCGAACAGCACGAACTTCTCGCCCTTACGGATGCCGGAGACCACGTCGACCGCGGAGAGATAGCCCAATTTGGCCAGGGCGCCGCGGCGCCACGTGGACGGCAGCGCGGGTTCCACGGACACGTAGGTATAGCCCTGCGACTTCGCCCAGACCTGTCGCGCGTGACCGGTCCGCTGCCGCTGGAGCCGATCGAAATACAGCAGCACGATCGCGCCCACGAGCGCGATCGCCGCCAACCCGAACCACATTGCCGTCATCGACGCCTAGCCTAATAGTCCCGGCCGGACATGGTCCGTCATTACCCCCGCGCCGGGCCGAGCGAAAGCGGAACGGGCGCCGATCCGCGGGTGAACGCGCGGCCCCGCGCACCGGAGGCGGCCGGCCCGGTTCATCGTCCGCCGCCGGGCAGCGAGGTACCGATGATGATCTTGGCCTGGATCGATCCGTCCGGGCCCTTGTCGCCCTGGATCATGACGAGCTCACCGGGGGCCAGATCGGATACCGCGGTGCCCGACAACGCGATCACCTGGGTGCTCGCGTCCGTGCGCACCGTGATGGTGTTTCCCATCACCGAACTGACCGTCAGGGTGCCCCCGTCGTTGGCGGTGATGGTGCCCACCGTCGCGCCGAGGCCGTCGACATCGCCGAGGCCGGGCACGCTGGGCAGCCCGCTCGGCGGGGTCGGCTGCGCGTTCCTGGTTCCCGGCGCCGGCTTCGTCGTGACGCGCGCCGTCGTGGCCGCCGCCGTGTCGGCCGAACCGGAATCGCTGCTGCCCAGCAGCACGCCCGCGACCACCCCGATGGCTCCGATCAGCAACACCACGCCGAGACCGAGGGCGATCCACAGGCCGGTGTTGCGCCGCGGCGGCTGCGGCGGCCCCGGCGGCGGTCCGCCACCGGGCGGCATCGCGCCACCGGGCGGCCCCGCCGTGCCCGGCCACCGATCGCCGCCGCTGTCCGGATAGGCGGCCCACTGGGCGTCGTAGGCGGGGAACTCGCGCGTCGCGTTGGTGCCCGGCGGCCCCCACGCTCCGTAATGCTCCGTCGGGGGATATTCCGACGGCGCGGCGGTGCCGTACGCATCGAGGTACTCCGTGGTGTGCGCGGGGTCCCCGTATCCGGACTTGCCCGGCGGACCCAGGTGTTCGGTCGGCGCATCCTCCGGCCGCTGTCCCCAGGGATCGTTCGGGTTGGTCATGCGTTCCAGCGTAGGCTTTGTTCGCGCACTCGCGACCGCACCCGCTGAACCGGTGCGCCCTCCGGAAGACCCACGCCGGAGCCCGATCCCTTGCACGCGAGGCGGCCGTCGATCTACTCCGGCCGGTGTCGCCACCCTGCCGAGACGATGAAACATGCTGTGCGCGAATCGAGTCGCGCAGTGGTCATCCAACGGGCCTCGCCCCGAGCGCTGCCCGGAGCGAGGCCGCTCGCTCACCGTCCCACGATCAGGCCGTCCCCGTCGGGGCTGACGCTCACCTTGACGCTGTCGCCGTCGGTGACCTCGCCCGCGAGCAGTTCCTTGGCCAGGGAGTCGCCGATGGCCTGCTGGATCAGCCTGCGCAGCGGACGCGCTCCGTAGGCGGGGTCGTAGCCGCGCACGGCGAGCCAGAACCGGGCCGAATCGCTGACCTCCAGCTTCAGCCTGCGCTGCGCCAGCCGTTTCTGCAGCTGGTCGAGCTGGATGTCGACGATGCGCTCGAGTTGCTCTTCGTCGAGCGCGTGGAACATCACGATGTCGTCGAGGCGGTTGAGGAACTCCGGCTTGAAGGCCGAACGCACCGCGTTCATGACGAACTCGCGATCACCGCCCGCACCCAGGTTCGAGGTCAGGATGAGGATGGTGTTGCGGAAGTCCACCGTGCGGCCTTGGCCGTCGGTGAGCCTGCCCTCGTCGAGTACTTGGAGCAGGATGTCGAACACGTCCGGGTGCGCCTTCTCGATCTCGTCGAACAGCACCACCGTGTAGGGCCTGCGCCGCACCGCCTCGGTGAGCTGACCGCCCTGGTCGTAACCGACGTAGCCGGGCGGGGCGCCGACCAGCCGGGCCACCGAGTGCTTCTCGCTGTACTCGCTCATGTCGATGCGGACCATGGCGCGCTCGTCGTCGAACAGGAAGTCCGCCAACGACTTCGCCAGCTCGGTCTTACCGACGCCGGTCGGGCCGATGAACATGAACGAGCCGGTCGGGCGGTTCGGATCGGCGACACCCGCGCGGGCCCTGCGCACCGCGTCGGACACCGCCTGCACCGCCTCGGTCTGACCGACCACGCGGCGGCCCAGCTCCTCCTCCATACGCAGCAGCTTCTGCGTCTCCCCTTCCAGCATCCGGCCCACCGGGATGCCGGTCCACGAGGACACCACCTCGGCGATGTCGTCCGGGCCGACCTCCTCCTTGAGCATGACCTCGCCGTCTCCGGCTGTGGCGGAGGTCTTCTCGGCTTCGTCGAGCTGCTTCTCCAGCGCCGGGATGCGGCCGTAGCGCAGTTCGGCCGCCTTGCCTAGGTCGCCGTCGCGCTCGGCGCGCTCGGATTCGCCGCGCAGCGCTTCGAGTTGCTCTTTGAGCGTGCGCACCTGGTCGATCGCGTTCTTCTCGTTCTGCCAGCGGGTGGTCAGCTGGTTGAGCTTCTCCCGGTCGTCGGCGAGTTCGGCGCGCAGTTTCTCCAGCCGCTGCTTGGATGCCTCGTCGGTCTCCTTGGCGAGCGCGACCTCTTCGATCTCCAGCCTGCGCACCGCGCGCTCCACCTCGTCGATCTCCACCGGGCGGGAGTCGATCTCCATGCGCAACCGCGAGGCCGACTCGTCGACCAGGTCGATCGCCTTGTCCGGCAGGAACCGGGAGGTGATGTAGCGGTCCGACAGCGTGGCGGCGGCGACCAGGGCGGAGTCGGTGATGCGCACGCCGTGGTGCACTTCGTAGCGATCCTTGATGCCGCGCAGGATGCCGATGGTGTCCTCCACCGACGGCTCCCCGACCAGCACCTGCTGGAAGCGCCGCTCCAGGGCCGCGTCCTTCTCGATGTGCTTGCGGTATTCGTCCAGCGTTGTCGCGCCGACCAGGCGCAACTCGCCGCGAGCCAGCATCGGCTTGATCATGTTCCCCGCGTCCATCGCCGATTCGCCGGTCGCGCCCGCGCCGACGATGGTGTGCAGCTCATCGATGAACGTGATGATCTGGCCCGCGCTGTTCTTGATGTCCTCCAGCACGGCCTTGAGCCGCTCCTCGAATTCGCCGCGGTACTTCGCGCCCGCGACCATCGCGCCGAGGTCGAGCGCCACCACGGACTTGCCGCGCAGCGACTCCGGGACATCGCCCGCCACGATGCGCTGGGCCAGGCCCTCGACGATCGCCGTCTTGCCGACGCCCGGCTCGCCGATCAGCACCGGGTTGTTCTTGGTGCGCCTGCTCAAGACCTGCACCACCCGGCGGATCTCGGTGTCCCGGCCGATCACCGGGTCGAGTTTGCCGGAGCGGGCGGCTTCGGTGAGATCGGTGGAGTACTTCTCCAGAGCTTGGTAGCTGCCTTCCGGATCAGGGCTGGTCACCCGGGCGCTGCCGCGGACCGCGGTGAACGCCGAACGCAGCGCGTCGGCGGTGGCGCCGTACTTGGTGAGCAGCATGGTCACGTCGGAGTCGCCCGCGGCGAGGCCGACCATCACGTGCTCGGTGGAGACGTACTCGTCACCGAGTTCGGTGGCCAGGCGCTGCGCCGCGGTGATCGCGGCGAGCGCCTCGCGGCCCAGCGGCGGTGTGGTGGTGGCGCCGGTCGCCCGCGGCAGCCGGTCCACCAGGTCCTGTGCCTCGCGTCGCACGGTCGCCGGATCCGTTCCGACGGCCTTCAGCAAGGGCGCGGCGATGCCGTCGGTCTGGTCCAGCAACGCCACCAGCAAGTGCGCCGGACGGATCTCCGGGTTGCCCGCGGCGGAGGCCGCCTGCAGGGCGGCGGTGAGCGCCGCCTGAGTCTTGGTGGTGGGATTGAACGAGTCCACGAGTCACCTTCCTACTAGTCGATTCGCACGACGCCGAGCACGATCCGGTGCGGCCGAAGCCCTCGCTTCGTCTCGCCGCTCGTCTACCGGCTCGCCGCCGTTCCTTACCGTCCAACGTCGGAAAGGTTGAGTCTGTTCCGCTCAAGTTTGAATTTTTTCGGCGCGCCCGCCCGGCACCGGGGATCGGATCGAACGCTACGCCCCGACACCGGCGAAAGCGACGCCTCGCCGACACCGCCGATGCGGTGATTCCGCACGTCGGCGGGGTTCGGATGCCTACGATGACCTCGGCCGTCACTTGTTGCATCACTCTTCACCCCGAATCAAGGAGCGAATGGATGCGCGCGATCGTGGTACGGAAGTTCGGAGCGACGCCGGAACTGGCCGAGATGCCGATGCCCGAACCCGGACCCGGAGCCGTGCGGGTCCAACTCCAGGCGGCCGGGGTGAACCCCTTCGACCGAAAAGTGGCCTCCGGGATTCTGGACGGCAGACTGCCCCATGACTTCCCGATGATCCTCGGGGTGGACGGGGCGGGCACCGTCGCCACGATCGGCGCGGGCGTCAGCCGCTTCGCCGTCGGGGACCGGGTGGTCGGCAAGTTCCTCACACCGCCGGTGGGCCACGGCAGCTTCGCCGAGTACGCGGTGCTCCCGGAGGGCGGCACGCTGGTGCCGATCCCGCCCGGCGTGCCGACCGTCGCGGCCGCCGCGCTGCCGACCGCCGGAGTCACCGCGCAGGATCTCGTGGACGCCACGCACATCAAGCCCGGCCAGACCGTGTTGATCGTTGGCGCGACCGGCGGCGTCGGCTCCTTCCTGGTGCAACTGGCCAATATCGCGGGCGCGCACGTCATCGCGACGGCGCGCGGCGGTTCCGCCGATCAAATGACCCGGCTGGGCGCGGCCGAGACGGTGGACTACACCGCGGCGCCGGTGCGCGACCAGGTCGCCGCCGCGCATCCGGACGGCATCGACGTGCTGTTCGACCTGGTGAGCCCGCCCGAGGCGCTCGCAGAACTGACCACGCTGGTCCGCGACGGCGGCACGGTCTACTCCACCACCTTCGCCGCCGACGAGGACGCGTTGCGGGCGCGGTCGATCAAGGGCGGCAACATCGAATCCCAGGGCAAAGCGCCGGAACTGGCCAGGCTGATCCAGCGCGTCGCCGCGGGTGACGTGGTCGTGCCGATCGACGCCACCGTCCCGCTCGCGGAGGGCCCCGCGGTCATCGGAGCGCCCGGCGCGCGCGGAAAGACCGTGCTGGCCATCTGAGCCGTACCGGCCCGCTGAGCCGGCCTCCCGCGAGACCCCCCGGAGGTGTGCGCTGAACACCCGAGTGCCCCGATTCGGCCTGTTCCTGATCCCGGAGGCCGAGGACTTTCGCAGGCTCGCCGAGCTGAGCGTGTACGCCGACGTATCCGGGCTCGACCTGATCGGCATCCAGGACCACCCCTACCAGCGCCGTTTCCTGGACACCTGGACCCTGATCACCGCTCTGGTCGCGCGGACCGAGCGGATCACCTTCTTCCCGGACGTAGCGAACCTGCCGCTGCGCCACCCCGCGCTGCTCGCGAAATCGGTGGCCTCGCTCGACATCATCAGCGACGGCCGCATCCAGCTCGGCCTCGGCGCGGGCGCGTTCTGGGACGCTGTGGCCGGGATGGGCGGACCGCGCAGAACCGGTGGCGAAGCGGTGCGCGCCCTCGGCGAGGCGATCGCGGTCATCCGCGCCTTGTGGAGCGACGCGCGATCGGTCCGGGTGCCCGGATCCTTCTACTCCCTCGCGGGCGCGCATCCCGGTCCCCGTCCGCGGCACGATCCCGGCATCTGGCTCGGCGCGCGGGGCCCGCGCATGCTCGAGCTCACCGGGCGCGCCGCCGACGGCTGGGTGCCGTCGGCCGCGTGGGCGCCGCCGGAGTTCCTCGCCGACGCTGGCAGGCGGATCGATGACGCCGCCGCCGCGGCGGACCGGGACCCGCTGGCGGTGCGGCGGGTGTTGAACGTGTCCGGGACCATCACCGCGGACGGAACCGACCGCGGCTTCCTGGAGGGTCCGGCCGCGCGGTGGGTCGACGATCTCCTGGTTCTGCACCGTGACCAGCGGATCGACGGATTCGTCTTCTGGCCGACCGAGGGGGAACCGGTCGAGCAGATCCGCCGTTATACCGAGCAGGTCGTGCCCGCGGTTCGGGCCGGCGCCGGGTCGTGACCGGCGTCTGCTCGGCGGGGACGGGCCGCGAAGCCGCGGCGCCGTTCGTCCGTGGCTCCGGTTACCGAAGGGTCAGCAACGTCCGCCGTTTGCCCACCGATTACCGTTTGGCCGGGTCCTACGGCACCGACGGTCCCGGCCGGAGGTAGTTCGTCTCCAGCCCGTGCCCGGCCGGAGCGAAGGCGAAGGTATGCCTATACCCACACGACCACGGCATTTTCGGGGATACTTGTCGGCGGGAGACCGCCGGTAACGGGTATGTCCCCGGGCAGAACTGAGGGAAAGGAAGCTCCACGTCGTGGATGCGCGTTCGGCTGCGCTGGTCCGCGCCAATTTTCGTTCGGTGATCGAGTCACCGAATGGACCCGAGCGGTTGGTCAGTGCGTTCTACGGACATTTGTTCGCCGAGAATCCCCGGCTGCGCGAATTGTTCCCGCCCGCCATGGAGATGCAGGCCAAGCGCATCGCCACGGCCATCCAGTACGTGCTCGATCACCTGGAGGACTGGGACCGGGCACAGAAATTCCTGGAGCAACTCGCCCGCGACCATCGCAAGTACGGCGTCGAGGCCGCGCACTACGACGTGGCGGGCCGTGCGCTGCTCGCGGCGTTCCGTGCCTACAACGGCGCGGCCTGGAACCGGGGCCTGGAGGAGGGCTGGCGCGACATCACCATCCTGATCTCCGCGTCCATGGCCATCGGCGCCAACTCCGACAAGTCGCAGCCGGTGTGGGAGGCGACCGTGGTGGGCCATCGCCGCGTGCTGGAGGACCTGGCCATCGTGCGGCTGCAATCGGACGGGCCGGTGCCCTACCAGGCCGGACAGTACGTGCCGGTCACGATTCCGCAGCGGCCCAAGATGTGGCGCTATTTCTCCCCGGCCATCCCGTCCAACCCATACGGCGAGATCGAGTTCCACGTGCGCAAGATCCGCGGCGGCTGGGTGAGCCCCGCGATCGTCAACGAGACCAGGGTCGGCGACCGCTGGCGGATAGCGGGCCCGCTGGGCGGACTGCACGTCGACCGGGACAGCGGCCGCGACGTGCTCATGATCGGCGCGGGCACCGGCATCGCGCCGCTGCGCGCCCAGCTGATCGAGATGGGCCAGCGCGGCATCAATCCGCGCGTGCACTTCTTCATCGGGGGCCGCTATCCCTGCGATCTGTACGACGTGGAGAACATGTGGCAGCTCTCGCAGAGCAACCCGTGGCTGACCATCGTGCCGGTGTGCGAGCAGAAGACCAATCCGTGGTGGTACCCCCATCCGCCGCAGGACGCACCGTACGGCATGCACCGGCGCCTGATCGGTAATCTGGGCGCCGTCGTCGCGAGCTTCGGCGCGTGGGAGGACCGCCAGATCCAGATCGCCGGATCGGCCCGGATGATCGCGGATACTCAGCGCGCGCTCATCGCGGTCGGCACGCCGGAGCAGAACATCAGCTGCGACCCTGTGTAACGAAGGAGGCCCCGTTGGGGGATCCGAGCATGCTCGGTAACGGTCATGAAGCGCCGGAGTGGACCTCGACCGTGGTCGGCCATCATCGGCTCCGGCACGATCTCGCGGTGATCCGCCTGATCGGCGAGTTCGTGCCGTTCGCCGCCGGGCAATCGGTCGAGGTGCGAGTCCCGCAGCATCCCGGCGTGCGCCGCAGGTTCTCCCCCGCGCTACCGCCCTCCCTGGACGGCAAGCTGGAGTTCCACGTGCGCACGGTGCCGGGCGGCTGGTGCAGCGGCGCCATCGTCGCCGACACGCAGCCGGGCGACGAGTGGCGAATCGGCGCTCCGGCGGGCGGGTTCTGGGTCGACCCGGACGGCGACGAGGTGGTCATGATCGCCGGCGGCACGGGATTGGCGCCGATGCGCGCCCAGATCCTGGAACTGGCGCGCAAGCCTTCTCCACCACCGACCTACCTCTTCGTCGGCGGGCGCTCCCCCCGCGACCTGTACGCCTCGGACATGCTCTTCCTGCTGGCCGCCGAATTGCCCTGGCTCACCGTCATCCCCGTGGTGGAAAGCCTGGCGGACCCGCACTGGGTCGACGAATGGTACGAGCAGTCCCGGGTCGACATCGGCTTCTCACCCGACGACCTGCTCTACGGCACACTCGCCGAAGTCCTCGGCTCCCACGGCGCCTTCCGCGAGCACCAAGTGCTGGTCTGCGGCTCCCCCGCCATGGTCCAGACCACGGTCGACCGCCTCCTGGAAACCGGAACACCCCCGGAGCGAATCCAATTCGAGGGCCTGTGACCTTTACCGCCGACCATCCCAAACAGCACCGCGCACGGCGGGAGAAGGTCTATCGCAACGACATCGGGCCAACCATGTCTTTCTCGATCCGCACAAGGGCCGAGCCCCCAGCGCCGCAGAGGTAGAACCCGACACAGCGTTCGCACCGAGAGGCACCAGCACCGATCTCACGCCCTGCCAGGCCATTGCCCTAGGTCGCGCGCTCATCCACCACACGCGACCCCACCAGCTCAACCCCCGGTTTCGAGCGAAGCGAGACCGAGCATGCGCCGTTCGCGGCCCGGCTCGCGTCCGAGTGGCCGCCGCGTCCGCGACAAAGGAGCAAGCGGCGGTCGCTCGGACGCGAGCCGTGAAGGGGCGCGAACACCCAGCGCCCCAGGCGCTGGAAAAACAAACACAGCCCGGCTCGCGTCCGAGTGGCCGTCGCGTAGGCGACGGCAGGCGCTGGAAAATCAACTCAGTACAGCGGATCGTGGCGGATGTTTTTCGCCAGGGTTCCCGCTGCCATGAGGCGGAACTTGGTGGTCTGCACCATCGACGGTGAACCGACGATCTGAACATCGCGGTCGGACCAGGCGCCGAAGCTCGCGACGACCTTGCCGATCTGACCGGTCACGCGTGGTTCCAGGCCGGGCCAAGTGGTGCGCGGCTCTTCGGGTTCCGCGTACCACCAAGGGTTTTCGTCGTGTTCGCTCACCGGCGTGACGGTGAGCCAGCGGTTGGCCATCGCCAGCTTGCTCAACGTCTCCAGGTCGTAGAGGTCGCACGGGTGGTGCCCGCCGACGAACAGATGCACCTTCGGATTGGTCCGCCGCATCGCCATCGACATCAGCTGGGCGCGCAGCGGCGCGATTCCGGTGCCGCAGCCGACCATCAGCATCTTGCGTTTGGTGTTGCGCGGAACGCCGAGGCCGCCGAGCGGCGAGCCCAGCAGCCACTGGTCGCCGACGACGGTCTGGCCGACGATGGCCGAGCTGACCCAGCCGCCCAGCACACTGCGGACGTGGAACTCGATCTCACCGTTGGTGTTCGCGGGCACGGCGGGCGAGAGATAGCGCCACATGCGCGGCCGCGAGGGGATCTGCACGCTCAGGTACTGACCCGCGGCGTAGCGCATCGGCTGGTCCAGTTGCAGCCGGACGACGACGAGGTTGCGCAGCACCTCGCGGCGCTCGATCACCGTGCCGGTCCACGCCGACGGTGTGGTCTCCTTCTCCGCCGCGCCGATCATGGTGTCGGCGATGATCTTCAGGCCCTCGTCCCAGGCCCGGTCGACCTCGTCGGTCCACATCTCGGTCCCCGCGAACACCTTGACGGCGGTCTTCAGCGCGGTGGACACGGCGGCGTAGTGCGCGGGCTGCACGCCGTATTTGCGGTGATCCCTACCGAGTTGAGCCAGGAAGGGCAGTAGCTTGTCGGGCTCTTCCAACCGGTCCAGCGCGTAGGAGATCGCCTTGACCAGGCGATCGCGCTGGGAGTCCATCGCGGCGGGAAAGAAATCGCGGACGTGCGGGTAGTCGGTGAACAAGATCGCGTAGAACGATCTCGCCAGTTTCTCCGGCCCCCCATCCTCCGCAGCAACCGCCTTGAAAGTTGTTCTGATCAAAGCGACAGCGCGTGAATCCATTGATGTCACAACCCCATTTCGCACTCGTTCACGAACCTTGCCGGCGAGTGAGGTGCTGCGGGCCACTCGACAGCAGCCGACGGAAAGGAGTGTAGGCGAGGTTTGCCAGCAACGGAATCATTCGAAGGAACATCACGCGTGTAATTTCGTCGAAACGAGGATATTCAGCGAGACACGCCAGAGAAACCGACTGCAAGACCGTAGATCTGACGCGAAATCGGTCATATGCACACCGAAAAGGTAAGGGGCACTTCGTCAATTTCGTCCCGATTGGTCTGTTCTAGCGACATCGGGGCAACATGAAGGCCCTCGGACTAGGACCGAACCGGGCAAACAGCACCGGCTCCGTAAACATAGCTACGGTAGAAATGCCCAGTTGATTCGACAACGAAATGAACTCCGCCGCACGACTTCCGTCGAACATGTTCTGGTTTACTCTCAGCAAATTACCGGTGGTAGCGGCGGTGAAACCACGACGGCCCCGGCCTCTGATCGCGATGTGCGATCGAGGCCGGGGCCGTCGTGGTGCCGGTTATCGTCTGCGCTGACCGTCCTCGCGACGGTGCCGTGGCTGCCAGACCACCAGCGCGGTACTGCGTTGCGGGGCGAGGTCGGGACGGTATCCGGCCCGGGTTCGCTCCAGCTCGGCCGACAGTTCCGCGACCTGCTGCCGCAGCTCCTCCACCTGATTGGTCAGCTCGATGATGCGCTTGATGCCCGCGAGGTTGACGCCCTCGTCCTGGGACAACCGCTGCACCTCGCGCAGCAGCTCCACGTCCCGGGCCGAGTAGCGCCGACCGCCGCCCGAAGTACGTTGCGGCGTGACCAGTCCCAGACGGTCATACGTGCGCAGTGTCTGCGCGTGCATGCCGGCCAGCTGGGCCGCCACCGAGATCATGAAGAACTCGGCCCGCGACCCGCCGGACGCGTTCTTCGGTTCCGAGGACATCACGCACCTGCCCATCCCGCACGTGGATCGAAGCCACTGGCCCGCTCCGCCTCCTGGTAGCGCTCGAGCGCCTCGACGGCCTCGCGGTCCAGTTTCTGCGGGACCGCGACCTTCACCGTCACCAGCAGGTCACCCGCGCCGCCGCCGCGCTTGGGCACACCGCGGCCGCGTACCCGCAGGGTGCGGCCGTCGGCGGTACCCGGAGGCACCTTGACGCCGACCCGGCCGTCCAGGGTCGGCACCGAAACCGTAGTGCCGAGCACCAATTCACTGTAACTGACCGGAAGCACCAGGGTCAGGTCGTCGCCGTTGCGGCCGAAGACCTTGTCCTGGCTGACGTGGACGGTGACGTAGAGGTCGCCCGAGGGCGCCCCGCGCAGTCCCGCCTCACCTTGACCGGCCAGCCGGATCCGTTGCCCGTCACCGACTCCAGGGGGAATCCGCACCGTGATCGTGCGCGTGCGGTTCTGGATGCCGCTGCCGTGGCAGTCGACGCACGGATCGTCGATGATCGATCCGCTGCCCCGGCACTCGTCACACGGCTCGCTGAAGCCGAACGCGCCCTGGTTGCGGCTGACGATGCCGGTTCCGTTGCAGATCGGGCAGACCCGCGGGCTCGTGCCCGGTTTCGCGCCGCTGCCGTGACACGTGGTGCACGGCGACGGGCTGGTCATCCGCAGTGGAACCGTGACGCCCTGGGCCGCCTCCCGGAAACCGAGCGTCGTCTCGGTCTCCACGTCGGAGCCGCGCCGGGGGCGGCTCGATGACGTCCGCGTGCCGCCGCCTCGGTTGAACAGACCGCCGAGCAGGTCACCGAGGCCACCGTCGCCGGCGCCGCCGCCGCCGAAGATGTCCCCGATGTTGAACTCCTGCGAGAAGCCGCCCCCCGCAGCGGATCCGAACCCACCGCGACCGTAGCCGCCACCCGCGAAGAGCTTGCGAGTGTCGTCGTACTCCTTGCGCTTGGCCGGATCCGACAGCACCGCGTGCGCCTCGCTGACGGCCTTGAACCGCTCCTCGGCTTTGTTGTCACCGGGGTTGGCGTCCGGATGCAAATCACGCGCGAGCTTGCGATAGGCCTTCTTGATCTCGTCCTGCGAGGCGCTGGAGGAAACACCCAGCTCCTTGTAGAAGTCCTTTTCGATCCACTCCCGTTGGCTCACCGAGCATCTCCTCCTCTCGCATCATTGGTCGTTCGCGCCGGCATCATCATCCGATGCCTCTTCGGTCGGCTGTTCGGCGTTTTCCGTCAGATCGGCCACGCCGTCGGTTACCCCGACGAGTGCGTGCCGAAGCACCCTATCGCCGAAGCGATAGCCTTTGCGCATCACAATGCCGATCACCGGATCGTGGCCGGAGCCCTCGTGCTGCACGGCCTCGTGCAAGGTCGGATCGAAGGGCTCACCCTCCGAACCGAACTCCTCGAGACCCTGCTTGTGCAGCGCGGTCGACAGCTTGTCGGCCACCGACTTCAGCGGACCGGAATCGAGGTCGCCGTGCGCCCGCGCGCGATCGAGATCGTCGAGTACGCCGAGCAGTTCGGTCACCACCGACGCCTTGGCGGAATCGATCGTGGCCTTGCGGTCGCGCTCGACCCGGCGCCGGTAGTTGGCGTACTCCGCGGTCAGCCGCTGCAGGTCGGCGGTGCGCTCGGCGAGCTCACCGCTGATGGCGTCGGCCAGGGCGTCGCCGCCGTTGCCGTTCTCCACACCGTTGCCCGACTCCGGGGCCTGCGCGGCCGCGGCGCCGTTGTCCGCGGCCGGCTGCCTGATCTCACCGGTCTCCGGATCGATCTTCCGGTTGTCGACGAAGGTGATCGGCTCCTTCTCAGAGTTGCCCTCGGTCACTTCTTCTCCGTGTCGACCGGCTCGTCCACGACCTCGGCATCCACGACCTGGTCATCGTCCTGCGCGTTGCTCGACGCGCCGTTGCCCTGCGCCGCGGCGTCCGCGGCGGAGGCCTCGTAGATGGCCTGGCCGAGGGCCTGCGACTCGGTCGCCAGCTTCTCGACGGCCGCCTTGACCGCCGCGATGTCGGTGCCCTTGAGGGCCTCGTTCGCCTCGGCGATGGCCGCCTCGACCTTGGACTTGACGTCCGCGGGGACCTTGTCCTCGTTCTCCTTGATGAACTTCTCGGTCTGGTGCACCAGCGACTCGGCCTGGTTGCGGGTCTCGGCCTCCTCGCGGCGGGCCTTGTCCTCGGCGGCGTGCGCCTCGGCGTCCTTGACCATCCGGTCGATCTCCTCCTTGGACAAGCCGGAGCCGTCCTGGATCTTGATCGTGTTCTCCTTGCCGGTGCCCTTGTCCTTCGCGGTGACGTGCACGATGCCGTTGGCGTCGATGTCGAAGGTGACCTCGATCTGCGGCACGCCGCGCGGGGCGGGCGGGATGCCGGTCAGCTCGAAGGAGCCGAGCAGCTTGTTGTGCGAGGCGATCTCGCGCTCACCCTGGAACACCTGGATCTGCACCGACGGCTGGTTGTCGTCGGCGGTGGTGAAGGTCTCCGAGCGCTTGGTGGGGATGGTGGTGTTGCGCTCGATGAGCTTCGTCATCACGCCGCCCTTGGTCTCGATGCCCAGCGACAGCGGGGTCACATCGAGCAGCAGGACGTCCTTGACCTCACCCTTGAGCACACCGGCCTGCAGGGCGGCGCCGACGGCGACGACCTCGTCCGGGTTCACGCCCTTGTTGGGCTCCTTGCCGCCGGTCAGTTCCTTGACCAGATCGGAGACGGCGGGCATACGGGTGGAGCCGCCGACGAGCACCACGTGGTCGATGTCGGACACCTTGATGCCCGCGTCCTTGATTACGGACTGGAACGGCGCGCGGGTGCGGTCGAGCAGGTCCGAGGTGATCTTCTGGAACTCGGCGCGGGTCAGCTGCTCGTCGAGGAACAGCGGGTTCTTGTCCGCGTCGACGGTGATGTAGGGCAGGTTGATCGAGGTGCTCTGCGAGGAGCTGAGTTCGATCTTGGCCTTCTCGGCGGCCTCACGCAGCCGCTGCATGGCCATCTTGTCCTTGGTCAGGTCGATGCCCGAGCTGGCCTTGAACTTGTCGACCAGCCACTGCACGACCCGCTCGTCCCAGTCGTCACCACCGAGGTGGTTGTCGCCGGAGGTGGCGCGGACCTCGACGACGCCCTCGCCGATTTCCAGCAGCGAGACGTCGAAGGTGCCGCCACCGAGGTCGAAGACCAGGATGGTCTGCTCCTTGTCGCCCTTGTCCAGGCCGTAGGCCAGCGCCGCCGCGGTGGGCTCGTTGACGATGCGCAGGACGTTCAGGCCCGCGATCTGGCCTGCTTCCTTCGTGGCCTGCCGCTGGGCATCCTCGAAGTAGGCGGGCACGGTGATGACCGCGTCGGTGATCTCCTCACCGAGGTAGGACTCCGCGTCGCGCTTCAGCTTCATCAGCGTGCGCGCGCTGATCTCCTGCGGCGTGTACTTCTTGCCATCGATCTCGACGGTCCAGTCGGTGCCGATGTGCCGCTTGACGGAGCGAATGGTGCGGTCGACGTTGGTGACGGCCTGGTTCTTGGCCGGCTGGCCGACCAGCACCTCGCCGTTCTTCGCGAACGCGACGATCGACGGGGTGGTGCGCGATCCTTCCGAGTTGGCCACGACGACCGGTTCGCCGCCTTCGAGAACGGCGACGACCGAGTTCGTGGTCCCGAGGTCGATTCCGACCGCACGAGCCATTGTGGTTCCTCCTAGTTGACGTACCAATGTGTGTCGGTGCCGGGCGAAAACCGCCCTGCGACGTCCGATGAAGGACGCCGCGAGACCTCGCCCCTAGCACCTCACGGAGCACGGCCCCAGCAACACTGAGCGTGGTCGGCTCAATCCTGCCTCGCCGGAGTTCCGGAGTCAACCGAAACTTGAGCCATACACACTCAATCTTGTCGAAAAGCTCAACGGGCGGCTCGCGCGATTAATTCCCGGACGACCACCGGAGCGCGTGATCCGCGTCACGTAATTGCCGCCGGGGCATTCGCTGTCTTCAGCCCGCGAGGCCCTACCACCGCCGTACACCGAGCACAGTCACGGCGGCGCCCTCGCGCAGTAGGGTGACGGCGGGTGGCCGGGTCGGCCGCCGTGCGCCGTCGATCCGAGGAGCCGCCATGAGGGCCGCCGTCGTCACCGCCGCCGAGTTCGAGGTCGCGGAGCTGCCCACGCCCCGGCCGGGCGCCGGTCAACTGCTGATCGACGTGTCGCGCTGCGGTATCTGCGGCTCGGACCTGCATGCCCGCACCCACGCCGACGAACTGTCCGACTTGGCCGTGGCCACGGGATACGAGCACTTCATGCGTTCGGATCAGAGCGTGGTGCTCGGGCACGAATTCAGCGGGACAGTTGTCGATTACGGCCCGGACTGCCGCAGGAGATGGCGGACGGGGACACCGGTGGTGGCGCTTCCGATCGTCCGGCACGGCGAGCAGCCCCACCTGGTAGGGCTGTCGACCGCGGCGCCGGGCGGCTACGCCGAGCAGGTGGTGGTGCAGGAATCGATGACGATGCCGGTGCCCAACGGCTTGTCCGCGGAACACGCCGCGCTGACCGAACCCATGGCGGTGGCCTGGCACGCGGTACGCCGAGGCCGCGTCGGGAAGGGGCAGACGGCCTTCGTCATCGGCTGCGGGCCGATCGGCCTCGCGGTGATCAGCATGCTGAAGGCCGCGGGGGTGCGCACCGTGGTCGCCAGCGACTTCTCGCCACGCCGGCGGGAACTCGCCACCGCCTGCGGCGCCGATGTGGTGGTGGACCCGGCGACGGAATCGCCCTGGACGGCCGCTCCGAAGAAGGGCCGGATCAACGGCGTCACCGACATACTCGCTCTCGGCTTCGACGCCATGGACCGCTTGCGGCGGGTCCCCAACCTGCCGTGGTGGTACGTGTTCCGGCTGGCCCACACGTTGAACAAGGGGCCGAGCGGGCCGGTGATCTTCGAGTGCGTCGGCGTGCCCGGCATCATCGACCAGATCCTGGCGGCCGCACCGCCGCTGTCACGCGTGGTGGTGGTCGGGGTGTGCATGGAGACCGACCGCTTCCATCCCGCGATGGCCATCAACAAGGAGATCGAGCTGCGCTTCGTGCTCGGCTACGACCCCGGCGAGTTCCGCGACACCTTGCACATGCTCGCCGAGGGCGAGGTCGACCCCAGCCCGCTGATCACCGGGACCGTCGGGCTGGACGGCGTGGCCGATGCCTTCACCGCCCTCGGCAACCCGGAGCGGCACGCGAAGATCCTGATAGATCCGCGCGCTTCCGGCGCCGCCCTGATCTGAGGACGCGCGCTCAGGGCGCGGCGGCGAGAACTTCGTCGGCGATCTTCTCGTCCAGCGTCACCCGCACCAAGGCGGCGGCGAGTTCCGCCGTGTGGTGATCCGGCGCCAGCCGCGCCAGTCGGTCGGGATCCTCCGGCAACTGCACGCGCTTGGCACCGCGCAAAGCCCGTTCGTCGAAATGCGGGCGGACCCAGGTCCAGATGTCCTGGATCTCGCGCAGGAAGATATGCGCCCCGGTCGGACCGATGCCGTCGAACTCTTGGAGCAGATCCGCGGCTCGCTCAGGGTCGTTGTCCGCTTTCTTCGCCAGTTCCCGCAGGTCACCTTGGTAGCGGTCGAGCACGCGCGTGGCGTTGTGGTGCAGCCTGGTGGCGGTGCTCTCGTCGTAGCGGCGATAGTTCGCCCGCCCCAGCGCGTCGACCAGTTCCTGCCACTCCGCGTCGGCCACCCGGTGCGGCGTCCGGTAGCCGCTGCTGATCAGCTCTCGCGTGGCCCCGATCGCGATATCGGCGGAAATGCGGGTGCTGAGCAGTTGGGAAAGCATGAGCAACTGGAAGAGCGCGGCCGGTTTGTCATCGAGCGTGATGCCCGCTTCCTCGGCATATCCCGTGCCCGCGCGGACGAGCAATTCGTGTACGACGTCCTCTTGGCTCATCGTTACCTCCTCTCGCTACCAAGGCGCATACCCGGCCCCACGGCGACTACACCGCTCACTGGCAGCGGAATGCGCCCGTCCGCGCAGGTCACGGCGCTTCGGAGGTGGCGGTCAGCGGCTCATTCCGGCAGCACGCTCAAGGTGCCCTCCGCGCTGCGGGCGGCGGTCAGGCAGGCCGTGGCGGTGAACTGGTCGGCCAAGGGGTGGCGCGCCCGGGCACGCCATTTCCGGACCGCGGCCACCGCTTGTGCGCGCTGGGCGGGGAACGGCGCGTCGGACGGAAGGCCCAGACGCAGGTGGGGTGCGATTCCCGAGCCGCCGATGAGGCGATGGAGTTCGGCGAGATCGTCGGCGGGCAGCGCCAATTCGTCGGTGCGCAGGCGGCCGAGCAGACGCAGCTCGGCGAAACCGTGCACGTCCGCGAGCAAGGTGCGCACCCTGGGCAGCAGGCGATCGGCCGGGGTGCCACGGTAGGCGGTCAGCACCCTGGCCAGCGCGGTGAGCGCGGAATGCGCTTTGAGCTGGTCGGCGCGCTGACCGAACTGCACGTCGAGCACCGAGCGCAGTTCGTCCACTCCGCTGCGGCTGGTCAATTCCTCGGCCAGCGTGGCCGAATCGCGCACGCCGAGCCGGATCAGCGTGACCGCCATGCGAATGCCGAACAACCCGAACCGCTCGGCGAGCTGCGCACGCAGCTCCGGCGGCACCGGGAGCGGCATGTCGGCGCGCGCGAAACGATCGGCGGAGAGCAGCGCCGCGCTCAGTTCGTCGACCGGCACCCCCGCCAGCGTCTCGAACGCCGCGAACTCCTGCTGACGCAGCGTCGCCGCGGCGAACGCGAGCAGTCCGGCGACCGGGATCACGGCCTGGCACAGCCCCGTCCGCTCCAGCTCCCCGGCGAAACGCGTTGCGACATCCCGTGCCGAGTGCAGCGCGTCGATCCGGCCCGCCCCGATCTCGTCGGCCCGCGACACCACGCCGACGATGCCGAGCGGACCGGGCGCCCCCGGCCCGCCGTTGGCCGCGACGGTTCCCGCGCCCACACGCTCGAGGAACTGCACGTCCGTCGCGTCCAGCCTGCGCAGCAGGTACACGACGGCGTCGGCGCCCGGGATCGCGATGCCCTGCTCGGTTCGCTCGTCGTCCGCGCCCGGCGTCAGCAGACGCGCGGTGCGCCGCGACACCTCGCGCGACAGCGAGGACGTGCCGGGGGTGTCGATGATCGTGGTCTGCGTGAGCGCCGCGGCGGGCCACTCGACCTCGAGATGGTCGACCTCGCGCGCGGCCGGTGCGTTCCAGTTGAGCCGGTCCAGATCGAAGGTCAGCCCGTGCGTTCCGCTGCCGCGCCGGACCACGACATGAGCGCGGGCGCCATCGGGGGCGTAGGCCGTCACGCTGGGTGTCGATCCGTACCGATACCAGGTGACCACCCTGGTGCACTCGGTCGCGTCGGTGGGCGCGATGTCTTGTCCGACAAGGGAATTCAGCAATGTGGATTTGCCCGCCTTGATCGAACCGGCCAGCGCGACGCGCAACGGCTGGTCCAATCGGCGGGCACAATCGGCCAGCAGGGCACGCGGGCGTGGCTCGCCCGCCAGCGCCGCCTGCGCCGCGCCGACCAGCCGATGGGCCTCGGCGACGATTCCCGGCACCGGGCCACCATCACGTCTCACGGGGCTACCGTACCGGCGGGTCCCATCGGTAGTGCGGTCTGCATGGCATCGGCGTATCGGCGCAGTTCCGCGACCACGCGCAGCTGCTGTTCCAGTTGCGCACCGCGTTCGGCCCGGCTGGTGGCGACCATGGACGCCGCCTCCTGCGCGGCCCGCAGCGACTCGTCGATCGAGCGAAGGCTGCGTTCGGCGACGCCCGCGTAGTGGTCGCGCAACGCGCGATGGATGCGGTGCAGCCGGTCCTTCGACTCCTTGCCCGCCTGGAACGCCACGTCGTCCACGAAGCGGCGCACCGCCGCCTTCGCCTCGTTGCGCCGCTTGGCCAGCCTGGCCTGCTTGTCATCCCGGAAAGCCTTGCCGCCCACGATCAATCCCGCGCCGATGGAGATCGGGTTGAGCATGGCCAGTCCGGCGAAAGTACTGGCCAGCCCGACCATGAGCACACCGCCGTATGAACCGCGCATGCCGACGAGCAGCTTGCTGCCGAAACCGATGTCGGGTTCCAGATCGGCGAGCGTGCCGGAGAGGGCGCGGCCGGAGTCGGCTCCGGCGCCGGGGCGCACGTCCGGCAGGTCGACGGCGCCGAGTTCGGAGAAATGTTCGGCGACACGCTCGGCGAGTTGGACAGCCCGGGAATGGGTCCACAGCAGGTTGTCGCCGAGGGCCGTGTCGACGGTGCCGGTGAGGTGTTCGGCGATGCGGTCCCAGTGCCTGCCCGGGTCGTGCTCGTCGATCCATTCCTCGGTGGTGCGGGCGAGGTTGCGCAGACGGTCGCGCAGATCGTGGTCGACGTCCCCGGCCAGGTCGGTGATGCCATCCGCGAGCGTCTGCTGCCATGCGGCGGTCCTGCGGTGCAGTTCCTCTGCCGAGGCGCGGGCGGATTGCAGCTCGCGCACCGCCGCCGCGCCCTGCGCCGGATCGCGGATCGCGACCAGCTCGCTGCCCAGCGCCAGCGCGAGATGCTCCGCCGCGGAACGGATATCGCGGGCCACGGCGGCCCGGGTGGCCAGCTGGTCGCGCGCCACGACCTGGTCGCGCAGAAATGTGTAGAGCACGCCGAAGCCGGATTCGACGCCGAGCTGCTGGTCCTGCAATCGCATCGCGTGGCTGCGCAGCAGCGACGACACCGGGATCATCGGCACGTCGAGGCGGGCCCGTGCGAGATGGTGCAGATCGGCTTCGTGCACCTGCCGCCAATGCGGGTACAGGTCGGTCTTGGTGAGCAACAGCGCGACCGTCGGGCACAGCTCTCGCACCTGCCGCAGGAATGCCAGTTCGGGCTCGGTGAGTTCGGTCGACGCGTCCGACAGCACCAGCACCGCGTCCGCGGCGGGCACCATTCCGAGCACGCCCGCCGCGTGGGCGTTGCCGTGTCCGCCGACGCCCGGGGTGTCGATCAGCACGATCCCGTCGGCCAGCAGCGCGTTGGGTATCTGGACCTCGAGGCGCACTATCCGCCGTCCCTGCGCGAGCGGTGAGCGCTGATCGATCGCGCCGATCTCCGAGATCGGCACCGCCACCCTGGTCTCCGCGCCGCTGGAATCGCCGTGCGCCGCGAGCACCAGCTCCGCGCGCGGCTCAGCGCCGTGCGCGAGCAGCATCGGCACCGTGGTGGTGGCGTCGTCACCCACCGGGCAGATGTCCAGGTTCAGGAGAGCGTTGACGAAACGGCTCTTGCCCTGGTCCAGCTGTCCGGCGACGACGATGCGCCTGCGCGGGTCACGAACCCGGTCGGCCGCCACTTCCAGGCGGCCGACCAGATCGTTGCGGCCCGCGGCACGGGCCGCCGCGATGGTTTCACCGAGTACCGAGAGCAGCGGTACCGCCGGTGGAGTGGCGTTCGGCGCGGGCGTCCCCATCGCGGTATGGACCTCTTTCCGTATTACCGGGCAACTGTCAGTGCAGGAATGTATCGCCACCCAGGTCGGCGCCCGCCGAACCACCGAACTCCGTGCTCGCGTGGCTCTCTCCGAACAGGCCCGCGTCGGTGTCGCCGCCGCTGTCCAGGCCCGACCCGAAGGCGCTCGACACATCCAGCGAGGACCAGGTGTGCGCGGTCGAGCCGACACTGCCGCCGAGACCCGCGCCGGTGTCCACCGCGCCGTGCGCCGCCCCGCTCGCCGAACCCGCCATTCCGGCGCCCGCGTCTACCGCGCCACCGACGGCCGACTGCGCGGTACCGCCGAGACCAGCCCCAGCGTCGAGGCCCGAGGACGCGTGCGAGCCGATGCCGCTGTCCAGACTCGAACCGACGTGCGCACCCGCACTCGACGCGCCTTCCAGACCGCTCGACAGGCCCCCGCCCACGTTGCCCGCGGCGCCGAGACCAGTGGACAGGCCGCTCTCCAAGCCCGCGCCTGCGTGGCCTGCCGCGCCGACACCGGTCGACAAGCCGCTCTCCAAGCCCGCGCCTGCGTGGCCTGCCGCGCCGACACCGGTCGACAAGCCACTCCCCAAGCCCGCGCCCGCACCGACCGCGCTGTCGATTCCGGTCGAGAGGCCAGAGCCCAGCCCGGCGCCCGCATGCGCACCCGCATCGAGCCCGGCCGACAGACCCGAACCGAGACCCGCACCAGCCTGAGCACCGGCATCGAGTCCGGCCGACAGGCCCGAACCCAGTCCGGCACCCGCCTGAGTTCCGGCGTCGAGGGCGCCGGTGAGTCCGGTTCCCAGGCCGGTACCGGCGTGCACCGCACCGTCCACGCCGGTGGACAGCCCACCGCCGAGGCCGGTGGACAGGCCTGTCTCCAGTCCGGTCGCACCGTGGACCCCGGCATCGAGCGCCCCGCCGAGCCCGCTTTCCAGGCCCGCGCCGCCCTGCACGCCGGTGTTCAGCGAACTCTCCAGTCCGCCACCGAGTTCCGCTCCGGTGCTCACGGCAGCGCCCAGACCCGTCGCGAGCCCGGTCTCGAGACCCGCCGTCGCTTGCGTTCCCAGATTTCCGGCTCCGCCGACGGCAGAGGAGAAATTGCTTCCGAGTCCGGCGGCCGCATTACCGGAGCCTTGTGCCGCGGGGCCGATTCCGCCGGTGAGCCCGGCCGTCGCCTGGCCCGCGGCGCCGAGCGCGCCGCCCAGACCGGTCTCCAGACCGGAACCGATCTGCGCACCCGCGTCTGCCGCACCGTGCAGTCCGGTGGAAATCCCGGCACCGGCCTGCCCAGCGGCGCCGAGGCCTGCGTTCAGACCACTCGCGGCGTCCACAGCGCCCCCGAGACCGGCACCAGCCGAGCCGCCCGCATTCAGCGCCGCATCGGCAGCGCCTTGCAGGCCACCACCCACACCGGCACCGAGACCAGCCGTCAGATCAGTCGCCGCACCGGCAACGCCACCCGCCGCGCCGTCGAGGCTCGCACCCGAGCCGGTCGCCGCGTCGACAGCGCCCCCGAGACCCGCACTCAGACCGGAGGAGAGGTCCGCGGCGCCACCCACCGTGCTCTCGAAGCCACCGGTCAGGTCAGTCGCCGCACCCGCGGCGCCGCCCAGACCCGTGGCGGCATCCGCCGCACCACCGATTGCGCCACCGAGACCGGTCGCGGCATCGACGGCACCCTCCAGACCCGCGCCGAGCCCCGTGGTCACGTCGGTCGCCGCGCCCAAACCACCTTCGAGACCCGCGCCCACTCCCGTGGAGAGGTTCGCGGCACCACCGATCGCGCTTTCGAAACCGGCGGTCAGATCGGTCGACGCGCCGGCGGAACCTCCGAGACCAGCACCCAGACCCGTAGTGACGTCCGCCGCACCAGCAACCGCGCCCTCCAAACCCGCGCCGAGCCCGGCACCAGCCTGCCCACCGGCGCCCAGGGCCGCATCCACACCCGTGGTCAATCCACCAACCGCGTCGACTGCGCCCTCGAGACCCGCACCCACACCGGTCGCCGGATTCGCTGCGCCTCCGACGGCACCTCCCAAACCCGCGCCGAGTCCGGTTGTCGCATCCACCGCGCCGCCGAGCCCGGCACCCGCCTGTCCACCGGCGCCGAGCGCCGCGTCCAGACCGGTCGTCGAACCACCGACAGCGCCTTCGAGACCCGCGCCGACGCCGGTTGCCAGATCCGCCGCACCACCCACCGCACTGTCGAAACCGGCGGTCAGATCAGTCGCCGCACTCGCGACACCCCCCAGGCCCGTGGTGACATCCGCCGCAGCACCGACCGCGCCCTCCAAACCCGCGCCGAGCCCGGTCGTCGCATCGACGGCACCGTTGAGACCAGCGCCGAGGCCCGTGGTCGCATCGACAGCGCCCTCCAGACCCGCGCCGAGGCCCGCGCTCACATCGGTCGCCGCGCCGAGACCTCCCTCGAGGCCCGCGTTCAAGCCGGTGCTGATGTCCGCCGCGCCTTCCAGACCTGCGCCGAGACCCGTGGTGATGTCCGCCGCGCCACCGATGGCGGTTTCCAGACCGGCACCGAGTCCGGTCGTCGCGCCGACAGCGCCTTCGAGGCCCGCGCCCACACCGGCGCCGAGGTCGGCGCCCGTCTGCGCGCCGCCGCCGAGGCCCGCGGTCAGGTCGGTTGCCACGCCCGCCGCAGCTTCGAGGCCCGCGCCGAGCCCGGTCGCCAAACCGGTCGTCGCGTCCACGACGCCGCCCAGGCCCGCGCCGAGACCAGCGCCCGCCTGCGCACCGGCGCCGAGCACGGCATCCACACCCGTTGTCAAGCCGGCCGCCGCGTCAACCGCACCCTGGAGTCCAGCGCCCAGGCCGGCACCGAGGTCCGCTGCCCCGTTCACCGCGCCCTCCAGCCCGCCGCCCAGGCCCGCCGCCGCGTCCACCGCGCCTTCCAGGCCCGCGCCGAGTCCGGCGCCCACTGCCGCGTCGATACCGGTGGAAAGGCCGGTGCCGAGTCCTGCGCCGATGTTTCCCGCGCCTTCGGCGTCGGCGTCCAGGTCGATACCCCCGCCGATGCCACTGATCACCTGCGCGCCCGCACCGAGCAGGCCGCCCACGGCGGCGGACAAGTCGGCGCCCGCGCTCACCACGGTGTCGAGCCCCGCGGCCAGTCCCGCGCCCAGACCGGCGCCGAGTTCCAGCCCGGTCTCGATCGCGGTGTTCAGGCCCGCACCGACGTCGACGCCCGTACCGATACCCAGGTCGACGCCGCCGCCCGCCCCGAGGTCCACTCCGAGATCAGCACCCAGGTCGACTCCGGCATCCGCCACTGCCGCCACACCCACGGTGCTCGCCGCGCCGACCGCGGCGGCCGCACCGGTCTGTGCGCCCACCGCCACGATGGACTGCAACTGGGAACCGCCGGTCACCAGCGCCGACTCCGCGACCATCGGAGCGCAGAGGGCGATGTCCTCCGGCGTCACCGCGCTCAGGCCCGCGGCGGCCAGCGCCTGGGTCGGGTTGGCGCAGTAGGCGACCGCGGCTTCGTGGTTCCGCAGCAGATCGAGGATGAACTCCAGAATCGCATTGGGTGTCATGAGAATCTTCTCCTGAGTCCCGGCGGACCTCGCTGATCCGCAGTCGTTGGAATGCAAATCACGCTAGGAGCGCATCCCGTTACGCCGAAACGGGGCGAACCCCTACGACCGGCCGGGGGCACCCGATAGGGGCCGGAGCGGAATTAGGGGAATTTCCCTAAACGATCCCCTAACGAGGTAACGGCTGATGGCCAGCAACCGACAGAACGGTTGCGTCGGCAACTACAACGCCCAGCGCACCAGCTCGGACACACAGCAGCGACACCGGACCAGACAGTTTTTCGAACGGGGTTCTCGAATGACACAGCGCCTGGCGCTCGGCATCACTGTCGGGGCGTCGAATTCGGTCGCCGTGGCGGCAACGGAAGAGGGCGACGACGGCCTCGGCCCCTCCGGCGGCGGATATCTACGCTCGCATCCGAGCGTGTTGCGGCTGTCGGAGGACATGGCGCCCACGCTGGGCGCGGGTGCGCGCTCCACCGGCCGCCATTCCAGCGACGTCCTGCTGGAAGGCTTTCTCGCCAGGGTCGGCGATCCGGTCGGCATCCTGGCCGAGGACGGCTCCTCTTATTCCGCGCCCGACCTGGTGGCGACCGCGATCGGATGCCTGGTCGACGAGATCGCCGCCGAGACGGGACGAAGCGGCGCCCAGGCGACGGTCGCCTGCCACCCGGCGTGGTGGTCGCGGCACACCGTCGACATCCAGCGCGACGCTTTGGAGCGAGCCGGGCTCGGCGAGGTGACGCTGGTGCCGGAGCCGACCGCGGCGATCCGCTGGCTCGACGCCGCGCACGGTTGGGCCGACGACGGCGCGGTGATCGTCTTCGATCTCGGCGCGACCGGCTCGACCGTCTCGGTGGTACGCACCGGCGAGCACGCCAGCCTGCTGGGCACGCCGCTGCGCAACACCGACGTCGCCGGCGCCGAATTCGATCTGCTGACCATGCGCTATGTCCTGGCAAATGCGGTGCTCGCCGCAGATTTCGATCCGTTCGATCCAGTGGTGGAACGCGAATTGTCGGCTTTGCGTGAGCGCTGCAGAAAAGCGAAAGAAGAGCTTTCCATAAACACCGCGACGGTTGTTCCGGTTCGGCTGGACCCCGCGGATCCGCACGGCACCGTACGGCTGGTGCGCGGTGAACTGGAAGACCTGCTGCGTGGACCGCTGTCGAGTGCGATGGACCTGATCCGCGACGCGGTGCACCGGGCCGGGCTCGACATCGGCGATGTCGGCCGCGTCCTGCTCACCGGTGGGGGCGGCGCGATCCCCCTGCTCGCCGAACTGGTCTCCACCGAATTCGGATTGCCCGTCGTGGCGGCTCCCGATCCGGAGCACACCACCGCCCGCGGCGCCGCGCTGCTGGCCGCCGATCTGCTCGCCGCCGAGACCGACCAGCTCCCGTTGGTCGACCCGGTGGCCGAGGACGAGACGGTGCCGCAGCCCAGAGCGCTCCCCTCGGCGGGACTCGCGGCGTTGCCCGAGGAACGTCCCGCCCGCCGTCGCGCGCTGACCAGCAGGCAGCGCCTCGCGGTCGTGGCGGGCACCGCGGCCGCCATCGGCCTGCTGGCCACCGGCACCCTGGCCCTCGGCACGGGCATCCAGTCCGGCCCGAGCACTCCCGCCTCGACCGAGCAGTCCTCCACCGGCGCCGCACAGGTCGCCGCGACGCCGGGAGCGCGGACGAGCGACCCGTCCGCACCGTCCGGCGTCGCCGCCACGGACTCCGCGAGTTCGCCCGGGCGGCCTGGCACCGGGACCTCGCAGGCCGGTTCGCCAACGTCCCCGGCCCAAGGCACCACCGTGGCGGTGGTGAACAGCGAGCAGAGCCCCGATCAACCCGCCCCTGCCCCCGCCGCGGACTCCCC
Organism: Nocardia sp. NPDC005745; assembly: GCF_040630775.1. Classification (NCBI taxonomy): domain Bacteria; kingdom Bacillati; phylum Actinomycetota; class Actinomycetes; order Mycobacteriales; family Nocardiaceae; genus Nocardia; species Nocardia sp. NPDC005745. Next base: position 178,068 of record NZ_JBEXYF010000013.1, read on the forward strand.
GGCGCCGCAACCCGCGCCCCAGCCGCAATCCCAGCAGCCTTCTCCCGCTCCCGCGCCCGCACCGGCGCCGGCGCCCACCAACCCGTCGCCGCCCACCCAGCAGCAGCCGCGGCCCACCCAGCCCACCGCGCCGAGCCTGCCGACCGGCGTGCTGGGCGACACCCTGGGCACGGTGCTTCGCGCCCCCGGCGAGATCCTGGGAGGCTCCGGTGGCTGATACCGCCTTCGACACCCTCCCGTGCGCCCGCGACATCTTCCGTGATCTGGATTCCGCCGACGACCAGCCGGTGGTCTACCTGATCCGCGGCCGGTCCCAGACCGGCAAGTCGACACTGCTCGCGGAGATCCGGGCTCGCCTGCGCGCCAGGGGCGTCCCGCTACAGGACGACATCGCGGCTCTCCAGCACGCGCGCGCGGGCAACGGCGCGCATTCGCTGACCCGCACGCCGGCCACGGTCGCGGGCGGCGCGGCAGGCGTGACGACCGATACCGCCCGCCCGGCCCTGATCATCGACAACGCCCACACGCTCGGCCGGCTCGATCTCGAATATCTCTGCGCCGTGGTGGAATCCGGGCAGCGCACGATGGTCATCGCCGCTCAGCCCCGCCCGCACGATCCGCGTCTGCGGATGCTCGCCGACGCGGTCGCCCGGCGCGGTCGCGTCGTGGACCTCCGCCCGCTCGGCGTCGCGGACATGGCGCCGTTCGCCAGGGAACTGGGCATGATGGTGCCGCGCCAGGTCGCTCAGCACATCCACCTGCAGACCGCCGGTATCCGCGGCGGTGTGGTGGCGGCGCTCACCGCCGCGTGTTCGGCGCGCCTGGACGCGGGCATCTCCGCCGTCGACACGGCCGTCGCCGCGTGGGCGCGCGGGTTGCTGGACAACCTCGAGCCCGACCTGCTGGAGACCCTGGTGGTGGCCACCACGGGCACGGGTCTGGATGCCAGCGAGCTCACCGAGGTGCTCGGCGTCGACCAGTCCGTCGCGCAGGATCTCATCGACCGAGCCAGGGCCAGCGCCCTGGTGACCGATGCCGACCTGCTGCTGGAACCCGCCGTCGCGCCCCTGCGCACGCTGCTCGGCGACCGCAGGTTCGTCGCGGTCGAGCGCCGGTTGCTCGGCGCCCGGCTGGAGGCCGGCCTGCTGCGCGACCGCACCGCGCTGCAACTGGCCGAGTCCGGCGTCCGGGACCCTCGTCTGGCCGACTTCCTCGTCGGCGCTGCGGAGCAGGCGGGCCGCGACGCGGTTCGCTACTACGCCGCCGCCGCGGCCGCCGGAGCCGAACTCGATCTGATCGCGCTGCGCTGGGCCGAGGCCGCGGCACGGACCGGTGACGGCGATACGGCCATGCGGCTGGCCGAGCCGATGCTTGCGCGTTCGGGCAGCACCGGTACGGAACTGGCGACGGCGGTGCGGATCTGCGCGGCGGTGCTCACCCGACGTGGCCTGGTCGGTCGCGCGGCGCAGCTGTACACCTGGCTCGGCGGGCACCGGGTCGGCCCCGACTGGGCGATCGGCGCCACGGTGTTGTGCCTGGCGGGCGACGTGCCGGGCGCAAGGGAGATGTCCTCCTCGTCGACGAAGTGGCCGCCCACCGAGGCAGGCGCGCACGCGCGGCTGATCGCGACCGCGCTCGCGGACACCATCGAACCGGGCAACAACACCGCGGCGGCGGTATCGGCGCTGGTGCAAGCCGCGCACGCGGACGCGGGCGTGGACCGCTTCCTGCCGTGCACGGCGGCCTCCATCGCCACGCTGCTCTCGCTGGGCACCGGCGAGCCCCGCCGCGCCCAGGACGCCTTACGGCGGGCCACCGCGAGCGGGCTGCGCTGCCATCAGCTCGACGTGCTCGCGGCCTGGACGGCGATGCTCGGCGGCGACGAGCGCGCCGCAGCGGCGACCGTGGCCGCGCTGGACCACGACCGGCTCGACCTGCGCGACCGGCTGCTGGCGCACGGCGTCGCGGTCGGCCTCGCCCGGCGCAGCGGCGATCACACCGCGCTGGCGCGCGCATGGCAGGAGGCGTATCCGCTGTTCGACGACGTGCAGGCCGACCTGCTCGCGCTGCTGCCGATCGGCGAATTGTGGCTGGCCGCCATCCGGATGCGCGACGAACGCCGCATCACGCCCCTGGTGGACGCGGCGCTCGCGCTGCTGCATCGCTTGAACGATCCGCCCGCGTGGTCCAACGCCTTCCACTGGTACGGCGTGCAGGCCGCGATCGCGCACGAGAGCCCCGAGGCGCTGTTGCCGCACGCGCGAGCGCTGAAGGCCGCGGCCGAGGCGGGTGACCGGCACGCCGCCGTGCTCGCCGACGCGGGCCGCACCTGGGTGCTCGTGCTGCGCGGCCAGGTCGCCACCGCACCGGTCCACGCGGCGGTCGCCGCACTCACCGAGATCGGCATGACCTGGGACGGCGCCCGGCTGGCCAGCGAGGCGGCGCTCGCGGCGCCCGACTCCGCGACGGCCACCGCGCTGCTGAAACTGGCCCGCACGGTCCGCGCCGACGCCCGTCCGCAGGAGCCGCAGCCCCGGCCGCAGGCCCCGGCCGCCGCGAACGGCGAGGCCGCGCCGCCGCCCACGCCGCCGCAGGCCACGATCCTCAGCGAACGGGAACGCGAAGTGGCGGAACTGGTTCTGCTCGGACTCACCTATCGCGAGATCGGTGCGCGCCTGTACATTTCGGCGAAGACGGTCGAGCACCACGTAGCGCGCATCCGACGCCGGGTCGGTGCCCGTTCCCGTTCGGAGCTATTGTCGATGCTCCGCGCCATGGGACACGGTTCGCTTCTGGTGTGACCGGGCGCGGTTCATCAGCGGGAACGCCGAAGCAAGGTAGGTGAGATGGCCACTGGGGTGGGCCTGCGCGTCGCCGAGGACGAGTGCACGGCTGTCATCGTCACCGACGGTGACGAGGAGCCGCGGTACATCGTCCGCGAGTCGATCCTGCACATGTCCGAGGACGGTGACGCCGCGTTGGGCGGTCCCCCGCCCACCGGATCCCATTCGATCACCGGTTTCGTGTCCGCCATGGGCGACCCTGCGGGCATCCGGGTCGACGACGGCGAGGCCTATCGCGCCGAAGATCTCTTCGCCACCGCGATGTTCTGCCTGATCAACCTGGCCGCCGAGCATCTCAGCGGTCCGGCCGAGTTCTACGCGACCTATCCGCCGGACTGGCCCGCCGAATACGTGCGCTCTCTGCGCGACGCGCTGGACTACCTGGGTCTGCGCTCGGTGCTGCTGGTCAGCGAGGGTGAGCTGCCCAGCGCCGAGACCGGAGCAGGCGGTCCGTCGTTCGCCTACGACGCGGCCAGAGGGGCGCTGGCGGCCGTGCTCGCCACCCCCGCGGGCGCCACCCCGCCGGACCCGTCCACCGCGGAGAACTCCACGGTGGACACCATCGTCATCCCCGCTGTGCCCGCCGCCGACGCGCAGCCGCAGGCGTACTCGGCGGCCATCCCGATCTCCGGGCCGGTCGCGACCGCCGAACCGGAACCGGCCGAGAAGCAGTCGCGGCCAACGGTTCCCGCGAAGGATCCGAGGCGTACGCCGCTGCTGATCGCGTGCGCCGCCGCGATCGGTCTCGTGCTCGGCGGCATCGTGATGGCCATGCTGTTCCGCGACGGGGACGAGACACCGGTGCCGCCGCTGCCGGACGCCAAGTCCGAGCCGACGTCGGTGAGTCCGGCCCCGCCTCCGCCGGTCGTCACCACCACGACGCCCACCACCGAGCCCGAGCCGCCGGTGGTGATCACCGAGACCACGACGCCGGAGCCGACGACCACGACGCCGCCGCCCACCACCGAGCCGCCGAGCACGACGCCCACCACGACCACGCGGACCACGACCACGCGGACCACTACGACCACGACCAACCCGTTCGGGCAGCAGCTGCCGCAGATCCCCACCATCCCCGGCATGGGAATACCGAGTAGTCGGTGATTAGTAGCGTCCCAGTCGGGTTTGTGGCTTAGAGTGTTGCGCTGACCGTGTTGTCGGATGAATTTCCGCACCGGTCGGTTGCTGGACGAAGACTGTGCGCCAATGGATTCTGCCGTGGCCACGGATTTAGCTGGCACGTGCGTGCCGACGAAGGGACTTCATGCGCAAGTTGGTGGCGCGTCGCGCCGCGGTCAAAGCTGTCGCCATCGCATCGACCGTTCTTTTGGCTCCCTTGTTCGGCACGACTACCGCCTCGGCGGTTCCCGAAGCCCCCGCGCAGCTCGCCGCGGACAACCTCCCCCCGGAACTGGTGCAGGCCATCGCCCGGGATCTGCAGATGACGCCGACGGAGTATCTGGACCGCGCCGCGCGCGCCCAGCAGCTGCGTGACTACGCGCGCGATTTCCGTTCGGAGCGGCCGGATTCCTTCGCGGGCGCCTGGATCGGCGCCGACGGCAAGCCCGTCATGGCGGTCACCTCGCTGGACGCCGCCAAGATCGTCGCGGCCGACGGCTATCAGACCCGGCTCGCCCCCGTCTCGGCGGACAGCCTGGAGGGCTCGCTGGTACAGCTCAACCAGTGGATCACCGGCCTACCTCGGGAGATCTCGCAGGCGATCAACTCCGTGGCGATCGACTTCTTGAACAGCCAGCTGGTGCTCAGCGTCGCCAACACCCCCGCGGGCCACATGCTCAACCTGCCCACCCTGCTGGCGAACATCAAGGTCATCCTGTCGCCGAACAGCGGAGGCCCGGTCGAGCGCAGGCCGATGGGCGGTGACACCTACATCAGCGCGCCCAGTTCGCTCGCCGACTCGTCGCTGCGCGCCGTCGACGTGTGCTCGTTCGGGTTCAACAGCATCGACGCGTCCGGCAACGCGCTGAACATCAGTGCGGGCCACTGTGATCCGAATCTGGGCAAGGGCAACCAGGAGGCGGGCGTCTATCTGCCGAACGTCCGGGACATCCCGGCCAGCCCCGAACTGGGCACCTTCGTGCGCGCCTCGCTGGGCGGGCAGTCCGCGCTGGACTACTCGGTGATCAAGCTGAACGAGCGCGCGGTGCGGGCGGGCATGGACCAGCCCTCGGTGCGCGGCGCCAACGGCACCACGCTGGCGATCACCGGCACCGCCGACCCGATCACCGGCGCCCCGGTCTGCAAGTCCGGTCAGTCGTCCACCTTCACCTGCGGTTTCGTCGTCGCCGATCGGGTGGAGACCCAGCTCTTCACCGCCGAGGGCGAGAGCAAGACCGTGCGCGGGTTCGCCAGCTCGGCCTGCACCCTCGGCGGCGACAGCGGCGGCGCGATCGTGTCCGGCACGCTGGCTCTGGGCATCACCAGCGGTTCCAACGCCGCCGACGCGCCGAACTGCAACGAGGCCAATGTCGCTCTGGCGCAGTACGGCGGCACCGCTTCGCTCGGCATCCCGATCCGGGCGATCCTGGCCGATGTCGACGCCTCCTCCGGCGGCGGTATCGGCAGCGGAATCGCGGTGCGCACCCGGCCGAATGCGGGCTGAGCGCGCGCCCGAATTATGTGGCAATGCCCATATCCCCGGTCGACGGGCTATGAGGGAGTCGAGAACCTCGAGATGAGTAGGCATACCGCGCCAAACCCCATATAGTCTGCTCATGCTCCTGCCACGTATAGGACCTCCACGCTCGACTGCGCGACAGACCGTAATCCGAAAGACAGTGATCGCCGCCTCGGCGGCGATACTGCTGTTCGGACCCACTGCGGCGGTAGCGACGGCTCAGCCGGACCAGGCTCCCGGCCTCCCCGCCGAACTGATCGCCGCGGTGACTCGCGATCTGAAGATCTCGCCCGACGAGTACCTGCACCGCGCGGAGCTGGCGCAGCAGGTGGCCGCGTTCGCCACCACCGCCCAGCGGCAGTACCCGGCCGTGTTCGCCGGCTCCTGGCTGGACGATGCGGGCAAGGCGGTCGTGGCACTGGCCCAGGGTCCCGGCGCCGACGATGCGAAGAAGGCGGCCGAGTCGGCCGGTTTCGAGGTCCGCAATGTCGCCAAGAGCGAAGCGGCCCTGCGTGGCGAGAAGAGCGCGTTCGAGCGCTGGCTGGAGGGCCAGCCCGAGGCGGTGCGGTCGCTGGTGCGCGGCGCGGTGGTGGACACCGTGAACAACACGATCGCGGTGCGTGTCGACCAGGCGGGCCTGCCGATGCCGAACTTCATCGACCCGGCGCGCGTCATCGTGATGGCCCCGCCCGTGGCGGGCGAGCAGGGCACCCTGCAAGCCGGTGATATCGCCGGAGAGGCGCGCGGCGCCCTCGCGGGCGGCGACGGCTTCGCCTCGGTCGCCGGACGCAGCTCGCTGCGCTGCTCGCTCGGCTTCAACGGCACCGACCGCAACGGCAACACGGTGAACATCACCGCGGGCCACTGCAACCCCGACATCCCGTCCGCGGGCAGCGGCAACGCCGCCGGCGTGTACGAGATGAACGGCGACCGCCTCGGCGCGCAGCTCGGCGTCTTCCAGAAGTCGGTGCTCGGCGAGCAGGACTACTCGATCATCCGGGTCAACGACCAGGCCAAGGACCGGTTCGCCAACAACGGTGTCCGTGCGCCCGGCGCGGCTCCGATCGCCGTCGACGGCGTGGCGACTCCGGTCGTCGGCGCCCCGGTGTGCAAGTCCGGTGCGCGCACCGGCTTCAGCTGCGGCGTGGTCAACGCCGTCGACCAGACCGTGCAGGTCGGCGACCGGGAGCTCACCCAGAGCTTCTCGGCCAACATCTGCGCGCTGCCCGGCGACAGCGGCGGCCCGATCGTCACCGGCCGCCTGGCGCTCGGCATCTCCAGCGCGTCGTCGGTGGCGGACTACCCGATCTGCGAGATCCCGAATCTGATCGGCGCTCTGACCGGCAACGTGCCGCAGCTGTTCGCGCAGCCGGTGCACGTGGTGCTCTCGGACAACCCGGGGCTGCGCGTACGCACCAACTGACCGCAGGACCGCGAAAAGGCCGGCAGCTGTTGAGCTGTCGGCCTTTTCGCCGTCTCAGGGTCCTTCCGCTGCCCTTGCGCGGCCTCCCGGGCGGGAAACGCCGCATGGACTGCGGTGGCGGTCCGGCATTCTGGTCGCATGTGTTTGGTGTTGATCGGCTGGCGCGCGCATCCGGATTACCGGTTGATCGTGGCCGCCAACCGGGACGAGTTCTACACTCGGTCGACCGAGTCCATGCGCTGGTGGCCGGAGGCGCCCGGCCTGCTCGCCGGACGCGACACCGGAGCCCCGGGCCGCGCCGAGGGCGAACCTCCCGGCACCTGGCTGGGCTTGAGCACCCACCCGCACGGCAACAATCGCTTCGCGACCGTCACGAACGTGCGCGATCCCGCCGATCAACGCCTCGATGCCCGTTCCCGCGGCGCGCTGCTGATGGATTTCCTGCGCGGCGCCGCCGACCGCGGTACGGCCGGGGAGTTCCCCGGGCCGGAGAAATACGTCCTCGACGTCGCCGCCGCTCCCGACGACTACAACGGCTACAACTTGGTCGTGTCCGACCTGCGCACGCTTTGGTGGCATTCCAATCGCAGCGCCGTGGAACCGAGTGAACTCGCTCCGGGCTTCCACGGGCTCTCCAACGGCACGTTCGTCACGTCCGGGGGTCCGAGCCTGGGGGAAGAGGATCTGATCGCCCCACAGCCCATCTGGCCCAAAGTCCGGGCGGGCCTGACCGGGCTGCGCGAGATCGTGCGAACCGATCCCGGTGCGGTGGACCGCTACTTCGAGGTGCTGGCCGACCGGACCGAAGCCCCCGACGAGCGGTTGCCGCGGACCGGGGTCCCGCACGAGTTGGAGCGGGCGCTCTCGGCGAGGTTCGTCGCGCACACCGTCCACGGCACCAGAGCGAGCACGGTGCTGGTGGTCGGCGAGGACGGGACGTTCGAAATGGTCGAGCGCTCGTTCGGCAGGATGGGCGAGGAACTGGGCGAGGTCGTCGTCCGCGGCCTGCTCGATCTCACCGGCTGAAACGAGCGGCGGCCCGCCCTCCGAGGAGAGCGGGCCGCCGTGATCTGACGATCGGGGTGGGACCGAAGGCTTACTTCGGCTTGTCCGCCCACTTCGTGGTGCCCTCGGGCGCCTGCAGCGTGTTGATCAGGTCGATCCCAGCGACAGCCAGCATGGGGCCACCGACCGCCACGGTGCCGAGGATGCCGCCGATGCCCGCGCCCGCGATCGCGGCCGGGATGCAGCCGACGCCGAGGAACGGCAGGCCGAGGATGCAGCCGATCACCGCACCGCCGATGACACCGATCGCGGTGCCGAGGAAGCCGCCGACCGCGGTCGCGATGCCGAACTGGCTGGCGAACTCGTTCTGCGCGCGCTGGTTCTCGATCGGCGAGGCGATCGGCTGCGCGACGACGTTGACCGCGTTGGCCGGCTTGTCCTTGGGCACGGCGACACTCTGGTCAGGCGTCAGCTCCAAGACGGTGTTGTCGTCCTTCACCACCGGCTTCACCGGAACGACGGTGTCGGCGACCTTGAAGGCGATCGGCAACGTGAGAACCGCGTTGCCCTGCGAGTCCTTGACCCGGTAGACGTCGTCTTCCTTGACGTCCTCGGAGGATTTCGCCAGCTCGAAGGTTCCCCCCTTGAGCGTCGTCACGACGGTCTTCTCCACCAGCTTGACCGAGTACCGGATGGGGTCGGCGGCGGCCGGTTCGGCATCGGCATGGGCGGTCCCCAACCCGATGGTCATCGCACCGATGACCATCGCGGCCGCCGCGGTGGTTCTGCGGAATTTCATTCAGTTTCCAATCCATCATCAGGTCGTACGTCACCACTGGTCTTCAACACGCGAGAGCTCTATCCAGCACATCCGGGTGTCGGCTCCGGATCCTCCCCGAGCGGTGCGAAGACGGTCGCAGTGATCAGAACGTCGTGAGCCTAATAGAAGGCCGCGTTTTAAGCGAGATCCCTTATCAGCCATGGGGACTAAGCCAATCCTTACCGACTGGACGGGATGGTTCGGCGTTTACGGTGGTGAACAACCGGTCGGCAGGCGGATCGGTGCGAATTACTGTGACATTGATCACAGGTAAATAATGGGTCAAGCCCCAGCATATGGGGCTATAGCCCAAAAGCCGATCGTACGATGGACATGGTTGTTACTGGCGGGTAACTTACTGCCAGTTAGGATACGAGCGAACCGAGGCGGTAGCGGAAACCAACCGCAACTCGGGGTGCCTCTAAAGAAAGGTCGCGACATGAATGCCCTGACAGTGACGCTGGGCACGATTGGGGCGGCGCTCAGCCTCCTGTGTTGGGCGTCGTTCATCGGCGGCGTCCGCAATATCGCGCGCGCCATCATGATCGGGCAGCCCGCTCCGGATCGTTGGCGGCCCTTCTTCCCGCGCTTCAAGCAGATGATCGTGGAGTTCCTCGCGCACACGCGCATGAACAAATTCCGCACCGTCGGCTGGGCGCACTGGCTGGTGATGATCGGCTTCATCGGCGGCGCCATGCTGTGGTTCGAGGCGTACGGGCAGACCTTCGACCCGGCGTTCCACTGGCCGATCATCGGCGATCTGGCGATCTACCACCTGTGGGACGAGATCCTCGGCATCGGCACCGTGGTCGGCATCCTGACGCTGATCACCCTGCGCCAGCTCAACCATCCCCGGCTGCCCGAGCGGCTTTCCCGCTTCAGCGGATCCAAGTTCGCCCCGGCCTACGTCATCGAGGCGATCGTGCTGCTCGAGGGCCTCGGCATGATCTTCGTGAAGGCGGGCAAGATCGCCGCCTACGGCCACTCGGATCCGGCCACCGACTTCTTCACCATGCAGGTGGCGAAACTGCTGCCCGCGAACACCACGATGGTGGCGCTGTTCGCCTTCGTGAAGCTGATGTCCGGCATGGCGTTCCTGTACTTCGTCGGCCGCAACGTCACCTGGGGCGTGGCCTGGCACCGCTTCTCGGCCTTCCCGAACATCTACTTCAAGCGGGAAGAGGACGGCGGCGTCGCCCTGGGCCCGGCCAAGCCGATGATGTCGAAGGGCAAGCCGGTCGACATGGAGACCGCGGACCCGGATACCGACACCTTCGGGGCGGGCCGGATCGAGGACTTCTCCTGGAAGGGCTGGCTGGACTTCACCACCTGCACCGAGTGCGGTCGCTGCCAGTCACAGTGCCCCGCGTGGAACACCGGCAAGCCGCTGTCGCCGAAGCTGCTGATCATGTCGCTGCGCGACCACGGTTACGCGAAGGCCCCCTATCTGCTGGCCGGCGGCCGCAAGGACATTGGCGGCGACGAGGTCGGCCTGGTCGACGCCGAGGGCAACCCGGACGAGGCAAAGCTGGCCAAGATCTCCGAGGCCGCCAAGGCCGAGGCCGAGCGGCCGCTGGTCGGCGGCGCGGACGTGAACGGCATCATCGATCCCGAGGTGCTGTGGAGCTGCACCACCTGCGGCGCGTGCGTCGAGCAGTGCCCGGTGGACATCGAGCACGTCGACCACATCATCGACATGCGCCGCTACCAGGTGCTGATCGAGTCGGAGTTCCCGTCCGAGCTCGCCGGCCTGTTCAAGAACCTGGAGAACAAGGGCAACCCCTGGGGCCAGAACGCCAAGGACCGGCTCAACTGGATCAACGAACTCGATTTCCAGATCCCGGTCTTCGGACAGGATGCCGACAGCTTCGACGGCTACGACTACCTGTTCTGGGTCGGCTGCGCGGGCGCCTACGAGGACCGCGCCAAGAAGACCACCAAGGCGGTCGCCGAGTTGCTGGCCACCGCGGGCGTGAAGTTCATGGTGCTCGGCGCGGAGGAGACCTGCACCGGTGACTCCGCTCGCCGCGCGGGCAACGAGTTCCTGTTCCAGCAGCTGGCCCAGCAGAACATCGAGCTGCTGAACTCGGTGTTCGAGGGGGTCGAGGATCGCAAGAAGAAGATCGTCGTCACCTGTGCGCACTGCTTCAACGCGCTGAACAACGAGTACCCGCAGGTCGGCGGCAGCTACGAGGTCGTGCACCACACCCAGCTGCTCAACCGCCTGGTGCGGCAGAAGCAGCTGATCCCGGTGGCGTCGGTGTCGCAGAACGTCACCTACCACGACCCCTGCTACCTCGGCAGGCACAACAAGATCTACAACGCGCCACGTGAGCTGATGGCCGCGGCCGGTTCGAACCTGGTCGAGATGCCCCGCCACGGCGAGCGGTCCATGTGCTGTGGCGCCGGTGGCGCGCGGATGTGGATGGAAGAGCAACTGGGCAAGCGCGTAAACATCGACCGGGTGGAGGAGGGATTGAGCACCCTCGCCGCGCCTTCTGGTCGCTCCGCGGGCTCCGCTCCTGGGAAGATCGCGACCGGCTGCCCGTTCTGCCGCGTGATGCTCACCGACGGCGTCACCGCGCGCCAGGAGAAGGGCGAGGGCGAAGGCGTCGAGGTGGTGGACGTCGCGCAGCTGATGCTGGACGCCATCGAGCGCGTCGAGCCCGCCGTGCTGACCGAGAACCTGACCGTCATCCAGGAACCCAAGGCGCCCGAAGCGGAACCCGAGCCGGAGCCCGAACCCGCCCCGGCCGCCGAAGCGCCCGCACCGGCCGAGGCCGCGCCCGCCGGCGGCGGTCTGGCGATGAAGGGCCCCGCGAAAGCACCCGGCGGCGGTGGTCTGGCCATGAAGGGCCCGGCCAAGGCCCCCGGCGGCGGCCTCGGAATGAAGGGCGCGGCGAAGGCGCCCGGCGCGAAGGCTCCGGCCGCGGAACCTGCGGAGACCGAGGCCACCTCGGCGCCCGCCGCTCCGGCCAAGGGTCTCGCCATGAAGGGTCCGGCGAAAGCGCCCGGTGGTCTCGGGATGAAGGGCGGAGCCAAGGCGCCCGGCGCCAAGGCTGCCGCGGCCCCCGCCGCCGAATCCGCGCCCGCGGCCGAGGCAGCCGAGACAGCGGCTCCCGCGGCCAAGCCGGTCAAGGGGCTCGGTTTGAAGGGTGGCGCCAAGGCGCCCGGTGGCGGTCTCGGAATGAAGGGTGCGGCCAAGGCGCCCGGCGCGAAGGCTCCGGCGTCGGCTGCCCCGGCGGCCGAGGCAGCGCCCGCAACGACCGCCGAACCGGCTGAAGCCGAGCCGACCAAAACCAAGGCGACCGAAGCCGGGCCGACCGAGACCAAGCCCACGGTGCCCGCCAAGGGTCTGGCCATGAAGTCCGGCTTCAAGCGGCCCGGCGCCAAGGCCCCCGGTAAGCCTGCCGCGGCTCCCGCGGCGTCGGCCCCGGCGGACGCGGCTCCCGCCGAACCGGCTTCGACGGAGAAAGCTCCCGCCGCGGAGACTCCTGCGGCGCAGGCCGAACCGGCTGCCGAGCCGGAGCAATCCAACGGCGTGAGCGGCAACGGCGCATCCGAAGCCGCGCCGCCCGCCGCCAAGCCCGGTGGTCTCGGTTTCAAGGCCGGTGCGAAGGCGCCGGGCCGGAAGAACTGAGCCTGCAGCCAACTCCACACCGACATCGGCCGGGTCCAGAAATGGACCCGGCCGAGTCATATCAGGGGGTACACGACGTCGCGCACACTGACCGGCATCGACGACGATGCTCTCTCGCTCACCGCCCCGCTGCGGGAGGTGGCGAACCGACGTGCGTTCTCGAAGGTGCTCCAGCAGCTGCGCACAGCCAGACGGATCTGTCGGCCGAGACGATGAAAGGCGCATGGCACTGAGACCTCGGCGACGGCCGAGGCGTACGGGGCGACCGTCCTGCCCGTTGGCAGCCGGTATCAGACGATCACCGACATGACCGGTCGGCCACATCGGTGGCTCGGGACGAGCTGACGCGGTGACCGGCCGGTACAGCGGGCAGCGGGCACAGTACGGAAGTCGGTGCCGGGCCGGGATGGCAGCCCCGGCCCTGCACCGGACTACGGGCGGGTCAGTGCGGCGTACCGGGCGAGATGTTCATCGGTGGAGCCGAATTCGTGCTCCACCACGGTGAGCCGCTTGAAGTAGTGGCCGATGGCCAGCTCTTCGGTCATGCCCATCGCACCGTGCAGTTGCACCGCGTTCTGTCCGATGAAACGCGCCGCCCTGGCGACGGTGACCTTCGCCGCCGAGACGGTGCGTGCGCGGTCGTCGGCGGGTGCCCGCAGCGAGTGGACGGCCAGATGTACTGCCGCGACGGCTTGTTCGAGTTCGATGTACATATCGACCATGCGGTGCTGCAACGCCTGGAAACTGCCGATCGGCTGACCGAACTGCTCGCGCTGTTTGGCGTAGTCGATGGTGTCGGCGAGCACCTTGCGCATGCAGCCGACCGCCTCGGCGCAGATCGCCGCGGTGGCCTCCGCGATGGTCGGCTCGATGACGGTCCAACCGTCCGACTCCGCGCCCAGCAACGCCTCGGAGGGCAGGCGCAGGCCGGTGAACACGAGATCGGACGCGGTCCGGTCGTCGATGGTGCGGTAGGAATGCACCTCGACTCCGGCGGGCGGATCGGACGCGTCGAATTCGAGCCGGAACAGCGAGATGCCCGCCTTGTCGCGCCGTTCGCCGGAGGTGCGCGCGGTGATCAGCAGATCGGTGGCCAGCGGGGCGCCGGTCACCACGGTCTTCGCACCGTCGAGTACCCAGGCGTCACCGTCGCGGCGGGCGGTGGTCGACACGTCGTGCAGCGCGTGCCCCGACGTCGGTTCCAGCGCGGCGAACGCGATGAGCGCGTCACCGGACACGATCCGGCGCAGCACGGCGTCGGCCTGCTCTCCGCCGGTCCGCTCGAGCAGTCCGGCGCCGATCACGACGGTGTCCACGAACGGCTCGACCACCAGTGCCCGCCCGAGTTCCTCGGCGATCACCATGAGTTCGACGGGGCCGCCACCGGTGCCGTCCACCCGCTCGGGCAGCGTCGCGCCGAGAATGCCCAGTTCATCGGCGAATCCGCGCCAGACGGCGGGCTGCCAGCCCGACTCCGATTTCGCCGCGGCGCGGCTCTTCTCCAAGTCGTAGCGGGCGCCGAGGTATCCGGCGATCGCGGAGCGGAGCATTTCCTGCTCGTCGGTAAGCGTGAAGTCCATCAGAGCCCCAATGCTGCTTTGGCGAGGATGTTTCGCTGAATCTCGTTGCTGCCCGCGTAGATCGAGCCCGCTCGGTCGTTGAAGTACTTCAGCGGCGCGACGGCCTGCCAGTCCGCGCCGCTGCGGTAACCGTCGGCAGGCGGCGTGAACTGGGCGATCGGCCCGCCCGGCTCGGTGGCGTGCGGCTGGTAGACGCGACCGCGCGGCCCTGCGGCTTCCAGCGCCAGCTCGGTGAGCTTCTGGCTGAGTTCGGTGCCGAGGATCTTGAGTATGGAGGACGCCGGCCCCGGATTCTTGCCCTGCGCCATCGCGGAGAGGGTGCGGTACTCCAGGACTTCGAGCACCTCGGTGCGGATTCGCAGGTCCGCCAGCTTCGCCGCGAACGCGCGGTCGTCGATCAGCGGGTTGCCGTCCGGGCCGGGCCGCTGGGCGGCGTTGACGGCGATGTCCTGGGCCATGACCTGGAGCCAGGGCGCCGCCGCTCCGCCGCGCTCGTGCACCAGCAGATACTTCGCGACGGTCCACCCGTCATCGATCCGGCCGAGCACATTGGTTTTGGGCACCCGCACGTTGTCGAAGAAGACCTGGTTCTGCACCTGCTCACCCGAGGTCATCACCAACGGCCGGATCTCGATGCCCGGCGCGGTCATGTCGATCAGCAGGAACGTGATGCCCTGCTGCTTCTTACCCGTGCGCGAGGTGCGCACCAGGCAGAAGATCCAATTCGCCTCGGTGGCGTGGGTGGTCCAGATCTTGCTGCCGGTGCACACGAAATCCTCGCCGTCGTCGACGGCGGCCATGGACAGCGCGGCCAGATCGGACCCGGCCTCGGGTTCGGAGTAACCCTGGCAGAAGAAGACCTCGCCGGTGAGGATGCGCGGCAGATAGAACGCCTTCTGCTCCTCGGTGCCGAACGCGATGATCGCGGGCGCCACCATCCTGATGCCCATCGGCGACAGCGCTGGCGCGCCGGCCAGCGCCGATTCCCGCTGGAAGATGTAGTGCTGGGTCAGGCTCCAGTCGCATCCGCCGTGTTCCACCGGCCAGGCGGGCGCCGCCCAGCCGCGCTCATGGAGGATGTGCTGCCATTCCATGCTCGCCTCGTGGTCGGGATACACGCTCGTCGCCAAGCGCCCGGCCCGCCGCAATTCCGGCGTCAGCTTCGCGGCGAGGAATTCCCGCACCTCGTCCCGAAACGCCAGATCCCCCGCTGACCAGTCGTAATCCATCTGCCCTCCCAGAGGGTGTGCACCGTTGCTTCCGTGGCGAATATCCCGCCACCACGAGACAGAATGTACGGCCGCTTCTCTCAGCGAGTCAAACTGACGTCACACGCCCGCAGATTCCCGGCGGAGGCCCGGCGAGCGCCGCCGCCAGCCGGGCCCGCATCACGGACCCGGCTACCCATGGGCACACCTGGAGCGTCAGCCGCAGGAACTCGGTTCACCGATCTTGACCACCGACAGCACCGCCTCGCCTTCGCCGATCAACGATCCCGGCGCGGGTGCCTGCGCCACCACGATCCAATTCCGGTCCAGCACCTGCATGCGCCCCTTCCCGGTCGCGTCCTTGGATCGGGAGAAGAAGACACCGGCCGCCTGGATCGCGTCCTGCGCATCCTGCAAGTTCATGCACACGACGTTCGGCATAGGGGCGCGGGAAGCTGCCGGTGGCGAGGCCTGCGCAGGAGGAGGCATCGATGCCGCGGGAGCGGCAGGCACCGCCGGGGCAGGCACCGCCGGGGCAGGCACCGCCGCAGCGGATGTCACCGAGGCGACCACAGCACTTCGACCGGCCGGAGTCGCGGAGGTTCGTTGCGACGTCGAGTGGTCCTTGCCGTTATCTCCGACAGCACTGCCGATCGCGCCCAGTGCCAGCAGCCCGCCTAGGACGGCCGCCACCCATACCCACAGCGGCGTCCGCTTCTTCTGTGGCTGCTGCCCGGTAAGCGGACCGTACGCGTTCGGCGGGGGCGGATATGTCATCGGCAGTTCCTTACTCTCATCCGTGTTCACGCACCGGGTTCGATACGCACGGGCATCACATCGAGACTCGGATCACATTTGTTACCACTTTGCTATCAATCCAGGTGGCGAGCAGGAAACGCGGTCAGCAGTCCTCGAAGAAGGCCTTCGCGAAGCCCACGGATTGGTAGGCGTAGTCGTAAGCCCAGCGTGGGAGGGAGAGGTCGGGTTCGGGGTCGGTGAAGAGGAGTTCTCCGTCCCAGCACCTCCGCAGGATGTAGCGGGCGCGGGAGATGTGGGGAGTGAAGGTGACGACGATGACTCGGCGCCAGTTGTTGGCGCGGGCGAGGCGGGCCAGTTCCCGGCCCTCGCCGCGAGTGGTGCGCGGCGACGGGTCGAAGCACAGGACCTCGAAGCTGTAGCCGCCGTGGCAGATCCGGTTCAGCACGGCGCTGTTCTCGTAGGGATCGGAGAACACCACGCGCGGCGCGTACCCCTCGCGCGCCAAGCGCAGGGCCAACTGTTCACGGCCGTCGTGCGCCCCGCCCAAGACGAGAACGGCATCCGCCGGAGCGGGCGGGTCGGTGCGCGGACGCACGTACACCGGCCACAGCGCGACCGTCGCGACGACCACCGCCAGACCCGCGCCGAGCACGGTCCAGGCCCATCGATGACGTCGCACCACGCCGATGCTAGCGGGGCCACGACTACCGTTGCGCCAGGTCAGGGCACCCGGCCCGGCGCCGTCGCCGCATGTACACCTGCTGTTGCCCCGACCCTTGCCTCGCTGACGTGGCGTGGCCACCGGCGGGGCTTACCAATCGATCATGCGATGCACAGTCTTCGGAACCGGGTATCTCGGGGCCACGCACGCGGCGTGCATGGCCGAACTCGGGCACCACGTCATCGGAGTGGACGTGGACCCGGGCAAGGTCGCGAAGCTGTCCGACGGAGTGGTGCCGTTCTACGAACCGGGCCTGGAGGGTGTGCTGCGCCGCAACCTCGATGCGGGCCGCCTGCGGTTCACCACCTCCTACGCCGAAGCGGCGGCGCACGCGGAGGTGCACTTCCTCGGCGTGGGCACCCCGCAGAAGAAGGGTGAGTACGCCGCCGATCTGAAGTACGTGCACGCGGTGGTGGATACGCTCGCCCCGCTGCTGGAACGCCCCTCGGTGATCATCGGCAAGTCCACGGTCCCGGTCGGCACGGCGGCCGCGCTCGGATCACGTGCCCGCGCATTGAGTTCCGCCGACGTCGAGGTGGCGTGGAATCCGGAGTTCCTCCGGGAAGGCTTCGCGGTCAAGGACACCTTGCGGCCGGACCGGCTGGTTCTCGGCGTCGACCGGGACCGCGCCGCCGCCGGATGGGTGGAGGACCTCGTACGCGAGATATACGCCGACCTGATCACCGCCGAGGTGCCGTTCTTGCTGACCGACCTGGCCACAGCGGAATTGGTGAAGGTCTCCGCGAACGCCTTCCTGGCGACGAAGATTTCGTTCATCAACGCGGTGTCGGAGGTGTGCGAGGCGACCGGCGCCGACGTGACGATGCTGGCCGACGCGCTCGGCTACGACGCGCGCATCGGCCGCCGATTCCTCAACGCGGGCCTCGGCTTCGGCGGCGGGTGTCTGCCGAAGGACATCCGCGCGTTCATGGCCCGCTCCGGTGAACTCGGCGCCGATCACGCCGTCGCCTTCCTGCGCGAGGTGGACAACATCAATATGCGCCGCCGCACCAAGGTGGTCGACATGGCGGCCCGCGCCTGCGGCGGCTCGCTGCTCGGGGCCAACGTCGCGGTGCTCGGCGCGGCGTTCAAACCGGAATCCGACGACGTCCGCGACTCCCCCGCGCTGAATGTGGCCGGCATGATCCAGCTGCACGGGGCGGTGGTGACCGTCTACGACCCCAAGGCGCTGGAGAATTCGCGGCGCGTCTTCCCCACCCTGAACTACGCGACCTCGGTCGCGGAGGCGTGCGAACGCGCCGACGTGGTGCTCGTGCTCACCGAGTGGGACGAATTCACCGCCCTGCGCCCGCGCGATCTGGAGGGCGTGGTGCGTGCCCGCTCGATCATCGACGGCCGGAACTGTCTCAATCGTGCCACGTGGAGAGCAGCGGGATGGGTGTACGCGGGACTCGGTACACCGTAGAGTTGCGGGGCGAGGCGGGCTACTGCCAGACAGACGACCAGTCCGCCCTAAGCACAGCTGATCGCCGGCGGTAGGGTCCGTCCAGCGGGCCTCCGCCGACGGACGGCGCAGGCTCGCATGTCGTGCAGTGTGAAACGAGATGGGCAGCTGATGAGTTCGGTACTGGGAGTTTCGGTGGGGGCCGGCGCTGTCCGTATGGCGCGACCACACGCCGACAACCCCCACGGACATGTCTCCCCGCATTCCTTCGATCTGCAGACCATTCCGGTTGTCGACCAGAGCGTGGAAGAGCTGGCTGCCGAAGCCATCGGCGTCACCCTGGAAGCCACGCCGGGGATCGGCGCCACCGCGATCGCCTACCGCAGCGAGCAGCACGCCCGCGCCATTCGCGCGGCCATGGCGCGTCAGCAGCTGACCAATTACGAACTCGTGCCGGAGATCGCGGCGGCACTCGAGTTCGCGCAGGCCACCGGCGATATCCGGGGCATCTCCTCGCTGGTCGTTTACGACCTGGGCAGCTCGGGCCTGACGGTGAGCGTAATCGACACCCACTCCCGCGAGGTGCGCCACAGCGAGCGCACCAGCGACATCAGCGGTGACTATCTCGACTCGTTGATTCGTGAGCAGCAGATCGCCTCCGGGCGGATCGCGCATCCGCCGAACGCCGCGGGCCTGGCCGCCCTGGACGCGCTGTGCCGGGAGGCGAAGGAGCAGCTGACCACCAACACCGCGGTGGCGCTGCCGAGCGAGCAAGGGCTGGTCCTGCTCGCGCAGGAGAACTTCGAATCGTTGATCATGCTGGCGATCGAGTCCTCGGCGCGGATGGCACGCGACGTGATCGTGCGCTCGGACCGCCCCGTGCACGGTGTGCTGGCCATCGGCGGTTGCGCCCGGATCCCGTTGGTGGCCAAGGTGCTCGAACGCTGGATGGGCGTGCCCGTGATCGTGCCGGACAGCCCGGAGACCGTGATGGCCCGTGGCGCCGCGCTGCTGGCCAGGCCGGTGGGCAAGGAGACTCCCGCCGCGGCCGCCTTGGACGACGAGCTGTCGCCCGCCTGGTTGGCCGCCCCCGCCCAGCGTGGCAGACGCGAGATCAGCGGGGCCGTGCTGACGGTCAGCGCGCTGGCCGTGGTCGCCGCGATCGGGCTCGGCCTCGGGTACGGACCGCAGGTGCTGGAACGGGATTCGCACACCAGCGAGGGCTCGCCGTCGTTGTCGCCGACCACCACACCGCGCACGACCAGCTTGGATCCGCAGATCGCCGTCGCGCCCGGTACCACGGAGTCGCCCGCCCACGAGTCGGTCGCCGCGCCGCCGCCGAACCGGCGGCAGACCACCAGCGAGGCGCCGCCGACGCCCGGCCCGAACACCATCGTGGTGCCCGGCCTTCCGCCGATCGTGGTCCCCACGATCCCGCCGGAGGTCTTCCCCTTCCCTCCACCACCGCCACGCTGAGCGAGCGATCGCGCGTCTCGGGGCGCGGTGAAATCAGACCCTGACGTGCCGTGGGCGAGCTCAGGCGCCGACGTGCCGGACTCCATGAGGACGCGGGGGCGGTGAAGTTCAGGCCCTGGCGTGCCGGGCTCGGCGCGGACGCGGGGGCGGGGGCGGTGCAGGCTCTTTGGCCTTGAAGGGCCGGGCCAGCAGCACCGCGATGCCCGTGGTCAACGGCACCGACAGCGCCAGTGCGATACCGCCGACCGCCGAGCGCGCGATCTCGATGGCCACCGCGTCACCGGTCAGCACGTCGCGGATCGACCGTCCCGCCACGCTGAACAGCAGCAGCAACGGCAGCGCCCCACCGGCGTAGGCCAGCACCAGCGTGTAGACGGTGCTGGCGATGTGGTCGCGCCCCACGCGCATGGCGGCGGCGAAAACCTCGCGCCGGGAGGCTGATTCGTCGAGGGCGGCCAGCTCGAACGCGGCCGACGCCTGGGTGATCGTGACGTCGTTGAGCACACCGAGCGAACCGATGATGAACCCGGCCAGCAGCAGGCCGGTGATGCTGACGTGCTCGATGTAGGTCGCGACGTTCGTGTTCTGTTCCTCGGAAAGCCCGGTCAGATGGGTGATCTCGATGGTGAGCCAGGACAGCGCGGCGGCGAGCAGCATCGAGGTCAGCGTGCCGAGCAGCGCCGAACTGGTGCGCAGGTTCACCCCGTGGGCGAGATACAGCACCGCGTAGAGGATCAGGGAGCCCGCGACCAACGCGACCGGGATCGCGGGTTTGCCGTCCAGCAAGGCGGGCAGCAGGAACAGCACCAGCACCGCGAAGGCGAACACCAAGCCCAAGAGCGCGCGGACGCCGCGCCAGCGCGCCACCGCGATGATCACCACCACGAAAACCACGACGATCAGCGTGAGCGGCATCCCGCGTGAGTAGTCCTCGAACGAGTACAGCGGCGTGCCGCTCGGATCGGTCTGGCGGACCAATCGCAGTTCGTCGCCCGCGTGCAGGTCGGGTTGCCCTGGGCCAGGGGCGATCTCGAGCAACGTGCGGTTGCCCTTGTGCGGCCCGGACTCGATCGAGATCAGGCTGCGCTGACAGGTGTAGGCGGTGCTGCGCGGTGGTTCGGGCTTCTCGACGAACACCTTGCCCAGCGACGGGCTGCCGCACGGACCGACATCTTGCAGCACCACGGTGCCCGCCTCGGTCTGCACCGCGCCGCCGCCCGCGTTCTGCATCGGCAGCGGGATGTCGATGTGCTGCTTGCTCGGCCACAGCACGATCGCGGCGATGACGACGGCGACCCCGATCACGGTGAGTAGCCCGACGACCACTCGCGCCGCGGTCGCGCCGATCGCGATCGGCCCCGAATGATCGTGGTGATGGTGGTGGTCGCTCACCGCGCTCCTACCTGTCAGATGTGGTTCTGCCCGGAGCGAGCCTAAAGGATTTCATTTTCAAGACCGTCGCGGCGTCGCCGAACACAGTGGATACACGGCCAGAGCGATCCGATCGAAAAAGAAAGGGGGTTTAGAGGGGGCGGCGGAGAGCAGGGGGATGTCTCCGCCGCCCGCAGGGCAGGCGGCCCAGGGGGGTAGGCGGCCTAACCCGAGGCCGGATGTGCCCAGGGGGGTAGGCAATCCGACCAGGCACTCGAGAGTGCCGAGAACCACTGTACACAAAAGTACTTCTTATGCGCTAGTTAGTCGCCAAACCCGACATGTATCCGTACATCGAGTTTGTTTACCGGCCAGAAGCCGGGCGATTATATGGTTCGCCGCCAACTTCTCACTACTGGCGATAGCTGGCGAGGAAGTTGCCGAAGCGTTCGATCGCGACCGCCAGATCCCGGGCCCATGGCAGCGTGACGATCCGCAGATGGTCGTGATCGGGCCAGTTGAAGCCGGTGCCCTGCACCATCAGGATCTTCTCCTGCAGTAGCAGATCCAGGATCAACTTGGAGTCGTCGTAGATCTCGTAGACGTTCGGATCCAGCCTCGGGAACGCGTAGAGCGCGCCCTTCGGCTTCACACACGACACGCCGGGGATCATGTTCAACCGCTCCCAGGCGACGTCGCGCTGTTCGAGCAGCCTGCCGCCGGGCAGGATCAGATCCTCGATGCTCTGATGACCGCCGAGCGCGACTTGAATCGCGTGCTGCGCGGGCACGTTCGGGCACAACCGCGAAGAGGCGAGCAGGTCGATGCCCTCCAGGAAACCGGCCGCGTGCTCCTTCGGGCCGGTGATCGCCAGCCAGCCCGAGCGGTAGCCCGCGACCCGATAGGCCTTGGACAGCCCGTTGAAGGTCAGGCACAGCAGGTCGGGCGCCATGGTGGCCAGCGAGATGTGCTTGGCGTCGTCGTAGAGGATCTTGTCGTAGATCTCGTCGGCGAGCAGCAACAGCTGATGCTTGCGCGCGAGGTCGGCGAGCTGCTGGAGCACTTCGGCGGAGTACACCGCGCCGGTGGGATTGTTCGGGTTGATCACCAGCAGCGCCTTGGTGCGGTCGGTGATCTTCGATTCGATGTCCGCGATATCGGGCTGCCAGCCGTTGGCCTCGTCACACAGGTAATGCACGGGAGTGCCGCCCGCCAGGCTGGTCATGGCGGTCCACAGCGGGTAGTCCGGGGCCGGGATCAGCACCTCGTCGCCGTTGTCCAGCAGAGCCTGCATGGTGATCGTGATCAGCTCGGAGACGCCGTTGCCGAGGTAGACGCCGTCCACGTCGAGTTCGGGGAAGCCGGGCACGAGTTCGTAGCGGGTCACGATCGCGCGCCGCGCCGACAGGATGCCCTTGGACTCGGAGTAACCCTGGGCGTACGGGAGCGCCGCGATGATGTCGCGCATGATCACATCCGGCGCCTCGAACCCGAACGGGGCGGGGTTGCCGATATTGAGCTTGAGGATGCGGTGGCCCTCGGCCTCCAGCCGTGCCGCGTGCGCGTGTACCGGTCCACGGATCTCGTAGACGACGTTCTGGAGCTTCGTGGACTGCTCCAGAACACGCGGGGGGCGGTGCGGATGATGAGGACTCACCCGTCCCATGGTGCCATCCGTCGCAACCGGATAAACCGTCACTCCGAGCTGGTCCCCGGGCTCCGCGCCCGCGACGGCGTCCCGGGCACAGCGAAGTGTGACACGTCACTCACTGGGCCGGGCCGCCCGGCGGGATGCCCTTCGCCGCGGTGGAGCCGCAGAATTCCTCGATCCGCTCGTCCAACCGGCGCGCCTCGACCGAGTCGCGGAAGGCAGGGGCCGCGATCCCCCTGCGCATATCGGTCAGCCGCTCCTCGAGCTGCGCGATGCGTTTGTCCTCCTCGAGCCCCAGCACCGGTTGCAGCGCCTCGGCCGCACCGTCCAGGCTGCCGTTGATCAGGTGAGCGGCCGCGCAGTCGACCCTGGCCAAGGCTTCCGCGCCGTAGGAGCGCTGTTCGGACGGCCCGTTCGAGTACAGCTCGATGGCCCGCTGCGTGGCGCCGAGCGCGCGTTCCGCCTGACCGAGGTGGATATAGGTGGCGCCTGCGTAGTAATTGGCCTTGGCGTCGTTGAAGCCGAAGACCCCGCCGACTTCGTCGTGCAAGGTGTCGGTCGCGGCGATCTCGCGGGCGTCGTCGGCCGCCCGGACGCAGCGATCGGTGTCCGCGGCGCTGCCCAGCGCCGACCAGATGCGCGCCTCGATGTTGAGCAGGCGCACCTGCGCGGTCGCCGACTCGGCGAACTCCTGCCCGCTCTGGGCGAGCTGAACCGCCCGGCGGGGGCGCTGCGACCAATACTCGATCAGCGCGTGCATGCCGCGGGTCCAGGCGCGAAGCCCGTTGTGCCCGCACAGCTCCGCGTAGGCCCAGGCGGCACGGATCTGCTCCCCGGCCGCGTCGTAGTAGCCCAGGTCGGTGCTCGCGTTGGCGAGCAGACCCGAGAGCGTGCCCGCCAAGAGATACAGATGACCGGTATCGGAGGGCCGCTGATGGCCTTCCAGCAATCGGTACACCCGGCGGCGCACCCGCACCATGTCCACCATCATCGGCACCGGCGGAATACGAACGTAGTCGTTCGCGATGCGCACCACATCCGCGTCGAGCTGTTCCAATGTGCTCGCACCGACATTGGTGCTCTCGGCCTTGCCGGCGTGCTCGCTGGCCTCGTGGGCAGCCGCCATGATCAGATCCCTCTCCGAAATCGCTGCTAACGCAACACCTCTCATCGCACCGGCGTCTATGAGAGCCAAAAGGTCCGCGTCACTCGAATAATCAACGCGCGCCGAGGCGTCGGCGCGCGCATCGAATCCCGGCGGGACGGCTCGATCGCTCGAGGGCTGATCGATCAAAGCCGCGAACCGGGCTCGCACCACATCGTCGGACCTGGCCAGTGAGGTATCCAGAGCGGCTTGGTTGATCGGTCGTGGATGAACCCGGACGCCCCCGGCTTCCCACTTCGACACCAAGCGTTCGTGCACACCCAGATGGGCGGCGAATTCCCTGATGCTCATCCGCTTGGCATCGCGAAGGGCGCGGGCCTCTTTGCCTGACCAATGCCTGACCACGGTGCCATCCCTTCCGAACGAACCCCTTCCAGAGTACGAGCGCTTTGTGAGCGCGGCCACAGCTGAATTGCGATCGGTATCAAAGGCAGCCGAAGGGCAGCGGTAAGGGGGCTGACGGGCGATACCCAATCACGCTGCGGGCCGCGAACATTGAGTCGGAAGGCAAGGAGTTCGCCGTGAATGTCGAGAAACTCAGGACCGTCGACGATTGGGTGGCGTTCTATCGGCACGAGTTCGGGTTGCCGGTCACCGAGCGTGGCGGTTTCGCCATGCTGCCGGTCACCGGTCGCGTCTGCGTAGTCCACCTGCCGACCGCGCGTGCCGAAAAGGTCCGCGTCGCACTGGAACAGCAGGGAACGAGGGGTCCCATGTTGGCCAGGCAGATCCGATGGAGCTTCCTCGCCGAGCCCGACAGTCGACCGGGACCGCAGGTGCTCGAGGTGCTCAATCGGCTGGATATCGGCCTGCCCGCCGTGGGCAGCGCCGTGATGTTGCCGACCGGTCTCGGTCGCTGGACCCGGGAAGGGTGCTTCTGGGTCAGCCCGCCGAGCCGCGGTGACGCGCTTCCACCGCTGTCCGTCATCCTCACTACGGCGCTCGCGGTGGGAGCGGGCGGCGGGGACTGATCACCTCCGCGATCAGATCCCCGCCGCCGTCCGCCGGGTCCGCTTCTCCCCCACAGTCGACGAAGCGGACCCGGCGGTCAGCGTGTTTCGGCGGCGTCGACCGCGTCGGCCGGAATCGGGAAGTTGAGATAGGACCGCGACGGAGTCGGCCCGCGCTGGCCCTGATACTTCGAACCCGCCACGGTGCTGCCGTACGGATGCTCCGCCGGGCTGGTCAGCCTGAGCAGGCACAACTGGCCGATCTTCATACCGGGCCACAGCGTGATCGGCAGATTGGCCACGTTGGACAGCTCCAGCGTGATGTGCCCGCTGAACCCGGGATCGATGAAGCCCGCGGTCGAGTGGGTCAGCAGGCCCAATCGGCCCAGGCTGGACTTGCCCTCCAACCGTCCGGCCAGATCGTCCGGCAGCGTGCACACCTCGAGGGTGGAGCCGAGCACGAACTCGCCGGGGTGCAACACGAACGGTTCACCGTCGGCCGGCTCGACCAGACTGGTGAGTTCGTCCTGCTGCTTCGCGGGATCGATGTGGGTATAGCGGGTGTTGTTGAACACCCGGAACATCCGGTCCAGGCGCACGTCGATGCTCGACGGCTGGATCAGGTTCTCCAGCAGCGGCTCGACCCCGAGACGCCCAGCGGCGATCTCCGCACGGATGTCACGATCGGAAAGCAGCACGCGACGAGCGTAGCGCCTGCTCGCCGGGGCTCCTCAGCCGCACAGTGATAGGAAGAGAGCGATATCCTCGCATTCATTCGGGCGGCGCCGCCCGCGATCGAAGGGACTCTCAATGACCGTGTCAAGCCACCAGCCCTGCGGGGGACGGCGTGGCGTTGGTGAATTCCCGACCGTCACGCAGCAGTGCCCACAGGACGT